>NZ_JBHSBP010000009.1:0-316235 GCF_042650725.1 Micromonospora sp. GCM10011541
CCGCTGCCAACTGTCAGCTCACCACTGCTGAACCGACCCCGCCATGCTCACAGTCAGGCCAGCGGGCGCTTCAGGTGGTAGCGGTGCACCTCGGTGCTGCCCTGGACGTTGTTGACGTCCTCGGCGGCGGAGACCAGTTCCCAGCCCTCCCGGCCGGCCCGGTTGAGGTGCGCGATCGCGGTGTCGCCGTACGCGGTGATGTCGGTGCGTGAGCCGTCGGGCCCGTACCAGACGAATGAGACGTGGAAATTGCGGCCCTGCCCCTGATAGCGACGGACAAGCAACGCGTACTCCCAGGCAACCATCGGTCCATTATCTACGGTGCGAAGCGGACGTCCGAGCACGGGTGGTGGTGGAACGGCGACAGCACGCGGTCAGCTTCCGGGTGCGAGCACGGCCGGCTGGTCGACGGCCAGCTCGGCCCGGGTGGGTGGATCCGCACCCCGCCGGGCACAGGTGCGGGCGGCGACATGGGCCGCCTCCGCCAGGACGGCGCCGAGCGTGTCCCGGCCGACGCCGCCGAGCGCCGGACGCCGCGGGGCGCCGAGCAGGTCCCGCTCGCTCAGCGCGGCCAGTAGCCCGGCCGTGAACGCGTCGCCCGCGCCGACGGTGTCCACCACCCGCACCGGCCGGGCCTCCACCCGTACCGTGCCGCGCCGGGTGGCCGCCCAGGCCCCGCCGTCGCCGAGGGTGACCACCACGAGCACGGCCCCCAGCTTCAGCCACGCCCGCCCCACCTCCTGGTAGCCGCGGCCCGGGTGGAGCCAGGCCAGGTCCTCCAGGCTGACCTTGACGACGTCGCTGACCGCCACCAGCTGCTCGACCCGGTGCCGGGCCGCGGTCCGGTCGCCCATCAGGTCGGGCCGGCAGTTCGGGTCGTAGCTGATCATCGTGGTCGCCCGCCGGGCCCGGACCAGCGCCAGCACGTCGCCGGCGCCCGGCTCGAGAACCGTGGCGAGCGAGCCGGTGTGCAGGCAGTCGCTCCGTGACCCGACACCGGTCAGGGATTCCGGAAAGGACCGCCAGGCGATGTCGAAGTCGTACCGGGCCTGCCCGTCCGCGCCCACCCGGGTCCGGGCCACGCTGGTGCGCGGCAGGTCCGGCACCGACGCCGGATCCAGCCGTACGCCGCTGCCGGCCAGGTGGGCGCGGAGCAGCCGCCCGTGCGCGTCGGCACCGAGCTGGGTGAGCAGGGTGGTGGGCTGACCGAGGCGGGCGAGCGCCACGGCGACGTTCGCCGGGCTGCCTCCCGGGTGGGCGACCGCCTCCCCGGACGGGTCCTCGATCAGATCCACCAGGCTCTCGCCGACAACCGTGATCACAGTCTTCCTCTCCCGGGCCTGGATCGCCCGGTCACGTCCGCGGCGGGCTTCAGCCCGCCGTCCGGCCCGGGGTCTCCTCGAGGGTGGTCGCGCCGGTCATGATGGCCACTGCCTCCGGCATGGTGTGCGACGCCGGCGTGACCACGCCCGCGCAGCGGCCCAGCCGCTGGATGTGGATACGGTCGGCGACCTCGAACACGTGCGGCATGTTGTGGCTGATGAGGATGACCGGCAGCCCCCGCGACCGGACCTCCTCGATCATCCGGAGCACCTGGTTGGACTCCTTGACGCCGAGCGCCGCAGTGGGCTCGTCGAGCACGATCACCTTGCTGCCGAAGGCGGCGGCCCGGGCCACCGACACGGCCTGACGCTGTCCGCCGGAGAGCGTCTCGACCGCCTGCGCCACGTTCTGCAGGGTGCCGATGCCCAGGTCGGCGAGGGCCTGCGCGGCCTCCCGGCGCATCCCCTTCTGGTCGAGCATCCGGAACACCGAACCGAGCACGCCGCGGCGGCGCTTCTCCCGGCCGAGGAAGAGGTTGCTCGCGATGTCCAGCGCCGGTGCCACGGCCAACGTCTGGTAGACGGTCTCGATGCCGGCGTCCCGGGCGTCCTGCGGCCGCTTGAACTGGGCCGGCTTCCCCTCCAGGAACAGTTCCCCGGCATCCGGCGCCAGCGCGCCGGTCAGGCACTTGATCAGCGTGGACTTCCCCGCGCCGTTGTCCCCGATGACGGCGAGCACCTCGCCCGGGTACAGGTCGAGGTCCACCCCGTCGAGCCCGACGACCTTGCCGAACGTCTTGACCAGGCCGCGGGCCGACAGCACCGGTGAGCGTTGCCCGCTGTCCGCCGCGCCGGAGCGGCCGGCGGGGGTGTGCGTGGTGGTGGCGGTCATGACCTCACCTTCCTGATCCACTGGTCCACGGCCACGGCGAGGATCACCAGCAGGCCGACGGCGAGTACCCGGTACTGGTCGTCGACCCCGGCGAGCGAGAGGCCACTGCGGAAGAAGCCGACGATCAGCGCGCCGAGCAGGGTGCCGAGCACCGCGCCGCGGCCACCGAAGAGGCTGGTGCCCCCGATGACGACGGCGGTGATGCTTTCCAGGTTGGCGTCGGTGATCGCGTTCGGGCTGGCCGCGCCGGCCCGGCCGATCAGGATCCAGGCGGTGATGCCGTAGATGGCGCCGGCGACGACGTACACGCTCAGCAGCACCCGGTCGACCCGGATGCCGGCGAGCCGGGCGGCCTCCTTGTCGTCGCCGACCGCGTAGACGTGTCGGCCCCAGGCGGTCTTGGCCAGGGCGAAGCCCACCGCGAGGTAGAGCAGGACGACGGCGACCACGCCCACGGTGATCCGGAACCGACCCACCGGGAAGGACTCGCCGGTCCAGCTGAGCACCGCCGGCAGGTCGGTGGCCTGGACGCTCTGGCCCTCGGAGTAGAGGAGCCCGAGGGCGGTGAAGACGCTGAGCGTGCCGAGGGTGACGATGAACGGCGGCAGCTTCAGCCGGGTCACCAGCGCGCCGTTGAGCGCGCCCGCCGCGGCGCCGACCGCGATGGCCAGCGCGATGGCGAGCGCGCCCGGTAGCCCCTGCCCCTCGGCCAGCTTGGCCGCGAGCATCATGGCCAGGATGGCGACGGCGCCGACCGACAGGTCGATGCCGGCGGTCAGGATGATCAGGGTCTGCCCCACGGCGAGCGCGCCGATGACCGCCACCTGCTGCAGGACGAGCGAGAGCGAGTTCGGCGAGGCGAAGCGCGGGTTGAGGGTGGAGAAGACGACGAACGAGATGACCAGCACGAGGAACGGGCTGATCGCGGGGTGCGCGTGCAGCAGGTGCTGGACGCGTTGCAGTGGCGAGTGCCGGCGCAGGGCGAACTGCTGCGCGGCGGTGGTCGGTGGTGTCGTGGTGGTCACGGCGGGCTCCCTGCCGAGGTCGGCGGTGGCGGACGATCTGCCCGGTCGAGGGCCGGAGCGGTGGCTGCCCCGGGCCCTCGACCGTGGTGGTGGTGGTTCAGCCCCAGCAGCGCTGGGCGCCGTCGGCGCTGGTGATGCTCTCGACCCCGGTGGCGGCCTTGTCGGTGACCAGGGAGACGCCGGTGTCGAAGAAGTCGAGGCCCTCGGAGACCTTTGGCTTCTCCCCGTCGTTCGCGATCTTCTTGATCGCCTGTACGCCCAGTTCGGCCATCTTCAGCGGGTACTGCTGCGAGGTGGCGCCGATGACGCCGTCCTTGACCTGCCGTACGCCGTCGCACCCGCCGTCAACGGAGACGACCAGGACGCCCTGGGTCTTGCCCGCCGCCTGCAGTGCCTTGTGCGCGCCGACCGCGGCCGGCTCGTTGATGGTGTAGACGACGTTGATGTCGGGGTTCTTGGTCAGGCAGTTCTCCATCGCCGTCCGGCCGCCGTCCTCGGCGCCGTTGGTCGGCTCGTTGCAGGCGATCGTGTAGCTGCCGCCGGAGTAGCTGCCGGTCTTCGCCTCGTCGCCGTTCTTCTTCTTGTCGGCGGTGTCGATGCCCATGCCGGTCAGGAACCCCTGGTCGCGGTTGTAGTCGACGGAGACGACCTTGTCGTTGAACAGGTCCAGCAGGGCGATGGTCGCCGGCTTGCCGGCGAGCTGGGTCGCCGTCCACTTGCCGATCAGCTCACCGGCCTTGAAGTTGTCGGTGGCGAAGGTGATGTCCACGGTGTTCGCCGGGTCGGGCGGGGTGTCCAGCGCGATGACGTAGAGCCCGGCGTCCCGGGCCTTCTTGATCGCGGGGTTCACGCCGGGGCCGTTCGGGGTGATCAGGATGCCCGCGTCGCCGCGGGCGATCGCGTCCTCGATGGCCTGCACCTGGCCGGCCTCGTCGCCGTCCTCCTTGCCGGCGGCGACGGTCAGCTTCACGCCCTCCGCCTCGGCGGCCTTCTTCGCGCCCTGCTGCATGGTCACGAAGAACGGGTTCGTGGAGTTCTTGGTGATCAGCGAGACGGCCACGCTCTTGTCACCGTCTCCGGAGCCGCCGCCCGAGCTGTCGCCGCACCCGCTGACGACCATGCCGGTCGCCGCTGCGGCGGCGACCAGCAGGGCCGCGCGGCGGCGGCCGATGCGCTGGATCATGTGTTCTCCCTCAAAGACTCCCCGGCCGGACCGGGACCGCACTGACAACGATGTCAGGGCAGTTTCGGGTCAGCGCCGGAGAGATGTCAATGGCTTCGCCCGTGCTTTCTCATAACCAGGACGAAACCCGTAGGTAACTCTTGACATCGATGTCAGGCACGCGCACGATTCGCCCCACGGTCGGCGCCCGGGACCCGGACCGGGCGACGAGAAGTCCCCGATGGACGGAGGATGTGGATGAGGATCCGCCGATGGCTGGCCGCCTGCGCGGCCGCGACTCTCCTGGCGCCGGCGCCCGGCGCGCACGCGGCGCCGAACCCAACCAGGGACGAGCCCCACCGACCACAGCTCCACTTCAGCCCCGAGCGGAACTGGATGAACGATCCGAACGGCCTGGTGTGGTACCAGGGCGAGTGGCACCTGTTCTTCCAGTACAACCCCGAGGGCGCGCAGTGGGGCAACATGTCGTGGGGACACGCGGTCAGCCGCGACCTGCTGCACTGGACCGAACTGCCGGTCGCCATCCCCTACTCGGCCGACGAGCACATCTTCTCCGGGTCCGTCGTCGTCGACGAGCGGAACACCGCCGGCTTCGGCCGCCCTGGCGCGCCGGCCATGGTCGCCGTCTACACCAGCTCATATCCGGCCACCGGCAGCCAGGCGCAGTCGCTGGCGTACAGCACCGACCGCGGGCGCACCTGGACGAAGTACGCCGGAAACCCGGTGCTGGACCTGGGCTCCCGGGAGTTCCGCGACCCGAAGGTCTTCTGGGACACCAAAGCCGGCCGGTGGACCATGGCGGTCGTGCTGGCCACCGAGCACAAGGTGAGCTTCTACGGCTCCCCCGACCTGCGGACCTGGACCCACCTGAGCGACTTCGGGCCGGCCAACGCCGTCGGCGGCGTCTGGGAGGTGCCGGACCTGTTCGAACTGCCGGTCGACGGCGATCCGCGGCACACCAGGTGGGTGCTGGTGGTCAACCTGAACCCCGGCGCGGTCGCCGGCGGATCGGGCGCGCAGTACTTCATCGGCGACTGGGACGGCACCCGCTTCACCGCCGACAACATCGTCACCGGCGACCCGGAGCCGCCCGCCGGGACGCTCTTCGCCGACTTCGAACACGACTACGCCGGCTGGACGGTGGAGAACGACCCGGCCCTGGGGCCCGGGCCCTTCGGCACCGGCCCGTACCCCGGCACCGTGCCCGGACAGCAGCAGGTCAGCGGGTTCCGGGGCCGGTCCCTGGTCAACAGCTTCCTCGGCTTCGACGCGCCCACGGGACGGATGGTCTCCCCCGACTTCACCGTCGGCCAGGACTACCTGAACCTGCTCGTCGGCGGGGGCGCCCATCCGCACCTGCCCGGCACGACGACCGCCTTCGTACCGGCCGACGCCGAGCCGGTGATCGACTTCGAGTTCCCCGACGGCCGGACGTACGAGCAGGCGGGGTGGACGGCGACCGGCGGGCTGCGCGACCGCGCGCCGGTGGCGGGCCCCGCCCGGTCGGAGCGCGGCCACGTCGGCGACAAGCTGCTCACCACCTTCTTCGAGGCCGACTCGACCACGGGCACCCTCACCTCGCCCGGCTTCACCATCGACCGCAACCACCTGAGCCTGCTCGTCGGCGCCGGCGGCCACCTGAACGACGGCACCGGCGACACGGCGGTCGAGCTGCTCGTGGACGGCCGGGTGGTGCGCACGGCCACCGGCAACTTCTCCGGCTTCATGAACTGGCGCAGCTGGGACGTGACCGAGTTCCGCGGTCGCACCGCCCAGCTGCGGATCGTCGACGAGAACACCGGCGGGTGGGGACACCTGCTGGTCGACCACCTCGTCGCCACCGACGAACCGGTGCTGCCCCGGTCCGTGGAGACCGCGGTCAACCTCGTCGTGGACGGCCAGGTCGTCCGGACCGCCACCGGGAAGGACAGCGAACGCCTGGACTGGGTGGGCTGGGACGTCCGCGAGTTCGCCGGCCGGCGGGCCCACCTGGAGATCAACGACTTCAACTCCGGCGGCTGGGGCCACCTCCTCGTCGACCACGTCATGTTCGCCGACCGGCCGGCGGCCAGCGAGCTGGAACGCTACGACTGGCTCGACCACGGCAAGGACTACTACGCGGCGGTCACCTACAACGACGCCCCCGGCGGACAGCGCGTCGCGATCGGCTGGATGAACAACTGGCAGTACGCCGGCAGCGTGCCGACCGCACCGTGGCGCGGCGCGATGGCCCTGCCCCGGGAGCTCGCGCTGAAGACCGTCGACGGCGCGGTGCGCCTCGTCCAGCAGCCGACCGCGCAGCTCACCGCCCTCCGCGGCGGCGGCGAGGTGTTCACCCTGCGCGACGCCACCGTACGGCCCGGAGTGCTCGATCTGCCCCCGGCGGCGGACGGCGCCGTGCTGGAGATCCGGGCGGAGTTCGAACTCCGCGACGCCGACCGCTTCGGCCTCCAGGTACGCGGCGGCGACGACGAACGGACGGTGGTCGGGTACGACGCCGGGGCGCGCCGCCTCTACGTCGACCGGACGCGCTCCGGGCAGGTGGAGGTCGGTCCGCTCTTCCCCGGCGTGCACTCCGGCCCGCTGTCCGTGGACGGCGACCGGGTGCGGATGACGGTGTACGTGGACCGCTCGTCGGTGGAGGTGTTCGGCGGGGCGGGACAGACCACCATCACCGATCAGATCTTCCCCGCGCCGACCAGCGACCGGACGCGCCTGTTCGCCGAGGGCGGCGACGTGGTGGTGCGCTCGCTCACCATCCGGCCGCTGCGGTCGGTGTGGCGATAACCTGACCGTCGATCACCATCGGTCGGGGGCCACGGCGTACGCCGTGGTCCCCGACCGCCACCGCAGCACCCCGCCCGGTAGGAGCGCCCATGCACGCTGCCGCCCCCGCTACGTCGACCGGCGCCAAGGCCCGGCCCACGCTCCGGGACGTCGCACTGCTCGCCGGCGTCAGCCCGAAGACCGTCTCCCGGGTGGTCAACGGCGAGGCGGGCGTCTCCGCCCCGAAGACCGCCGCCGTGCAGCGGGCGATCGCCCAGCTCGACTACCGGCCCAACTTCACCGCGAGCAGCCTGCGCCGGTCCAGCGGCCGCAGCGCGGCCATCGCCGCGGTCCTGGAGGACCTGGCGAACCCCTTCTCGGCCGCCCTGCACCGCGCCTTGGAGGACGCCGCGCGGGATCGGGGCGTGCTCATCTTCGCCGGCAGCGTGGACGAGAACCCGGAACGGGAACGGGACCTCATCCACGCCTTCACCATGCGGCAGGCCGACGCCCTGGTCGTCGTGCCGGCCAGCGACGACCAGAGCTACCTGGCCGGCGAGGTCAACGCCGGCACCCCGGTGGTCTTCGTCGACCGGCCGCCGGTCGGCCTGCCGGTCGACGCCGTGCTCGCCGACAACCACGACGGCGCCGCGTCGGCCGTCCACCACCTCGTCGCGCACGGCCACCGGGACATCGCCTACCTCGGCGACCTGCAGACGATCCCCACCGCTCGCCAGCGGTTCCAGGGTTTCCGGGAGGCCCTCACCGATCACGGCATCCGACCGTCCGCCGCCCCCGCCGTGCACGACCTGCACACCGAGCGGGAATCGGAGGCGGCGGTACGCCGGCTGCTGTCCGCCGGGTCCCCGCCCACCGCGCTGTTCACCTCGCAGAACCTCGTCACCATCGGGGCCATCCGGGCCCTCCAGCAGCTCGGCCGGCAGCACGAGGTGGCCCTCGTGGGCTTCGACGACTTCCCCCTCGCCGACCTGCTCCAGCCGGCCGTCACGGTGGTCGCACAGGACCCGTCCGAGATGGGCCGGGTCGCCGCGTCGCTGATCTTCCGGCGCTTGGACGGCGAGCAGTGGCGACCGCGGACGCATCTGGTGGCGACCCGGTTGATCCCCCGCGGCTCCGGCGAGATCAGGGGACCGCACCGCGGCTGATGAGCGCACCGGTCGCCCCGGCGGCGCCGAGCTCAGCCTCCGGTCGTCGTGCGCAGGTGCCGGGCGGCGGCCGGGTCGGCGCAGCCGGTCAGGGTGAGCGCGTCGCGCAGCTCGGCGGCGAGCAGCGCCAGGCCCGCCTCGGCGCCGGCCCGGCCGCCCGCCGCGAGCGCCCAGAGCATCGGGCGGCCGACCAGCACCCCGGTCGCGCCGAGCGCCAGCGCCCGCAGCACGTCCACGCCGCCCCGCACCCCGCTGTCCAGCAGCACCTCGCACCGTTGACCCACCGCGGCCACCACCTCCGGCAGCACCGTCGCGGTGGCCGGGGTGCCGTCGAGCTGCCGGCCGCCGTGGTTGGACACCACGACCGCGTCCGCCCCGGTCTCCGCGGCGCGGGCCGCGTCGCGAGGGTCGAGCACGCCCTTGACCAGCAGCGGCAGCGTGGTACGACCGCGTAGCCAGGCCAGGTCCGCCCAGCTCAACGCCGGGGCGAAGGCCGCGCCGGTGTGCACGGCGACCGCCGACACGCCGGGCGTCCCCTGGTGGGCCAGATCGTCCCGCCCGCCCGGCAGGTTCGCCGCGGTCACGTGCGGCGGCAGGGCGAAGCCGTTGCGCACGTCGCGCAGCCGCCGGCCGAGGATCGGCACGTCGACGGTGACCATCAGCGCGGCGCAGCCGGCCGCGTGCGCCCGGTCCAGCAGGTCGGCGACCATGCCCCGGTCGCGCAGCCAGTACAGCTGGAACCAGACCTCCCCACCGACCGCGCCGATCTCCTCGATCCGGGTGCTGCTCAGCGTGCTGGCCACGTAGGGCACCCCGGCCGCGCGGGCGGCGGCCGCCAGCGCCGGCTCGCCGTCCGGATGCACCAGCCGCTGGTACGCCATCGGCGCGACCGCCACCGGCATCGCCTGTGGCCGGCCGAGCAGCGGCGCGTCGGTCCGCGGCCGGTCCACGCCGGTCAGCACCCGGGGCAGCACGGCGACCCGGTCCAGCGCGGCCCGGTTGGCGGTCAGCGTGGTCTCCGTCCCGCTGCCGCCCTCGACGAAGTCCCACACCTCCGGCGGCAGCGCGGCCCGGGCGAGCCCAGCGAAGTCGGCCAGGCTCGCCGGCAGCAGCGGCTCAGCCATCGGCGCGCCCGCCGTCCGTCGCACCGGCCGCCGGCCGACCGGGTCCAGCCCGAACCTCTGCCGCAGGAACGCGGCTGCCCCGCCGGATGACGTTCGCGGCGGGGGTGACGCTGAGCGGCACGCCCGCGCGGGCCAGCGTCCGGGAGTAGACGACCTTTGGCATCTCCCGCCAGATCCCGGCGAACTCCCGGGTGGTCGCGCTGGCGGCCGGGTCCTGGTCGGCGGTCGGCCAGAAGCCGGCCATCAGTTCGTATGTGCGGCGGCCGTGCAGGAAGGCGCCCTTGGTCCGCAGCTCGTCGTTGACGTGCTGGTGCAGCTCTTCGTCGACCCGGTGCCAGTCGAGTTCCCGGTTCGGTCCCTCGATGATGCCGTCGAGGGAGACGGACATCCAGACGATGATCCGGCGCATCACGATCCTTCCCTTTCGCGGGCAGACCGTCAGTCTGCCAAGGTCCAGGGGTGAACGGGGACCAGGTGACCGCACTGCTGGACGAGTTCGCCGCGGACGGGCTGCGGGTCTGGGTGGCCGGCGGCTGGGCGGTGGACGCGGTGGTGGGCCGGCAGACCCGGCCGCACGCCGACCTCGACCTGGCGATCGACGCGAGCCAGCAGGCGGAGTTGCTCGCGCTGCTCGACCGGCTGGGCTTCGTGACCACGGTGGACTGGCTGCCGGTCCGCGCCGAGCTGACCGCGCCGGACGGCCGCAAGGTCGACATCCACCCGGTGGCGTTCCGCCCGGACGGCAGCGGAGTGCAGTCCGGACTGGACGGCGCGACGTTCGCGTACGCCGCGGACGGCTTCGCCGAGGGCGTCATCGACGGCCGCCCGGTGCCCTGCCTGTCGGTGGGCCAGCAGCTCCGCTTCCGGGAGGGCTACCCGCCGCGGGAGGTCGACCGCCACGACATCAACCTGCTGCGCGGGCTATGACCAATTCGCCGGCCGCACCGTGGTGTCGGTGGGCGGGGGTACGGTCGGGCCATGGCGACCTGGGACGACGTACGACGGATCGCGCTCGCCCTGCCGGAGACCACCGAGCGCGGCTCCCACGACGACCTGCCCGCGTGGCGGGTCCGCGACAAGCTCTTCGTCTGGGAACGGCCGCTGCGCCGCGGTGACCTGGCTGCGCTGGGCGACGCCGCGCCGGACGGGCCGATCCTCGGCGCCCGGGTGCCCGACGAGGGCGCCAAGGAGGCGCTTCTCGCCGACGATCCCGAGGTCTACTTCACCACGCCGCACTTCGACGGGTACCCGGCGGTGCTGGTCCGGCTCGACCGGATCGGTGTCGAGGAGCTGACCGAGCTGGTCACCGAGGCCTGGTACGCCCGCGCCCCGAAGCGGCTCGCCGCCCAGTTCAGGACGACGGCCGGCTGAGATTCCCCCGCCGTCCGGGTCCGATGGGATCCGCCCGGCTGCCCTAGCATCTGCCCGTGCGGGCGGCACACGAGCGGGTGGACGCGATCGTCTTCGACATGGACGGCACGCTGATCGAGTCCCACGCGGTGGTGCCCGCGGCCTACCGCGCCGCCATCATGGACGCCGGGGGACCGCTGCTCTCCGACGCCGAGATCATCGCCGGGTACCCGCTCGGGCCACCGGCCGCACTGCTGACGCACCTGCTGGAACGGCCGGCCACCGACCGGGACCTCGCCCGCTACCACGCCCACCTGATCGCCCTCGCCACGCAGGTCACCGTCTATCCCGGGGTGGCCGACCTGCTCGCCGGCGTCGCCGGACGGGGGGCGGTCGGTCTCTTCACCGGCGCCAGCCACCAGGCGGCCGAGATCCTGCTCGACCGGGTCGGTCTGCTCGGGCATTTCCAGGTCGTCGTCGGCGGGGACGAGGTCGCGCGACCCAAACCCGAGCCCGACGGCGTCGAGCTGGCCTGCCGGCTGCTCGGCGTCCATCCCTCCCGAACCGCGTACGTCGGTGACTCGCCGCTCGACCCTCGGGCGGCGCGCCGCAGCGGCGCGCTGGCGGTGGCCGCCGGCTGGGGCCATCAGTACGAGCCGGGTGAGCCGGCGGACCGTACCGCCGGCCATCCTCGTGATCTGCTGGCGCTGCTCGGCTGAGCACAGGTCACGGCCCGGGCGGGAGCACCGCCTGCACCGCCTGCTCCGGGGTGTGGACGGGGCGCGGCCCGGGCACCGGCTCGCCGGTGGGACCGAGGACCCGCCAGCCGCCGAGAAGCACCACCGGGACGGTGCCCCGCCACATCGCCAGGGCCACCTCGCTGAGGGTCCCCCAGGAGCCGCCGACGGCGATCACCGCGTCCGCGCTCCACACCAGGATCGCGTTGCGCGCCTGCCCCATGTTCGTCACCACGGACGCGGACACGTCGGCCGGACCGGGGTCGGCGCCGTCGTCGGGGCGTACGCCGATGACGAGGCCGTTGCGGGAGCGGGCGCCGGCGGCGGCCGCCGCCATCACCCCACCGCCTCCTCCGCAGAGGAGGATGACATCCCGCTCGGCCAGCAGCTCCCCCACCCGTCGCGCGTGCGTCAACTCCGTCTCCGTCGCCTCCGCCGGCCCGCACACCGCCACCTGGAATCTCACCGCCCCACCTCCGCCATCGAGGCTATCGAGACGTACGCGGGCCGGCCGGCGGGTCCGGTCGACCCGGACGCGGAGTTCACCGTGGGCTCGGACGAGACGGCCGACGTGCTGGTCGCGTCCTATCTGGACGTCGGTGCCGAGGCGCGGGCGATGGTGGCCGCCGGGAGCCTGGACGACGTGGTCCGGACGAGATGGGGCGCGCCGGTGAACCTGCGTTCGATCCCGGTCCACAGCGGCCCGGTCAGCTCCCCTGGCCCGTCGGCGGTGGCGGCGCGGCGCCGCGGAGCACCAGCGCGCTGTTGAAACCGTCGAATCCGCGCGCGCCGACCAGCGCGATGCGGCTGCGCGGCCGGCGGGGCGCCCGCAGGAAGTTCAGCTCGCAGCCCTCCGCGGGCTGCTCGGGACCGGCGGAGGCGGGCAGCAGGTCGTGCCGGAAGGCGAGCAGCGCGGTCGCCGCGTCCAGGGCCGACCCGCCCTGGTGAGCCCGGCCGGTCAGCGGCTTCTGGGTGGTCACCGCTGGGGTCCGGTCACCGAACACCGCGCGCAGCGCGGCCGCCTCGGCCCGGTCGTGCGCGGGCACGCCGAGCGCGTCCGGCCAGACCACGTCCACGTCGTGCGGCCGGACGCCGGCCCGGTCCAGGGCCAGCCGCAGCGCCCGCGCGTAGTGGGTCGGGTCGGGGCCGGCGTCCGGGTCGGTGGGGGCGGCGTCGTGGGTGGCCGCCCAGCCGGTCACCTCGCCGTAGATCCGGGCGCCCCGGGCCAGCGCGTGCCCCAGCTCCTCCACCACGAAGACCGCGCCGCCCTCGGCGGGGACGTACCCCGCGGCCGCGACGTCGAACGGCCGGTACGCCCGCTCCGGGTCGGCCACGTCGCTGAGCAGGCCGGAGCGGAGCTGGCAGGCCAACGCGTACGGGCTCAGCGGGCACTCGGTCGCCCCGGCGATCACCACCGGGGTGCCCCGACGGACAGTCCGGACGGCGTGCGCGAGGCTGTCCAGCCCGCCGGCGGACTCGGCGACCAGCACCCCGCACGGCCCCTTGAACTGGTGGTGGATGGAGAGCTGCCCGACGCTGGCCGCGTAGAACCAGGCGATCGACTGGTACGCCCCCACCGTCCGGGTCGGACCGCCCCAGAGCCGTTGCAGCTCCCGCTGCCCGAACAGGTTCCCCCCCGACGAGCTGGCCAGGGTGACCGCCCACCCGTACGGGTCGGGGGCCCGCTCGGGCAGCCCGGCGTCGTCCAGCGCGAGGCGGGTGGCGGCGAACCCGAGGTGCGTCCACCGGTCGGTCTGCACCCGCTGCCGGCCGTCGGCGAAGCCGGTGGGGTCGAAGTCCGGCACCTCCCCGGCGACCCGGGTGGGATAGCGGGCCGGGTCGAACAGGCTGATCGGCCCGGTGCGCCGGGTGCCGGCGAGCACCGCCGACCAGTGCGCGTCGGCGCCGACACCGCTGGGCGCCACCACCCCGATCCCGGTCACCACCGCCCGCGCGGTCATGCCGTTGCCGCCAGCCGCCGGAAGACCATCGCGGACTGGAAGCCGCCGAAGCCGCTGCCCACCGACAGCGCCACGTCCACCGGCAGCTCGCGGGCCTCGTTGGGCACGTAGTCCAGGTCGCACTCCGGGTCCCGGGTGGTCCAGTTCGCCGTCGGCGGCACCACGCCGTACTCGATGGCGAGGGCGCAGGCGGCCATCTCGATCGAGCCGATGGCGCCGAGCGAGTGCCCCACCATCGACTTGATCGAGCTGATCGGCACCCGGTACGCGGCCGGGCCGAGCGCCCGCTTGAACGCCGCGGTCTCGTGCCGGTCGTTCTGCCGGGTGCCGGAGCCGTGCGCGCTGATGTACGACACGTCGCCCGGGGCGAGCCGGGCCTGCCGCAGCGAGTCGCCGATGGCGAGGGCCATCTCGACCCCGTCGGGACGCAGCCCGGTCATGTGGAAGCCGTTGCTGCGGCTGGCGTAGCCGGCCAGCTCGCAGTAGACGTGCGCGCCCCGGCGGCGGGCGTGCCCGGCCTCCTCCAGCACCAGCACCGCGGCGCCCTCGGCCAGGACGAAGCCGTGCCGGTCGGCGTCGAACGGCCGGGAGGCGTGCTCCGGGTCGTCGTTGTCCGGGCTGGTCGCCCCGATGGCGTCGAACGAGGCGACGGTGACCGGCGAGATGGGCGAGTCGGCCGCCCCGGCGAGCACCACGTCGGCCTCGCCGTCGGCGATGAGCTGGTGGGCGTACCCGATCGCGTCGATGCCGGAGGTGCAGCCGGTGGAGACCACCTGGGCCGGGCCGTGCAGGCCGTGCCGGCAGGCCACGTCGGCGGCCAGGCTGCTCGGGACCAGCGCCTGGTAGAGGTACGGCCCGCCGAGGGTGTGGTCGACCAGCCAGTCCCGGCCGCTGTCGCTGACCCGGACGTACTCCTTCTCCAGCGCCATGGTCCCGCCGACGGCGGTGCCGAGCACCACCCCGGCGCGCTCCCGCTCGGCGTCGGTGAGGGTCAGGCCGCTGTCGGCGAGCGCCTCCGCCGAGCAGGCCAGGGCGAACTGCACGTACCGGTCGGCGCGCCGCCGCTCGGCGAGGGTGATCCCGGCGGCGTCGGGGTCGAAGTCGCACTCGGCGGCGATCCGGGAGCGGAACGGCGCCGGGTCGAAGAAGGTGATCCGCCGGGTGGCCGTGCGCCCCTCGGTGATGGTCTTCCAGAACCGGTCCCGGGTGGCGCCGCCCGGGGCGACCACCCCGATGCCGGTGACGACGGTGCGCCGGCCGGTCACGACGGGCCCCGCTGCTGGGCGACCTCGGTGTCGACGTGGCCGAGCTCCGGCCGGGGCGCGAGGGGGCCGAGGTGGAAGACCACCTCGGCGGTCTCGTCGCCGGTGTTGCGCAGCCGGTGCCGCACGAGTCGCGGCACGAACAGCGCCTCCCCGGCCGCCAGCGGCACCGGTTCGTCGTCGAGGTCCACGGTGATGGCGCCGCGTGCCACGTAGAGGAACTCCTCGCTGTAGGGGTGGTAGTGCTCGGCGATCCGCTCCCCCGGCGCGAGCGCGGCCACCCCCATGAAGCCGGAGGTGCTGCCGACGGTCTTCGGCCCGAGCAGCACCCGCAGTTCCCCGCCGCGCCGCCGGTCGGCGGCGACGTCGCGGGCGGCGATGACGCCGGTGACCATCTCACTCATCGTCGCCTCCGGCGGGCAGCCGCTCGATCCGCTCCTTGATGACCGCCAGCTGAACCTTGCTGTTGGCGTTGATCCGGTCGGTCATGCCCGCGTTGTCCACCGGCGCGGTGGGTTTCATCGCGAAGTCCTGCACCCAGGTCATCCGGGTGCCGTCGGGCACCTCGTCGTAGCGCCAGTGGATCCGCATGTACTCGAACGGGCCGGTCTCCACCCGGTGCGCCCGCACCTGCCGGGTCGCCGGGTCCGCGGTGCGTTCGCTGACCCAGCTCCAGGAGACCCCGTTCTCGTCGGGGTGCATGGTGAGCCGGAACCGGACGGTGTCGCCGGTCTGGTCCAGGATCTCCACCACGGCGTACTCGGTGAACAGCTCGGTCCACCGGGCGACGTCGTTGGTGACCCGCCAGACCAGCGGCAGCGGCGCGTCGATGACCACGCTGTTCTCGGTGTGCCCGGGCGGCGGGTCGGCCCGGCGGGCCACCAGGTCGGCCACGCCCGCGATGCTGAGCCGGCCGGCCTGTTCCGGGATGCGTACCTGCCACCGGTCGGCGACGACGGCGGAGAGTTCGAGCAGGGCCAGCGAGTCCATGCCCAGCTCCTCCAGGCTGGCGGCGGGGCTCCGGGCGGCGGTGTCGGCGTCCAGGCCGCAGTGCGTGACCAGGATGTCGGTTATCTCCGTGGTGAGCGGTCGATCGGAAGCGACGGTCATCGGGTCCTCCTGACGGATGTGCCGGGCTGGTTGGCGGCGGCGGCGGGGGCGGCGGGCGCCGGTACGGGCGCGCCGGTCGGGGCGCGGTCGGCGAGCAGCCGGTCGACCAGGCCGGTGGTGTGGCCGGCCTTGCGGAAGGCGGCGTCGTCGAGCACCCGCCGGACGAAGGGAATGGTGGTCCGCACGCCGGGGCCGGCGATGTCGAACTCGCCGAGCGCGCGTTCCAGCCGGTCCAGGGCGGACGCCCGGTCCGGCGCCCAGACCGCCACCTTGGCCAGCAGCGAGTCGTAGTGCGGGCTGACCAGGTAACCGGGGTGGCCGTGGGTGTCGACCCGGGTGAACGGCCCGCCCGGCGGCCGGAACCGCTCCAGCCGCCCCGGGGCCGGGGCGAAGTCGCGGTCCGGGTCCTCCACGTTGACCCGGCACTCCACCGACACCCCGTGCAGCCGGATCTCCTCCTGCCGCAACCGCAGCGGCACCCCGGCCGCGATGTGCAACTGCTCGTGGACCAGGTCGACGCCGGTGACCATCTCGGTGACCGGGTGCTCCACCTGGATCCGGCAGTTGATCTCCAGGAAGTGGCACCGTTCCGCCTCGTCGACGAGGAACTCCACGGTCCCCGCCCCGGTGAAGCCGACCGACAGGGCGCCACGCAGCGCGGTCTCCGCCAGGGTGGCCAGGGTGGCCACGGAGAGCCCCGGAGCCGGCGCCTCCTCGACCAGCTTCTGGTGCCGGCGCTGCACCGAGCAGTCCCGGGTGCCCAGGTGCACCCCGTTGCCGTGGCCGTCGCAGAGCACCTGCACCTCGACGTGCCGGGCGTCGGTCAGGTACCGCTCGACGTACACCCGGTCGTCGCCGAACGCGACCTGGGCGGCGGCGCGGGTGCGGGCGTACGCCCGGGGCAGCGCGCCGGCGGAGCGGACCACGGTCATCCCGCGCCCGCCGCCGCCCGCGGCGGCCTTCACGATCACCGGGTACCCCACCTCGGCGGCCACCTCGAGGGCCTCGGCGACGGTCGGCAGGGTCCGTACGCTGCCCGGCGGCAGCGGCAGCCCGGCCCGGCTCATCAGCGCCCGGGCGGTGGACTTGTCGGCCAGGGCGGACATCACCTGCGGCGGCGGCCCGATGAACACGAGGCCGTTCTCGGCGCAGATCTCGGCGAAGTCGGCGTCCTCGGACAGGAAGCCGTAACCGGGGTGGACGGCCTGGGCACCAGTCTGCCGGGCCGCCTCGACGATCGCGGCCGCGTTGAGGTAGCTCTGCCGGCTCGGCGCCGGTCCGATCCGGACGGTCTCGTCGGCCATCCGCACCGGCAGCGAGTCGGCGTCGGCGCTGGAGTGCACCACCACCGTGCGCACGCCCAGTTCCCGGCAGGCCCGCAGCACCCGCAGCGCGATCTCGCCCCGGTTGGCGATCAGCACCTTCTCGAACATCATCCACCCCGCTGCCCGGCCGGCTCCAGGGCGAGCAGCGGCTGGTCGTACTCGACCGGCTGGCCGTCGTCCACGAGCACCTCGACCACCCGTCCGGCCTGGTCGGCGGTCACCTCGTTCATCAGCTTCATCGCCTCGACGATGCCGACCACCTGACCGGGACGGATCAGGTCGCCGACGGAGACGAACGGCGCCGCGCCGGGCTCCGGGGCCCGGTAGAAGGTGCCGACCACGGGCGCCCGCACGGTGAGCCGGCCGGGGTCGGGCGGCGGCGTGCCGGCGGCCGGCTCCGGTTCGGGTACGGCTGCGGGTACGGGCTCGGTCCCGGGCGCGGCCTGGGCGGGCACGTGCCACTCCACCTCGAGCACGGTCTCGCCGCTGCGCAGCCGGACCCGCCGCACCGGGCCGGCCAGCTCGGCGACGAGCCGGTGGGCGTGCCGCCGCAGCCCGTCGAGCACGGCGTCCGGGCCCTGGCCGGCGCTCATCGCCGCACCGCCGGGACGCCGGCGCGGGCGGCGCCGTACCGACGGAAGCGTTGCCGCCGGCGGCGGACCAGGGTGGCCGGCGGCACGTCGAGCAGCGGGGCGAGGTTCGCCGCCACCGCCCGGGCCAGCAGTTCGGCGGCGGTGGCCGGGTCCTGGTGGGCGGCCGGCGCCGGTTCGGGCACCACCTCGTCGACCACGCCGAGCCGGCACAGGTCCGGCGCGGTGAGCCGGAGCGCGCGGGCGGCCTGCGGGGCGGCTGAGCTGTCCGGCCAGAGGATGGCGGCACAGCCCTCCGGGCTGATCACGGAGTAGACGGCGTGTTCGAGCATCAGCACCCGGTCGGCGACGGCCAGCGCCAGCGCGCCACCGCTGCCGCCCTCGCCGGTGACCACCGCGACGACCGGGGTGGGCAGCACGCTCAGCGCCAGGATGTTCTCGGCGATCGCCGCCGCCTGGCCCTGCTCCTCCGCGCCCACCCCCGGGTCCGCCCCGGGGGTGTCCACCAGGGTCACCACCGGCAGGCCGAGCCGGGCGGCCAGCCGCATCAGCCGCAGCGCCTTGCGGTGCCCGGCCGGGCTGGCCATGCCGAAGTTGCGGGCCACCAGCTCCGCGGTGGTGTGTCCCTTCTGGTGGCCGATCACCATCGCCGGCCGGCCGCCGATCCGGGCCAGCCCGCCGACGATCGCCGGGCAGTCCGCGCCGAGCCGGTCGCCGTGCAGCTCCACGAAGCCGTCGAAGGCGCTGTCCAGGTAGTCCAGCGTGGTGGGCCGGCCCGGGTTGCGGGCGGTGCGCACCGTGTCCCAGGCGTCCCGCCCGGAGCCGTCCACCGCCGGGGCCGGCGCGGGAGCGTCGGTCGCCCGGAGCGGCCCGGGGCCGGCCGCCGTCGCCGGGAGCGGCGCGTCGGCTCGCGGCGCCGGTCGGGGCGCCGGCTCCTGCCGGGGTACGGGCGGGCGCCGGCGGGCCCGGCGACCGTCCCGGGCGGCGGCGAGCAGAGCCGTCAGCCGCCCGCGCAGCGCGTGCCGGGGCACCACCATGTCGACCTGCCCGTGCCGCAGCAGGAACTCGGCCGTCTGGAAGCCCTCCGGCAGCGCGGCGCCGGTGACCTGCCGGATCACCCGTGGGCCGGCGAAGCCCATCCGCGCCCCGCTCTCCGCGAGCACCACGTCGGTGTTCGTCGCGAACGAGGCCGCCACCCCGCCGTACGTCGGATCGGTGATCACACTGACGGTGAGCAGTCCCGCCTCGCGCAGCCCGGCGACGGCCTGGCTCACGGTGGCCATCTGCATCAGCGACAGCGCCCCCTCCTGCATCCGGGCCCCGCCGGATGCGGTGACCAGCACCAGGGGCACCTCCTCGGCGAGCGCCCGCTCGGCGGTCAGGGTGATCAGCTCGCCGACCGCGCAGCCCAGGCTGCCGCCGAGGAACCGGAAGTCCATCACCGCCAGCGCGATCCGGTGCCCACCGACGGCGGCGGTGCCGCAGACCACCGCCTCGTCCAGCCCGGTGCCGGCCCGCGCCGCGGTCAGCCGGTGCGGGTACGGCAGCGCGTCGACGAAGCCGATCGGGTCCACCTCCACCGCCCGCTCGGGCAGCGCGGTGAACGAGTCCGGGTCGACCAGCTGGGCCACCCGCGCCGGGGCGTCCAGGCGGGAGTGCGTGCCGCACTCGGGGCAGACGTCGAGGTTGCGGCGCAGCCGCTTGCGGTACAGCAGCGAGGAGCAGCCGGCGCAGCGGGACCAGAGCTGCTCGTCGCGGGGCGCGGTGGTGGTCACGGCCGCCGCCCGGGCGCGTCGAACCGGTAGAAGCAGTGGGCCATGGCGTCCCGGGGCGAGCGCCAGTCCGGCAGGTACGGCGAGATGAACGGCCGCAACCGCGTGCTGATCCGGACGAACTCGGGATGCCCGCGGGCGTCCTCCACCGCGCCCTCGGCCGGCAGCTCCGTCTCCAGCAGATGGACGTAGAGGTCGTGCAGCCGGTACAGCGAGCGGTGCCGCACGCCGACCAGACGCGGCAGCTCCGTCGCGTCGGACTCGGCGAAGATCTCGGCGACCTGGTCCTCGGCGGTGGGCAGCACCTTCGCGACGATGAGCGAACGGTCCATGAAGCGTCTCCCCCTCGGGCGGGTTCCGGTCGGCCGGACGACTGCCGACACGATGCCGACGGGGACGTCACCGCAGCGTCACCCGAGCTGAGCGCGGGAGGTAGAGATTCGGTGACGCTGTGTTGACGCAAACTGTGCCGGGGCTATGCGTCCCCTTGCGACACCCAGCGCATAGCGACAAATATTCGCAGTTCAGGACCGCTGCGAACCGACCGTACTGGACGGTCACATTAACGACGAATAGGTTGACTGAGTGTAATCATCATTGATAATCTCCGTCTCGGTCAGCCCGGACGGCGCCGGACATCCGACGTCGCCGCCGCGGCGGAGCCGTTCCGACATCGGCGTCGCGGGCAGCCGCGCACCGGGGCAACGAGGACGGTCGGGACGAGGAGTCCGGGGCAGGGGGTGCGCCGGTGACCGGTCATTCCAAACTGCCGACGGCCGGCGCCGGACCCGCGCCGCGGGTGTCGCTACAGCTGCTCGGCGGTTTCCGGCTGCTGCACGACGACGTGCCGGTGGTGGTACCGCGGGGACTGCAACGGGTCATCGCCCTGATCGGCCTGCGCCCGGCCGCGACCCGCAGCCACCTGGCCGGACTGCTCTGGCCGGAGACGTCCGAGGAGCGGGCGCTGTCGTCACTGCGTACCGCGCTGTGGCGGCTGCGCCAGGACCCCTGCTGCCCGCTGCTCACCGACGGGGACACCGTCCGGCTCGACCCGACCGTCCACCTCGACACCGACGAACTGGTCGACGTCGCGGCCCGGGTCCGCGACGGGGAGGTGCCGGACGCCGTCCGCGTCGCCGGCCGCCACGACCTGCTCCCCGGCTGGTACGACGACTGGGTCCTGCTGGAACGCGAACGGCTGCGCCAGCTCCGGCTGCACATGCTCGAACAACTCGCCGGCAACCATCTCGCGGCGGGCCGGCACGGGGAGGCGCTGGAGGCCGCCCTGGAGGCGATGGCCGCCGAGCCGCTCCGCGAGACGCCCCACCGCCTGGTCGTCCGGATCCACCTCGCGGAAGGGAACGCCTTCGAGGCGGTGCACGCCTTCTACGTCTACCGCGACCTGCTGCTGCGGGAGCTGCGCCTGGAGCCCTCCCCGGCGATGTGCGCGCTGCTCGACGAGACCCTCGCCCCGATCCGGCACGCCAGCCGGCCACCCGCACCCCGCTCCGGCGTCACCGGCCGCTCTCCCCGCGTGACGGAGAGGTGACAGCGGCCGGGCATGGTGGCCCGACAAGGTGTCCGACGTCCTCGGGCTGGGTCAGGGGCACCACCGGCGAGAGGGGTCCCCCGATGAGTCGTCTGTTGATCGTCAGCCGGATCGTCCCGGGAGCGGAGGGGCGGGTCGCGCAGATCTTCGCCGAGTCAGACGCGACGGAGCTGCCCGGCCTCACCGGCGTCCGGCACCGGTCGCTGTACTGCCTGCACGACCTGTGCGTACACCTGGTGGAGACGGCGGACGTCGACCCGGACGCGGTGGCCGGGGTGCGCAACCACCCGCTCTACCGGCAGGTCAACGAACGACTCTCCGCGCACACGTCGCCGTACCTGCCGACCTGGGGCTCCCCCCGGGACGCCGTCGCCGGCTGCTTCTACACCTGGGACGCCACCACCGCGCCGGCGTCCGACCCGGTGCGCTGACACCGACTCCCCGGGCCCGTCCTGCACCGCGGTCCGGGGCGCCCCCGCCGGTCCGTCGCGACGGCACACGCTCGGTCATCCCGTCACCACCCCCCGGCACGACGTATCCCAGCAGGGACGCAAGCCGCCGACCTCCCTGTCGTCCACGACGCACGTGTGCGAAGCTGCCCCCGGTTTTCTCACGACTGTCGTTCACGTACATAAGAGGGAGGTTTGCCGTGCCGTCGACTTTCGGGCAATGGCTGATCCTGATCCTGGCCCTGCTGGTGGGCCTCGCCGGCGGGTGGTTGCTGTGGGGTCGCCAGGCGGCCGACGGCCCGACGGCGCCCATCGTGGAGGGTGACCCGGTGGCGGACGCCGCCGAGGTCAGCGCCCCGACCACCGCCACCGCCGACCACGAGCGGCCGGCGGCCGTCGCGGACGAGGTCCCCCCGCCCGCCGCGGTCACCGAGGAGCCGGCCCCGGCCGAGTACGACGCTCCCCCGGCGACCGCCACCCTGGCCGCCGACGCCACCGCCCTGCCGCCGGCCGACGCCGAGCGGGCCGACGCCACCGAGGCGGCACCGGCCGAGGTCGACGCCGCGTCGGAGGCCACCGCGCCGGCCGAGGTCGACGCCGCACCGCTCGCCGAGGTCGAGCCGAGCAACGCCGACGAGCCGGCGACGCCGGTGACCGCCGAGGTCGAGTCGACCGAGGACGCGGAGCCCGCCGCACGTCCGGCCAGCGTGGTCGCGGACGCCGAGCCGGCCGAGCAGCACACGCCGCAGGCCGAGGAGGTCGTCGCGCCGGTCGTCGTCCCGGCTCCCCGGGCCGCCGTCGAGGACGACTTCACGCCGCCCGCCCCGACCACGCCGGCCCAGCCGGAGCCGGTCGCCGTCGCGGCGACGAACGGCGCCGCCCCCGCGGAGACCGCGGACGACTTCCGGCGGATCCAGGGCATCGGACCGAAGCTGGCCGCCGCCCTGCAGACCGCCGGAATCCGCACGTACCGTCAGCTCGGCGACCTGGACGAGGCGGCGCTGCGGGAGACAGTCCGCGCCGCCGGCCTGCGCGCCGCGCCCAGCCTGGCCACCTGGCCGCAGCAGGCGAGGGTGCTGGCCGGCGCCGGCGCCGAGGCCGACCGGGTGCTCCCGGCGGGGGCCGGCGAGGACGCCTGAGGTCCGTACCCCGGCCGGTGGTGGCGATCCGTCGTCGCCACCGGCCCGGGGGCACCGGTGGTGTCCAGTTCTCCGAAGGTGCCCGGCCCCGACCCGGACAGCTCCCGACACAACTGCTGATAGCCCACCAGCGGCGCGTCCCGCCGCCGGCGCCGGCACGCGTCGACCTCCAACACACACGCCCACACATCGCCAACACCAGCCCTGCGACATTTCCCAACCCCGACCAACCCGGCCAACGTTTGTGGTGAAAGCACTAGCGTCGGTGAGGACCACCGGCCCGTCGCGCCGATCCCGCACCGCAGGAGCAACTCGTGCCCTTCGCCTCGCCCGAGCAGCCCTCGCGACGAGGCCGGCCCCCGGTGCGCGACCCCGAGTCACCCCGCCGGGTGACGCTGCTGGAGCTCTTCTTCGACCTGGTCTACGTGGTCGCGCTGGCGCTCGTCTCGCGCGGCATGGTCGTCGATCTCAACTGGGAACGCGCCCTGCAGGCCCTGCTCATCCTGATGGCGCTCTGGTGGACCTGGGCGATCACCACCCTGGTCACCGACATGTACGACCCGGAGCGCACCGAGATCAAGCTGCTGATCATCGCGGTGATGTTCGGGGCGCTGCTGATGACCACCACCATCCCGGAGGCGTTCGCCAGCCGAGGGCTGGTCTTCGCCGCGACGTACGTCGCGATCCATCTCGGTCGCGGCCTGTTCCTGATGCCGACGGTCCGGCACCACCGGCAGACCCAGCGGCGGGCGGCGCGGATCTTCATCTGGTTCGCCGTCTCCGCCGTGCCGTGGATCGCGGGTGGGTTCGTCCACGGCCACGCCCGGGAGGCGCTGTGGGCGCTGGCGCTCGCCCTCGACTATGTCGGCTTCCGGCTCGCGTACCCGGTGCCCGGCCTCGGCGTGGTGCCGGACGCCCAGCGCAACGTCACGGCTGAACACCTTTCGGAGCGCTACCAGCAGTTCTTCATCATCGCGCTCGGCGACGCCATCCTCACCACCGGCATGATCTTCAGCATCTACCACTCGGAGGCGCAGAACATCGGCGCCTTCACGGTCGCCTTCATCACCACCCTGCTGCTGTGGCGGATCTACGTGCACAAGTCCGGGGAGCTGCTGCCGCACGCCATCTCCAGTTCGAAGCAGCCGAGCCGGTTCCTGAACACCGCCCCCTACACCCACCTGCTGATCGTGGCCGGGGTGGTGGTCACCGCGGCCGGTTTCGACCTGGTGCTGCACGAGCCGACGGGGCGTACGCCGCCGGCGTGGGCGGCGGTCATCCTGGGCGGGCCGGCGCTGTTCCTGGTCGGCCGGTCCTTCTTCGAGTACGAGGTGTTCAGCCGGGTCTCGCTGTCTCGCCCCGGCGGGCTGCTGGCGCTGCTCACCATCGCCCCGGCCGTGCTCTTCCTGCCGCCGCTGGTCGCCGCGACCGGGGCCATGCTGGTGCTCGCCGGGGTGGCCGTCGCCGACTATCGACGCAGCCGGGGCCGGCCGCCGGAGTCCCCGAAGCCGCCGCACTGAGCCGAAGCTCCCGGGCATGGTCGTAAACGGCCGTCCGCCCGGTCCCCGCCTCCGTTAGCCGAACGCGCGGATTGGGTACAGGGGTGGCACCTCGAAATCCACCACACCCCTGGAGGCAACCCATGCGCGGCACCTCGATAGTCGGCGTCCTGGTCGTGATCTGGCTGATCATCGGCGCGATCGCGGCCGGTCAGCGCGGCTACTACAGCAGCGACGACAAGAACTGCGCGGAGGCGGGCACCATCCTGGTGACCATCGTGGCCGGCCCGTTGAACTACATCGGCGCCAACCCCAAGGTGGACTGCACGCTCCCCGAGCCGTCCAAGTAATCCCTCACTGCTCCGGCCCGCGCCCGCTCCCCCCGCGGCGCGGGCCGCTGCGTGCGCCGGGCCGGTCGCGTCACCACCCGCAGTGCGTCCTAGGAGGCTGGGTTCCCGGCTGGCGTTTGCCGGCCGACCTGCCGGGAAGGGCCGAGGTCCACCGCGGACGGAACGGGAGACCCGGCGATGCAGATCGGCTACAAACTGGCCTCGGAGGCCTTCGGACCACAGGAGCTCATCCGGCAGGCGGTCCGCGCGGAACAGGCCGGCTTCGACTTCGTGGAGATGAGCGACCACTACCACCCCTGGCTCGAGGTGCAGGGGCACTCCCCGTTCACCTGGAGCGTGCTCGGCGCGATCGCCGCCAAGACCAGCACGCTCCGGCTCGCCACCGGCGTCACCTGCCCGACGGTGCGCTACCACCCGGCGATCATCGCCCAGGCCGCCGCCACCATGGCGCTGGTCTCGGACGGCCGGTTCACCCTCGGGGTGGGCGCCGGCGAGCGGCTCAACGAGCACGTCGTCGGGCAGGGCTTCCCGAGCGTCCGCGGGCGGCACGAACGGCTCCGCGAGGCACTGGAGATCATCCGGCTGCTCTGGCAGGGCGGCTACCAGTCGTACGAGGGCAGGCACCTCCAGCTGGAGGACGCCCGGGTCTTCGACCTGCCGGAGACGGTGCCGGTGATCGCGGTCGCGGCCAGCGGCCGGGCCTCGGCCGCCATGGCCGCCGAGCTGGGCGACGGCCTCTTCGCCACCGAGCCGAAGTCGTCGATCGCCGACCACTACCGGCAGGCCGGCGGGCGGGGCCCGCGCTACGCGGAGGTGCCGATCGCCTGGGCGACCGACGAGGAGCAGGCGGTCCGCGCGGCCCGGGAGACCAGCCGGTGGGCGATCACCGGGTGGAAGGTGATGAGCGAGCTGCCCAACCCGGTCAACTTCGACGCGGCCACCTCCTGGGTGGAGGACCACCACGTCCGCCGGCAGTTCTCGGTCGGCCCGGACCCGGACGTCCACGTCGCGAAGGCGCGCGCCTACGTCGAGGCGGGCTACGACCACATCGTCATGCAGAACGCCGGCCCCGACCCGGACGGCTTCCTCGAGTTCTTCGCCGGCGACCTCAACGCCCGGCTGCGCGCGCTCGGTTGAGCCGGCGGCCCGGCCCGGACCTCAGCCGCCGACGTGGATGCCGGGGCGGCGGGTGGGGTCGGGCTCGGACTTGCGGATGATCTCCCGGACCACGGGAGGGGTGTCGCCGCGGCCCAGGATCAGATAGCGCAGCAGGTGCGCGAGGGGGTTCCCCTCGGACCACTCGAAGTGGGCGTGCGGGCGGACGCCGGTGCCGTCGCGCAGCGCGAGCAGGATCGCCGCGATCGCGTTCGGCACGGCCGGGCTGCCGGCCCGCAGCACCCGGTACCCGTCGACCTCCACCCCGTGCACCCGCAGCACGTGGCTGAACTCGGACGGGTCGACCACGTCGATCTCGAGGAAGAGCACATCGGCCGCCCCGGGCACCGGGTTCATCGCGCGCTGCGCCCGTTCCTTGACCCGGTACTCCTTCACCGAGCCGCTCTGCCGCTTGTTGGCGATCAGGTGCAGCCGGCCGTCGTGGGTCAGCGAGTCGGCGATGAACCGTCGGGCCGCCTCGTCGAACTCGATCCGCTCGGCCCGCAGCTCGGTGGTCCGGGTGACCCGGGAGATCAGCGAGACGGCGATGATGCCGGCGATGAAGAAGCCGGAGATGGTGATGCCGTCCGGCTTCTCGATCCCGTTCTCGGTCAGGGCGTAGAGCAGCACCAGGGTCAGCACCAGGAAGCCGGCCCCGGCGAACGGGTGCCGCGACCGGTACGCGGAGATGGTCACCGCGATCGCGCCGGAGACCATCATCGCCAGGATCCCGGTCGCGTACGCGCCGGCCTGGGCGTTGACGTCGGCCCGGAAGGCGACGGTGATGGCGATGCTGATCAGCGTGTAGACGATGACCACGGGCCGGACCGCGCGGGACCACTCCGGCGCCATGCCGTAGGAGGGCAGGTACCGCGGCACGATGTTGATCAGGCCGGCCATCGCCGAGGCGCCGGCGAACCAGAGGATCAGCACGCTGCTGATGTCGTAGACAGTGCCGAACGCCTCGCCCAGGTGCTCGTGGGCGAGGAACGCCAGCGCCCGCCCGTTGGCCGCCCCGCCGGGCTGGAACTCCTCCGCCGGGATCAGCATGGTGGTGACGAAGGTGGTCGCGATCAGATAGACGGACATGATCAGGGCTGCGGTGGCGAGCAGCTTGCGGGTGTTGCGGATCCGGTTCTCCAGCCGCTGCCGCGGGTCGGCGCCCTCGCCCTTGATCAGCGGCATCATGCTGACGCCGGTCTCGAAGCCGGAGAGCCCCAGCACCAGCAGCGGGAAGGCCAGCACGGCCGGCCCGAGCAGGTCGCCAACGCCGGCGCCCCGGGCGGTGAGGGCGTGGGTCCAGCCGTTCAGCACCGCCGGGTCGGCGGCCACCTCGGCCAGCCCGACGACCACGATCACCGCGTTGAGCCCGAGGAAGACCGCCACCAGCGGGATGGCGACCTGCACCGCCTCGCTGAAGCCCAGCAGGAACACGCCGCCGAGGATCAGCAGCAGCGCCACCGTCACCGCGACCGCGGCCGTGGCGCCGTGCGGGAAGGACGCCGGCAGGATCGGGTTCTCCAGCAGGTGCACGGTGGCGTCGGCGGCGGAGAGGGTGATCGTGATGATCCACGAGGTGGCCACGAAGCCGAGCAGCACCAGCACGAAGATCTTGCCGCGCCAGAACGGCAGCAGCCGTTCCAGCATGGCCACCGAGCCCTGCCCGTGCGGGCTTTCCCGGGCCACCCGCCGGTACATCGGCAGCATCCCGAGCAGGGTCAGCGCCACGATCAGCAGGGTGGCCAGCGGGGAGAGCGCGCCAGCGGCCAACGCGGCGATGCCGGGCAGGTAGGAGAGGGTGGAGAAGTAGTCCACGCCGGTCAGGCACATCACCTGCCACCAGGGGTGCGCCTTCGCCTCCGGCTCCCGGGTCTCCGGGCCGACCGGCTGCACCCGGTGCTGGAACAGCCACCGGCTCAGTCGGCTGGCCGGCTCGGCCGGCCGCACGGGGGTGTCCACGCACTCCGGGACGGCCCGCGGGCCACGACCGGCCCGCTCGCCGCGCTCCGGCTCGCGGCCCGCGCGCGGCGCGCGCCCGTGCGACCGCGCCTGGTCGCGCCGCCCCCGCGTACGCCGGGGCTGCCCCCCGTCCCGCCCGTCCGACATCTGCACCCCTTCAGGCCCTGACCCGACCGTAGGCGGTACCCACGGCGTCACCCGTCGGAACCCGGCAAGCCGGGAGATCATCAGGGCGCGAGGGATCCTACCGCCGGGGCGGCGTCCTGCCCGGTCAGTCCGGGGCCGGGGCGCGCAGGGCGCGGACCAGCTCGTCCGGCTCGGTGACGGTCACCGTGAGCCCGGGGTGGCGCAGCCAGCTGCCGGGCAACAGGGCCGGCACCGGGGTGGCGAAGCGGACACAGACGCCCGCCGCGGTGCTCGTGCCGAAGCTCACCCCACGGTCGACCTGCGAGATGTGCGGCCCGACCACCCGCCACCAGCGGTACGGCCCGGCGCGCTCGGCCCCGGTGACGTTGCTCCGGGCGGTCCGCAGCCGCCACGGGCCGAACCGGACCGTCAGCGCGTCGGCGTCCAGCTCGACAACGGCCGTCGCCGGCCGGACCCCGAGCAGCGCGAGCGGCAGCCGGAACGCCGGGTCGAAGCGGAATCCGTACCGGCGGGGGGTTCCGCCGGTCGTCGGGTGGGCCGGCGCGGGCCGGTCCGGTTCGCTGGTCGTCATGCGCCGGGCGTACCCGGTGCCGGCGGGCCGACACCCGTCTCGCCCGCACCGGCCGGCTCGCCCGGCTCCCCCCGCGATCGCGGACCGGCCGGCACCCCCCGGGCCGGCCGGTCCACTCCCCCCGCGAACCCGGACCGGCCGGCACCCCCCGGGCCGGCCGGTCCCGCACTCCGGCTCAGCCGGCCAGCGCGAGGCGGTCGGCGAGCCAGGCGACCCGGTCGTCGCGGACCCGCGTACCGCCCAGGTCGTGCTCCTCACCGGGGTAGAGCGACACCCGGGCGTCGGGCGCGGCGGCGGCGAAGGCGACCCGGGTCGTCGGGCCGACGAACCGGTCCTCGGCCGCGAACTGGAGGTACGCCCCGGCGCCGAGCCGCCCCACCACGTCCACTGGGTCGAGCCCGGCGAAGACCGCCCGGTAGGTGGCCCGCTCCCCGGCCGGCAGCCGCAGCCAGTAGAGGTCGAACCAGTTCGCCCAGGTGGCGTCCGGCGCGAGCAGCACCGCGGTCCGGACGCCCGGCTCCCGGGCGGCGAGGTCGGCGGCGTACATCGCGCCGTAGTCGTGCCCGACCACCGCGGTGCGGGGCGGGTCCACGCCGGGCTCGGCGAGCAGCCGGCGCCAGGCCTGTCCGACGGCGTCGAGCTGCGCGCTCACCGCGGCCCGGTCCCGGGCGTCGCCCACCGGGTCGGCGGCCCACGGGAAGGTCAGCTGGGGCAGCACCGAGACCACCCCGCGTCCCGCGAGGGCGGTCGCCTCGGCCAGGAACTCGGTGCGGTCCTGGTCGGCCCGCCCCGGCTCGAACCAGTGCAGGGCCAGCACGCCGGCGAGCCGGTCCGGCCGGCCGGGGTGCGCCGGCCGGACCAGGTACGCCCGGACGGCCGGTTGCCCCGGCACGGGGATCTCGATGTCCCGGACCAGGACCGCGTCCCGGCGGGTCGGCGCGGCGCCGGCGGGAACCTCGGCGCGTGCCCCGCCCGCGCCGGCAAGCGCGCCGGTCACCAGGAGCAGTGCCGTGGACAGCAGTGCGGGCAGACGTCGCACGAGCCACCTCCATCAGTTTCTAAAGCAGGTTTATAACTGATGACGCTAGGATGACGGACGGCGATCGGTCAAGGGCGGAAGGACGGCGGGACGTGTCGACAACCGGACGGCGGGACGGGCCCGGATGAGCGCCGTGCCGCCCCTGGAGCCCGCGCTGCGGCTGGCCGTCGCGCTGCTGCACAGCTACTGGGTGCTCCAGGAACCGGTCGACCAGCTCACCGTCGCCCGGCTTCACGCCGCCGGCCGCGAGCTGGGCCTGGCCGAGGTCACCGGGGCGCTGACCGAGGCCGACCTGCCCCGGCTGCGGGAGCTGCGCGAGCGGCTCTACCGGGTCTTCGCCGCGCCCGACCCGGCCGCCCGGATCGCCACCCTCAACGAGGTGCTGGCCGAGGTCAGCGACGGCACCGCGGTCGAGGCGGCGCCCGACGGCACCCTGCGGCTGGCGCCGCTGCCGCACGCCGGCCCGGTCGGACCCTTCGCCGCCCTGGTCACCGGGGCGCTGGCCCGGGCCGCGGTGACCGGTGGCGCCGACCGGTTCGGGGTGTGCGCGGCCGATCCCTGCCGGGCCCCCTACCTCGACCGGACCCGGGCCGGACGGCAACGCTTCTGCTGCGAGCTGTGCAACAACCGGGCCGCCGCGGCGGCGTACCGGAGCCGGACCCGGGGGTCCTGACCGGTCACTCCAGCGCCGCGGTCCAGACCGGGACGTGCGCGTCCAGGTACGCGGCGGTGTCCCGCCAGTACACGCCGTCCTCGGCGTGGATCCGGGCCCAGGGCTGCACGCCGTCCCGGGCGCCCCGGCGGAGCAGGTCGTACATCGCGCGGGCGCGCCGGCCCAGCAGCCCGGCCAGCGCCGGACGGCCCGCCCCGGTCAGCCCGTAGCCGTCCACGAAGACCCGCAGCCGCTGCGCCGACTCCCGCACCGGCCGGTCCGGTCGCATGCCGGCCATGCTCTGCGCCGCGTACGCCAGCTCCCACACCACGACGACGTCCCCGCGTTCCGTCGGGCGACGGAACGCGGGGACCCCCCGTCGCGGCTACTGCAGAAACGCCCCGAGGGGCGAGAGCAGCAGCCGACCGAGCAGCGCGGCGTTGTCGTCCAACCGCGTCCGCTCACACTCGCGGGCCTCCGGATCGTGCCGGCAGCGCCAGATCTTCTGCGCGTTACGCCAGGCCACGTTCCGGGTGTACTCCACCAGTTCGCCCTGGTACCAGTCGTCGATGTCGCCGTTCACCATGTCGATCATGAGCTGCCAGTGGTCCAGGTAGCCCCGGCGCAGCTCGGGGATCCGCTCCGCGAAGATCTTGTTGATCTCCAGGTAGTCGCGGTGCTGGTCGCTGTCGTCGACCGGCTCGGACTCCAGGCTCTCCAGGGTGGTCACCACCGCGAACGGCAGGTCGAAGTTGATGTGCGCGTTCACCCCGGCGGCGGCCGACGGCAGCGGCCGGGCGTCCGGGCCGCGCATCCGCTGGAACAGGCAGGACCAGGCCTTCGGCGTGCTCGGGCTGGACTCCGTCCAGAACCGCAGCGCGTCGAAGTAGCGGGTGGCGAACTCGACGTCCAGCCGGGCCAGGAAGGCCGGATCGGCGAAGCGGTCGTCGTAGAGGCCGTCCAGCACGGTGCTGGTGATGGTCAGGTAGAGCTTGTTGAAGTCCGCCAGGGGACAGCTCGCCTCCAGCGGCGGCAGCCGGACCAGCAGGTCCTGCAGCTTGGTCAGGTGGTCGACGACCGCCGGCACGTCGGCCGGGTGGTCGGCGAGCAGCCCGACGATGTCCTGGTGCACTGGACCCCAGACCGGTTCGGTCATCTCTCCTCCACTGTGGCCGGCCACCCCCGTACCGGTGACGTGGACAGCCTTCCAGCCGCGCCTGTGCCCGGGATCAGTAGAACGACGTATGTCGGGTGACCGGCCCTACGACTGTTCGACGCGGTTGCGCAGGAAGATCGCGCTCGCCTGCACCCGGGTCCGCACCTGGAGCTTGTCGAAGATGTGCGAGACGTGCACCCCGATGGTCCGCTCGCTGATGAACAGCCGCTGGCCGATCTCCTTGTTGGTCAGCCCCTCGGCGACCGCGGCCAGCACCTCCCGTTCCCGGGCGGTCAGCACGGCCAGCTCGTCCACCGCCGGCTCGGCGGGCGGCGCCGCGGCGGGCCGGCGGGGAGCCGGCGCCGGCGGTCCGCCGGCGGGCGCCGGCCGCTCCTCCAGCGTCACCCGCGCCCGGCCGGCCAGGGTACGGATCTCCGAGCTCAACGGCACCGCGCCGAGGCCCTGCGCCATCTGGTACGCCTGGCGCAGCAGCTTGCCGGCGGTCGCCACCCGGCTACGCCGGGCCAGCAGCGCCTCGGCCTGCCGCAGCCGCGAGTAGGCCGCCGGGTACGGATGGTTCCGGCGGTCCCACTCGGCCGCCGACCGGCCCCACAGCTCCGGGTCGCCCCGGCCGTCGAGCCGGCTCAGCTCGGCCGCGCAGAGCGCGAGGAAGCCGTCGACGATGTAGCGCACCGGACGGCCGGCGTGCTCGCTCTTGCGGGCCACCCGGTCGACCACCTCGCGCAGCCGGCGGACCGCCGTCTCGTCCACCGCGATGGTGCGGCTGGCGTGCGCCTCCGCCTCCGCCCGCAGGCCGTGCCAGGCCAGCGTGGCCAGCACGATGACGTCGTCGGAGCGGCTCTCGGTCAGGCCACGCTGGACGGCCTGCCGGGCCAGGTCGTGCCGCCCCTCCCACATCGACAGCCCGGCGCGCAGGATCAGCATCGGCAGCACGTGCCGGGCGCCGCCGCCGGCCAGCACGGTGGCCACCGCCTCCAGATCCCGGTCGGAGGCCTCGATGTCGCCGTACCCGACGGAGAGCCGGCAGCGGGCCAGCAGCAGCTCGACCGCGTCCGCGCCGGACGGGCGGTGCCGCAGCGCCGCCGCGACCACCTTCTCCGCCTCCGACCACTGCCCCACCCGGAACAGGCCGTTGGTGGCGATGGCCAGCAGCCGAGTCTCCCAGGTGCGGCCCAGCCCCAGCTCGGCGACCCGCTCCGCGCCCCGGCGGGCCACCACCACGCCCTCCTCGAGGATGTTCAGCGGACCGGTCAGCAGCTCCGCCAGATGCAGGTACGCGCAGGCCACGTCCTCCGGCCGGCCAGACCGCTCGGCGATCTCCACCGCCTCCCGCATCACCGCCAGCCCAGCGTCGGGATCCTCCAGGAAGGCGTCGCTGAAACCGAGCGCGGCGCTGGCCAGCACCACCTCCGAGGCGGAGCCCTCGACCGCGGCGGCGAGCTGCAACGCCTCCCTGGCCTGCTCGCCGGCCTCGGCGTACCGGCCGAGGTGCAGCAGCAGCTCGGCCAGGTGGGCGGCGGCGGTGGCCCGCTCCCGCGCGGTGCAGTCGGCCGCCGCCAGCGCCCGGCGGTACTCCGCCTCGGCGGGCGCGGACCGGCCGGCGGCGGCCAGGTACCGGGCCCGCCGGATGTGCAGGGCGCAGGCCGGCGGACCGTCGGGATCCCCGGCCAGCTCCTCCAGCAGGGCCAGCGCCCGGGCGTGCTCGCCGCAGTGGTGCGCCGCCTCGGCGGCGTGTTCCAGCAGCTCGGCGCGGTCGACCTGGACCGGGGTGGCCCGGTCCGGGTCCGGCGGTACGACGGCCGGCGCGTCGGCCAGGTGCAGCGCGGCCGACCAGTGCCGGTGCGCCTCGGCGTAACCGTGCAGGCGTTCCGCCTCCCGGGCGGCGGCCATCGCGGCCGGCAGCGCGCGGCCCGGCTCGCCGGCCAGCCGCCAGTGGTGCGCCAGCCGGGCCTGGTGCAGCTCCGCCGTGGCCGAGGTCAGCGCCTCGGCGTACCGCCGGTGCAGGGCGGACCGCTCGGCGGGCAGCAGCTCGTGCGCCAGCACCTCGGCGACCAGCCGGTGCCGCAGCCGGTAGCCCTCGTCGGCGCCGACCAGCAGCCGGTGCGCCACGGCGGCCCGGACCGCCTCGATGAGCTCCTCCTCCGGCAGCCGGACGACCTGAGCCAGCAGCCAGTGCTCGACCGGCTCGACCCCGGCGGCCACCGCGTGGACCACCGCGTGGGCGTGCTGCGGCAGGGCGTCGACCCGGGCCAGGAAGATCTCCCGGAGGGTGTCGGAGAGCCCGTCGCGGCCGTCGCGCAGGGCCCGGGCGAGTTCCTCGGCCACGAAGGGGTTGCCGCCGCTGCGCTGCCAGACCAGCTCGGCCGCGTCGGGGGTCAGCGGCCGGCCGACGACGGCCGCGGCCAGCCGGTCGGTGTCCGCCCGGTCCAGCGGCGCCAGGTCGACCACCCGGACCGACCGCAGCCGGCGCAGCTCGGTGAGGACACGGCGCAGCGGGTGGGCGCCCTGCAGCGCCTCCGCCCGGATCGCGGCGAGTACCGACAGTTGCAGGTCACCGAGGCCGGCGAGCAGGTAGAGCAGCAGCTGGCGGGTGCTCCGGTCGACCCACTGCAGGTCGTCCAGCACGATCACCAGCGGGCGACCGCCGGCGACCAGGTGCAGGCCGCGGGAGACCCGCTCCAGCAGCGCGCCGGCGCCGTCCGGCCCCGGGGTCTCGTCGTCGAACATCTGCAGCAGGCCGCGCACCGCCGAGGAGGTGCGGGCCTGGGCGGCGGTCAGCTCGGCGTCGAACCGGCGCAGGGCCTGCCGCAGCGGGTGCAGCGGGGAGGCGTCGCCGATGTCCAGGCAGGTGCCGGTCAGCACCAGCGCGCCCGCGTCCCGCAGCCGGGCGCTGACCTCGGTGAGCAGGCGGGTCTTGCCGACCCCGCTCTCGCCGGTGAGGAAGACCGCCGCGGTGTGCCCCTGGGCGACGTCGTCGAGCAGCGCCGACCGCAGCGCCGCGAGCTGGTCGGCACGGCCGACGAGCGGTGCCGTGTCCACATCGCTGGCCATGGCTCGCAGCCTAATCACAGACTCCCGGACCGTTCTACGGGCTCAGTGCCGTTGTGGTACTCCTCGCGTCGACATTGCGACTAAAGGTTGCGGGTGGCCGACATACGTCGTTCTGCCGATCCCCCGAGAACCCGGTGGTGGAACTCTCCGGAGGTCATCAGGCACCGGAGCGGGGGAAGGGTGGAGGCGATGCCAATGTCGACGACGGTGGGAAGTCGGGATCACGTCAGCTCGGCCCGCTGGCCGGTGCCGGAGGAGAGGCGCACGGTCAGCGTGCTCTTCGCCGACATCGTCGGCTCGACCGGCCTGACCGAACGGCTCGACCCGGAGGACGTGCGGGCCCTGCAACGGGTGTACTTCGACACCGTGGCCGGGGTGCTGCGCCGGTGGAACGGCGTGGTGGAGAAGTACATCGGCGACGCGGTGATGGCGCTCTTCGGCGCGCACGCCTCCGACGGCTTCGACGCGTACCGGGCGGTGCGGGCCGGGCTGGAGATCCAACAGGCCGTCGACCGGCGGACGCCGGCCGGCGTCCGGCTGCGGGTCCGGGTCGGGGTGGCCACCGGCGAGGTGCTGGTGGACCTCGCCGCCACCCGCGACGGCGGGCACGGCACGGCCAGCGGCGCGGTGATCACCACCGCGGCCCGCCTGCAGGAGTACGCCCCGCCGGGGGCCGTCGTGGTCTGCGCCGCCACCCGGCGGGCCACCGCCGGGCTGCTGGAGCAGCGGCCGCTGGCGTCCATGACGGTCGCCGGCAAGGCGCTGCCGCTGGACGTCTGGCGGGTGACCGGGACGAGCCGAACCCGTCCCGCCCCGCACCACGGCCCACTGGTCGGCCGGCGCCGGGAGTTGGCCACCGCGGGCGACGAGATCACCCGGGCGGTCCGGGACCGCCGGCCCCGCTGGATCTCGCTGGCCGGCCCGGCCGGCAGCGGGCGCAGCCGCCTGCTGCACGAGCTGGCCCGGGCGGTGTCGACGGTGGACGGAACGCCGGTGCGCTGGTGCGTCGCGCACTGCCCGCCGTACGCCCAGGGGGGTCTGGCGCCGCTGGCCGACATGGTCCGCGGGTTCGCCGGGGTGCGCGATGGCGACCTGCCCGCGACCGTACGCCGGCGGTTGGCCGCGGCGCTCGACGGGCTGCTCCCGCCGGCCGCCCGGGGTCCCGCGGCGTACGCGCTGGCGGAGCTGGTCGCCGCGCCGGAGGACAGCGGTGCGGCGGACCGGGGCGCCGACGCCTGGCGGCTGGTCCTGCTGGAGCTGGCCGCCGGGCGGCCGGTGGTGGTCGCGGTGGACGACCTGGACCGGGCGGCGCCGGCGATGAACCGCTTCCTGCACCGGCTCTTCGCCGCGGCGACCGAGCGGCGGCTGCGGCTGGCGGTGGTCGCCACCCACGGTTCCGGCTGGGCCGACCTGGTGCCCGGCGCGGGCGACCGGCGTCGCCGGGTGCCGCTGCCCCCGCTCGGCACCGTCGACACCGGACGGCTGCTGCGACACCTGCTCGGCGGGGCCGGCCGGCCCGCCGCGCTGGCCCGGGACCTGCTGCCGCTGGTCGGCGGGAACCCGGCCGTCGCCGCGGCGTACGTGCGGGCGCTCGACGAGGACGGCGGCGCGCCGGCCGGGCCGGTGCCCGACCCGGTCCGCCGGATCGTCGACCCCCGGCTGGACCGGCTGGACGGCGACCACCGGGCGGTGCTGATGGCCGGCGCCGCGCTCGGCGCCCGCTTCGCGGCCGGCGCCGTCGAGCGGCTGCTCGGCTGGGCGCCGGGCCGGGCCGGGCCGGTGCTGCGTGGCCTGGTCGCGCGCGGTCTGCTGCGGCGGCCGGCCCGCGACGGGTACGCGGTGGCCGAGCCGGCGGTGGCGCAGGTGGCGCGGCACCGGCTCACCCGCGCGGTCCGGGCGGAGTTCGCCCGGCGGGCCGGGGCGCGGCTCGGGTTCGCCGAGCCCGCACAGCCGGCGCGGGGCCGTCAGCCGCGGCACCCGGTCGAGGTCATGCCCCGACGGACACCGCTCGCCGGCACCCGCTCCCGGCCCGCGCGGCGCGAGCGGACCACCGACTCCGGCGCGGTCACGCCGGACCGGACCGGACCGGCACGGGCGGGGATCGGCGCGGCCGGGGGGCATGCCGAGATCATCCCGCCCGTGCCGGTCCACCGACTCCGACCGGCCTCGTCCACCCCGGTCCGGGCGGCGGGCGGCGGGACCCCGCCCGGCCTGGCGACCGTCGGGCCACCGGCGGCGGGGTCCACCACGGGACGGCCGGGCACGGTCGTCCCGCTCGTCGGATCACCGCGGCCGGCACCGTCGAGCCGTCGGCGACGGCCGGTCGCCCCGGTCGGGAACGCGGCGCCGTCCGTACCGGTCGGGTCCCCGGTCAGGCTGTCCGACGCCACGGTCCGGCGCCGTCGAACCGGGCCCGCCGCGGCCGGACCGATCCTCCGCGCCGCCGCCTGAGCCAGCGGCGGAGGCGTCCGGGAGCGGGTCAGCGGCCGGCGAGGAACGCCAGCGCGCGTGCCCAGGTGCGCTCGGCGGCCACCGGGTCGTGGTCGGGCACGTCCGGGTCGGTGTAGAGGTGCCCGGGCCCCGGGTAGCGGTACACCGACAGGTCCGCCCCGGCGGCGGTCATCGCCCGCTGCCACTCGTCCACCTCGTCCTGCGGGTCGTACTCGTCCGGGTCGGCGAGGTGCAGCTGCACCGGCAGCCCCGGACGCACCGCCGCCGGCGCGCCCGCGGTGCCGTGCAGCAGGAGCAGGGCCGCCGCGGCGGGCCGCTCGGCGAGCAGCGCCCCGGCCACCCCGGCGCCCATCGAGAAGCCGGCCAGCACCGTCTCCGCCGGCAGGTCCGCCGCTGCGGCGCGGGCCCGGTCGAGCACGGTGTCCCGGCCGACCTTGTCGAGCAGGGCGAAGCCGTCCTCGACGGTGCTCGCGGCCGGTAGTCCGTACAGGTCGGGGGTGACCACCTGGTGCCCGGCGGCACGCAACCGGTCGGCGGCGGCGAGCACCGCGGGGCGCAGCCCGTACACGGAATGCAAGAGCAGGATCTGTCCCATCCGGCCATCGTGCCGCAGCTCTCCGACGGCGCGGCGCCGCCGGGCCGGGTGGCGGGCGACGATCCGCCGGCCGCTCAGCCCGGCTCGGCGCGGGACGCCAGGGTCCGGCTGCGGCCGCGGAACTCGGCGACCACCTCGTCGTCCCGCCAGACCGTCACGTCGTAGATGCCGCTGCGGCCGTACCGGGTGCGTTCGGTGGCCCGGGCCTCCAGCAGGTCGCCCTCGCGGACCGGGCGGAGGAAGCTGATCTCGCCGCCGGCGGCGACGGTCACCGGCCCGTGGCTGTTGCAGGCCAGCGCGAACGCGGTGTCGGCGAGCAGGAAGACGAAGCCGCCGTGGCCGATGGCGTGGCCGTTGAGCATCGCCGCGGTGACCCGCATCCGGGCCACGGCCGCGCCGTCGGCGGCGGAGACCAGCTCGATGCCGAGCCCCTTGGAGGCCACGTCGGCGTCGAACATCTCGTGGGCCGCCGTACGGTCGCCCCGCTCCCCCACGTCAGCGCCCCCGCCGCTGGTCCACGATCCGGCGCATCTTGCCCATCGACCGTTCCACCCCGTCCGGCTCGATCACCTGCACCGCGACGCTGACCCCGATGGTGTTCTTGACCTGCTCCACCAGCGCCGCCCCGGCCCGGGCGGCCTCGTCGGCGGCCACCCCGGTCCGGCGCTCCACCTTGACGGTGAGCGTGTCCATCCGGCCCTGCCGGTCGAGCACGCACTGGAAGTGCGGCGACAGCGCCGGGGTACGCAGGATCAGCTCCTCGATCTGGGTGGGGAAGACGTTCACCCCGCGCACGATCATCATGTCGTCGGTCCGCCCGGTGATCTTCTCGATCCGGCGCATCGTGCGGGCCGTGCCGGGCAGCAGCCGGGTGAGGTCCCGGGTGCGGTAGCGGACCACCGGCATGGCCTCCCTGGTCAGCGAGGTGAGCACCAGCTCGCCCTGCTCGCCGTCGGGCAGCACCGCGCCGGTGACCGGGTCGATGATCTCCGGGTAGAAGTGGTCCTCCCACAGGTGCAGGCCGTCCTTGGTCTCCACGCACTCGACCGCCACCCCGGGACCCATCACCTCGGAGAGCCCGTAGATGTCCACCGCGTGCATGTCGAGCCGCTGCTCCATCTCGCGGCGCATGTCCTCGGTCCACGGCTCGGCGCCGAAGACGCCGACCCGCAGCGAGGTGGACTTCGGGTCGACGCCCTGCCGTTCCATCTCGTCCACGATGGCCAGCATGTAGCTGGGGGTGACCATGATGACGTCCGGCTCGAAGTCGCGGATCAGCATGACCTGCCGCTCGGTCATGCCGCCGGAGACCGGGATGACTGTGCAGCCCAACTCCTCGGCGCCGTAGTGGGCGCCGAGCCCGCCGGTGAACAGGCCGTAGCCGTACGCCACGTGCACCCGGTCGCCGGGCCGGCCGCCGGCGGCCCGGATGGACCGGGCCATCAGCCGGGCCCAGGTGGCGAGGTCCTCCTTCGTGTACCCGACGACGGTGGGCCGGCCGGTGGTGCCGGACGAGGCGTGCAGCCGGGCGATCCGCTCCCGGGGCACGGCGAACATGCCGAACGGGTAGTTCTCCCGCAGGTCGGCCTTGCCGGTGAACGGGAAGCGGGCCAGGTCGGCCAGCTCCCGGCAGTCGTCGGGGTGGACGCCCGCCGCCTCGAAGGCCCGGCGGTAGTGCGGCACGTGGTCGTACGCGTGCCGCAACGACCGGCGCAGCCGGTCCAGTTGCAGCGCCCGCAGCTCGTCGACGCCGGCCCGTTCCACGGGCTCCAGCTCCTCTGGACGAGGGGTGCGGTCCTGCACGGTTGCCTCCTGCGCGACGGTGTCCCGACGCCGCTCGGGCGCCGGGCGATTTTGCGTACCGTACGCCCGTACCGGCTCGTGGTGCCAGGTCAGGTGGCGCGCACCGGGAGCGACGCGGGTCAGCGGGCGGCGGGCAGCCGGTGCAGCGCGTCCACCAGCGGCGCCAGCTCGGGGGTCCGCTCCCCCTCGGCCAGGGCGTCCGCCAGCACCCGGTCGTGGGTGGGCCGGGCCCGGGCGAGCAGCTCGGAGCCGGCCGGGGTCAGTTCGGTGTAGATGCCGCGCCGGTCGTCCTCGCAGAGGATCCGGGTCAGCAGGCCGCGGTCCTCGAGTCGGGTGACGAGGCGGGTGGTGGCGCTGCCGGAGAGCGCCGCGGCCCGGGCCAGCTGCCGCATCCGCATGTGCCAGCCGTCCTGCCGGGACAGGGCGTCCAGCACCGTGTACTCCACGACGGAGAGGTCGTGCTCGGCCTGGAGGGCGCGCTCCAGCGCCGTCTCGATCAGGCCGTGCAGGGCGGCGAGGGTACGCCAGCCCTGGGCGCGGATCTCGACCGCGTCGTCGCCGATCCCCATGACGCCCCCTCCGGTGTGACGTGGACGCCTCTCAGGCTAGCACGCTTGCGCCGATAGCAGGCGCGTGCAACGATTTCGTTGCCAGCGCGGGTAGTTGCACGCGCTGCTTGTCTTCTTGGGCACGAATTCCGACACACGGATGGGGACGTCATGTCTCAGCGCACCTCCGCCCTGCCCGGCGGCCTGATCGCCCTCGCGATCGGGGCGTTCGGCATCGGGCTGACCGAGTTCGTGATCATGGGGCTGCTCCCCCAGGTCGCGGCGGACTTCGCGGTCACCGAGTCGGTCGCCGGCTGGTTGATCTCCGGCTACGCGCTCAGCGTGGCCGTCGGCGGGGTGGCCCTCACCGCCGCGGTCACCCGGCTGCGCCGCAAGAACGTCCTGCTCGGCCTGATGGTGCTCTTCATCGCCGGCAACCTGGTCTCCGCCCTGGCCGGCGACTACGCCACGATGCTGGCCGGCCGGATCGTCGCCGCCCTCTGCCACGGCGCGTTCTTCGGCATCGGCGCGGTGGTGGCCGCCGGCCTGGTCGCACCGGCGCGGCGGGCCGGGGCGATCGCGCTGATGTTCGCCGGCCTGACCACCGCGAATGTGCTCGGCGTGCCGTTCGGCACGTTCCTCGGCCAGCACCTCGGCTGGCGGGCCACCTTCTGGGCGATCACCGGCGTCGGTGTGGTGGCGCTGATCGGGCTGGCCCTGCTGGTGCCCGGTCGCGGACCGGCCACCGACGCCGCGCCCGCCGGCGGGCTCCGCGGCGAGCTGCGCGCCTTCACCCGCCGGCAGGTGTGGTTCTCGCTGGTGATCACCATCCTCGGCTTCGGCGGCATGTTCGGCGCCTTCACCTACATCGCGTACACCCTGACCGAGGTGAGCGGCTTCGCCACCGCGACGGTGCCGTGGCTGCTGGTGCTGTTCGGGGTGGGGCTCTTCGCGGGCAACCTGGCCGGCGGGCGGGCGGCCGACGTGTCGCTGTCCCGCACCCTGGTCACCGTGCTGGCGGTGCTCACCGTGGTCCTGGTCGGCTTCGCGCTGGCCGCCACCAGCCCGGTGCTGACCGTGGCCGCCCTGCTGCTGATGGGCGCGTTCGGTTTCGCCACCGTGCCGCCGCTGCAGATGCGGATCATGAAGTACGCCCACCAGGCGCCCACCCTCGCCTCCGGCGCGAACATCGCCGCCTTCAACGTCGGCAACGCCCTGGGGGCCTGGATCGGCGGGGTCACCATCAGCGCGGGGCTGGGCTACACCGCGCCCATCTGGGCCGGTGCCGCCCTCACCCTGCTCGGGCTGGTCGTGCTGCTGGTCGCCGAGCGGCTGGCCCGACGCGCGCCGGCCCGCCCGGCGGCCCCCGTCGAACTGGTCGACGCCGCGGCCTGACCCGGACCCGGCGCGGGTTATCCTCGGGGCGAGAAGCGGCGGTGGGGCCCGCCGTCCCGGGTGACGTCGGGAGAACCGCGACACGCTCGCCAACGGTCCCTGCCAGTGATGCCCGTCCTGGTGGGGAGGCACCGTGACACCAGCGCCCGAGTTCCGCGTCGACCCGGACGTCGACCTGCACGTACCCGCCGACCGGGCGGAGCTGACCGCCCACCCCGCGACGGTGCTCGGGGCCATCGCCGCCGGCGGCGTGCTCGGGGCGCTGGCCCGGGCCGGCATCCAGGCCGCGTTCCCGCACCCGCCGACCGGCTTCCCGTGGGCCACCTTCGGCATCAACCTGGCCGGCTGCCTGCTGATCGGCGCGCTGATGGCGGTGCTCGGGGCCCGACCGGCCCACCCGCTGGTCCGGCCGTTCCTCGGCGTCGGGGTGCTCGGCGGCTTCACCACCTTCTCCGCGTACGCCGTCGACGCGCAGCAGGCGGTGACCGCCGGCGCGGCCGGCATCGCGCTGGCGTACCTCGCGGCGACGCTGGTCGGCGCGCTGCTGGCCGTCCAGGTCGGGGACGCGGCGGCCGCCCGCCTGCTGGCGCGGCGGGAGGCGCGGTGACCGTCCTGCTGATCGCGCTCGGGGCGGCGCTCGGCGCGCCGCTGCGCTACCTGACCGACCGGGCCGTGCAGGCCCGGCACGACTCGCCGTTCCCGTGGGGGACCCTGACCGTCAACGTGGCCGGGTCGCTGCTGCTCGGCGCGGTGGCTGCGGTGCCGGCCGCGCCGGCGGTGACCGCGCTGGTCGGCACCGGGTTCTGCGGCGCGCTGACCACCTGGTCCACGCTCAGCTACGAGACGCTGCGGCTGACCCGGGAGGGCGCCCGCTTCCACGCCGTGGCCAACGCCCTGGCCAGCGTGGTCGCCGGGCTGGGCGCCGCCTCGCTCGGCTACGCCCTCGCCCACGCGCTGACCGGCTGACCCGCCGCCACGCGCCCGGCCGGCCGGCCACGCGCCACGCGCCCGGCCCGCCGGCCACCGACGTCGGCTACTCGGGACCCGCCCCCGGGTCGTCGGCCGGCCACCACTAGCGGGGCGGCTGCTGACCGCGGGCCGCCGGCTGCCGGGCCGGGGCGCGCAGCGCCACCACCGGGCCGAGCACGAAGACCGCCGGTGGCCGGACCCCCTCCCGGACGGTCAGCGCACCGACCTCGTCGAGCCGGCTCGGCAGCGCCCGCTGGCCCGGGAGGCCGGCGTCCTGCACCGCCAGCACCGGTGCCCCTGGGTCCCGGCCGTGCTCGATCAGCACGGCCGCGATCTTCGCGACGGTGTCCACGGCCATCAGCAGCACCACCGTCCCCCTGGCCCGGGCCAGCGCCGGCCAGTCCACCAACGAGTCCGGGTGACCGGGCGGCAGGTGGCCGGAGACCACGGTGACGTCGTGCGCCACCCCCCGGTGGGTGACCGGCACGCCGGCCAGCGCCGGAGCGGCGAGCGCGCTGCTCACCCCCGGCACCAGCACGGTCTCCACCCCGGCCGCCGCGCAGGCCTGGACCTCCTCGTGGCCACGGCCGAAGACGTACGGGTCGCCGCCCTTGAGCCGGACCACCCGTCTGCCGGCGCGGGCGTGCGCGACGAGGGTGTCGTTGATGGTGTCCTGCCCCACCGACGGCCCGCGCGGCACCTTCGCCGCGTCCACCACCAGCACCTCGGGGCGCAGCCCGGACAGCAGGCCGGTCGGGGCGAGCCGGTCGGTCACCACCACGTCCGCGGCGTCCAGCAGCGCCCTCCCCCGTACGGTGATCAGGTCGTCGGGGCCGGGCCCGCCGCCGACGATGGCGACCTGGCCCGGGCGCAGCCCCGGGTAGTGGTGGTGGTGGTCATGGTGGTGGTGACCGTGGCCGCCGGCCGGGTCGTCGGGGTGGTGGTGCGGGGTCTGCGGCCGGCCCACCTTGTCGGCGAACCCGGGCAGCGCCACCCGGTACGCGCAGGTGTCGCAGTTCATCCGGATGTCCCCGCGCAGCGCCTCGGCGTGCCGCTCTTGCACCAGGTCGGCCAGCGCGTCGCAGTCGCCGATCAGGTCGGCCACCCGCACGTCCAGCTCCGGATGGTCGGCGGCGTACGCGTCGGACTGCGCGACGATCCGGTCCGGCAGCACCCCGGCGAAGAGGAAGTACGGGGCGACCACGATCCGCCGGGCGCCGAGCCGGCGCAGCCGCTCCAGCACGGCCGGCACGGACGGCTCGGCGAGCGAGATGAACCCGGGCTCGACGCCGGCGTAGCCGCGCCCCTCCCAGAGCAGCCGGGCCACCTTGGCGACCTCGGCGTTGGCGTCCGGATCGGTGGACCCGCGCCCGATCAGCGCGATCCCGGTGCCGGCCCGGTCGTCGCCGTCGAGCACGGCGTCGATCCGCGCGGCGAGGATCTCGTGCAGCAGCGGGTGCGGCCCGAGCGGCCGGCCGTAGGCGTACCACAGGCCGGGGTGGCGCTGCTTCTCCCGGGCCAGCGCGGCGGGAATGTCGCCCTTGCCGTGGCCGGCGGCGGCGAGCACCAGCGGCAGCGCCACCAGGTTCCGGTGTCCCCGCCCGACCAGCGCGCCGACCGCGTCGGTCAGCGGCGGCCGGGACAGCTCGATGAAGCCGCCCTCGACGTCGTCGACGACGCCCCGGCGGCGGATCCGGTCGACCAGGGCGGCGAACTGGGCCACGCCGGGGGCACTGCGGGTGCCGTGCCCGACGATCAGCAGCGGGGTGCGGTCCGGGGTCACGGCGTCTCCTTCAGGTACAACAGGGCGTTGAGGGCGGCGGCGGCGACCGCGGAGCCGCCCTTCTCGCCCACGTTGGACACCGCGGGCAGGCCGCTGGCCCGCAGCGCCTCCTTCGACTCGGTGGCGCCGACGAAGCCCACCGGCAGCCCGACGACCAGCGCGGGCGCCGCGTCGAGGGCGATCAACTCGACCAGCGCGGTCGGCGCGCAGCCGACCACCCAGACCGCGCCGGGCCCGACCCGGTGGTGCGCGATCCGCACCGCCGCGGCCGAGCGGGTCAGGCCGGTCTGCCGGGCCAGTACGGCGACGGCCGGCTCGGCGAGCGGGCAGACGACGTCCCGGCCGGTGATGCCGGCGGCGACCATCCAGACGTCGGTGACGACCGGCGCGCCGGCCCGCAGCGCGGCCAGCCCGGCCGCGAGGGCGGCCTCGTCGCAGACCAGGCCCGTGACGTAGTCGAGGTCGGCGCTGGCGTGCACCACCCGCTCGGTGACCGCCCGGGTCAGCGGCGGCAAGTGGGTCAGGTCGACCCGGGACCGCAGGATGCGGTAGGACTCCTGCTCGATGGGGTGCACGACGCGAGTCGGTGCCACCTCAGTTCGCGACTGCGGGGCTCGCAAACCCGGCTCGCTCCTCGCGCTCACGAGCCCGCCTGCCCGTACCGGCGGTCGAAGCCGCGCAGCCGCCACACCACGATCGCGCCGCCCCAGGCCAGCGCGAACAGCGCCACCACCGCGTAGCCGAGCTGCTCGAAGTGGTCGGCGATCGAGGCGTACCCGGCGAGCGCGGTGACGCCGAAGCGGTCGGTGAGCAGCGCGGCCAGGTAGACGCTGGCGACCAGGCCGCCGACCAGCACGGTCATCCCGGTGGTGGCCAGGTTGTACCAGAGCCGCCGGGCCGGCTGCCGGTACGCCCACGAGTAGGCGCGGCTCATCAGCAGGCTGTCCGCGGTGTCCATGGCGGACATTCCGGCGGCGAAGAGGAGCGGCAGGGTGAGCAGGGCCAGCACCGGCAGGCCACCGGCCGCCGCGGTGCTGGCGGAGAGCGCCAGCAGGGTCACCTCGCTGGCCGTTTCCAGGCCGAGGCCGAAGAGGAATCCGACCGGGGCCATGTGCCACGAGGAGCGGACCAGCGTCCGGGCGCGGGCGCCGAGCACCCGGTGCAGCAGCCCCCGGTTGAGCAGCAGCAGGTCCAGCTCGGACTCGTCCAGCGCCCCGCCGCGCAGCCGCCGCCAGAGCCGGACCAGCCCGGTCAGCACCACGGCGTTGAGCACGGCGACGAGCGCCAGGAACAGCGTGGCGGCGACCACGGCGATCGTCGCGCCGACCTCGCGGATCCGGGTCAGCCCGGTGCCGGTGAAGTGCGCCGAGGCGAGGCCGATCACCAGGGCGAGCAGCAGCACCACGGCGCTGTGCCCGAGGGCGAAGAAGAAGCCGACGCCGACCGGCCGCCGGCCGCGCAGCAGCATCAGCCGGGTGGTGTCGTCGATCGCGGCGATGTGATCGGCGTCGAAGGCGTGCCGCACCCCCAGCAGGTACGCCAGGGTGCCGGCGCCGGCCAGCCCGCCGGCCGCCACCGGCTGGTGGTTCCAGTACAGGTACAGGCTGACGCCGACGACGTGCAGCATGGCGACGGCGCAGACGATGCCGCCGAGGCGTACCCGCTCGGCTCGGCTCCACCGGCCGGTGGGCGGGGCGAAGGTGGTCTGGGTCATCGTTCTCCTCGGTTCTCGGGGTTGACGCGGATGGCGTCCACGGGGCAGATCTCCAGGCATTCCAGGCAGCCGGTGCACCGGTCGGCGCGGACGGTCAGGCCGCCGGGCACCGGGCGCAGGGCGTGCTCGGGGCAGGTCAGCAGGCAGGCGCCGCAGCCCTGGCAGGCGTCGACGGTCACCGGCGCGGTCCGCCCGGCGCCGACGGGCGCGGGCGGGGCCGGCGGCGGGCCGGCGGTCACGGGTGCCACCGGTAGCCGCGGGGCGTGACCATCCGGCCGGCCACGATCCGGGTCTGCGAGCTGCCGACGACGACCACGCTGTACATGTCGACCAGCGCCGGGTCGAGGGTGGCCAGGGTGGCCAGGTGCACCCGCTCGCCGGGCCGGCTGGCGTTGCGCACCACGCCGACGGGGGTGTGCGGCGGGCGGTGCGCGGCGAAGGTCCGCAGGGCCGCGCCGAGCTGCCAGTCCCGGGCCCGGCTGCGCGGGTTGTAGAGCAGCGCCACGAAGTCCCCCTCGGCGGCGGCGGCGACCCGGCGCGCGATGACCTCCCACGGGGTGTGCAGGTCGGACAGGCTCAGGTAGGCGTGGTCGTGGCCGAGCGGCGCACCGAGCAGCGCGGACGCGGCGAGGGCGGCGGTCACCCCGGGCACGCCGACCACGTCGATCCGCTCGTCGGCGTGGTCGAGGGCGGGGCTGGCCATCGCGTACACCCCGGCGTCGCCGGAACCGACCAGCGCGACGGCGTGCCCGGCGGCGGCCTCGGCGACCGCGGCCCGGGCCCGTTCCTCCTCCGCCCCGAGCCCGCTGGCCAGCACCCGGGTGCCGGGCCGGAGCAGGTCGCGGACCTGGTCGACGTACTGGTCGAGGCCGACGACCACGGCGGCCCGGCGCAGCTCGGCCACCGCGCGCGGGGTGCGCAGGTCGGCCGCGCCGGGGCCGAGGCCGACGATCGCCAGCCGGCCGCGCGGAGCGTGCCGGGCGACCGCGACGGTGGCCATCGCCGAGGCGGTCTTCGGCACCAGCAGGGTGCCGCCGCCGCGCAGCGCGGCGGCCTCCGCGACGCTGGGGGTGCCGACCGCGGCCCGGACCACCTCGCTGGGATGCGGCACGTCCACCGCCGCCAGCTCCGCGACCGGCCAGGTCTCCAGGGGTACGCCGACCGCGTCGGCGGTCGCCACGATGCCCGCCTCGTCGGCCTTCAGGTCGACGCTGGCCAGGCAGCGCAGGCTGGCCGGGCTGAGGCCGGCGTCGGCGAGGGCCCGGTGCAGCAGGTCGGTCACCTCGACGGCGGGCGCGCCCCGGCTGGAGCCGATCCCGGCGACCAGCGACGGCGGGCGCAGCACGGCGGTCCGCCCGTCCAACGGCACGATCCGGTCGGTGACCAGCAGCCGCCAGCCTTGGTCGTCCCCGCCCGGCTGGTCGTCCCCGGGCGGCGTGGGCACGACCGGTCCGGTACCGGTAGATGCCGGCGCGGGAGCGGCGGACGCGGGGCCAGCCGACGTGGGTCCGGTCATCGCGGGCAGATGCGGCGGGGCGAGGTGGACGTTCTCCGGAAGCGCGGGCAGCGGCCAGGTGGCGTCGGCGACGAGCCGGACCGGTTCGCCGTCGAGGATGGCGCGGGTCACCGCGGCCACCGCCCCCTCGACCGGCCAGCCGAGCGTGTCCAGCCCGGGCAGGCCGGTCGCGTCGGTGGCGGTGCTGACCACCGGCCGGGCGTCGAGCAGCGCGGCGACCTCGGCGGCGAGGGCGTTCGCGCCGCCGGCGTGGCCGCCGAGCAGGGCGATCGCGTGCCGGGCCGCCTCGTCGACCACCACCACGGCCGGGTCGGTGCGCTTGTCGCCGAGCAGCGGTGCGAGGACGCGGACCACCGCCCCGGTGGCCAGGAAGGCCACCACCGCGTCACAGCCGGTCCAGGCGGCGCGCAGCGCGTCGGCGACGGTCGCCCCCTCGACGGGACGGGCGTGCGGCCAGGCGGCGGCGAGGGTGCGGGCACGCCGGCGGCCGGCGGCGGTGGCCGCGACCAGCCCGATGGTGGCCGGACCACCGCTCGCGCCGCGCCCCGGCGGCGAGGCGACCGGGTCCCCGGAGCGGGTGCCCAGCGGGTGACGGGTCGTCGCGTCGGTGGCGGCGCCGTCCGGGGAGTGGCGCGCGGGGCCTCCCGGGCCGGTGCCGAGGTGGGGGGTCAGGGCGGACGTCACGGGCGCTCTCCGGTGAGGACGACGACGGGGTTGGTGGCGGCGAGCCGGATCGACCCGCCGGGCAGGTCGGCGAGGCGGGCGGCGGCGAGTTGGCTGCCCTCGACGGCGTAGCCGGCGGCGCGGAGCAGGTGGACGGCCGGCGCGACCCGGTCCAGCGCGGCGAGGGTGACCACCACCCGCTCCGGGTGGCGAGCCGCGACGGCGGCGAGCACGTCGGTGCCGCCCCCGCCGACGAAGACGGCGTCCGGGGCGGGCAGTCCGGCCAGGACGGCCGGCGCGCCGCCGGTCACCACGCGGACGTCGACGCGGTGCCGCGCCGCGTTGGCCCGGACCGGGGCGGCCGGGTCGCGCTCGACGGCGACGACGGCCGCCCCGAGCAGGGCGCACTCGATGCCGACCGAGCCGCTGCCGGCCCCGACGTCCCAGATCAGCCGGCCGAGTCGGGGCCGCAGCCGGGCCACCACGAGGGCGCGCACCTCGGCTTTGGTGATCATCGAGGCGCGGTGCGCGTACGCGGACTCGGGCAGCGCCCACCCGCCGGTCGGCGCGGCGGCCGGCTGGTTGTCGGCGCGCATCGCCCCGAAGACGGGCACGCCGGCTTCCCCGGTTCGGAGTGCGGCGGCCGCCGGCCCGGGCAGCGGGTCGCGGGCCGGCGGGTCGGTGAGGCTGAGCAGGACATGCGGGTCGGCCCAGGCCCGCCCGGCGGCCTCCTCGGGCGTGGTCCAGGTGACCCGCTCGTCGGGCGTACCCAGGTGCTCGCCCACGAGCAGGCGGCGCGGCCAACCGACCAGGCCCGCGCCGAGCTCGGTCGCCCCGGCGCCGGGCGCGGTGAGCACCGCGACGGCGGGCAGCGCCCGGCAGGCGTTGAGCGCGGGCCTCAGATCACGGCCGTGCGCGGTGACCACCGCCGCGCCGTCCCAGGGCAGTCCGGCCCGGGCGAACACGGCGGCGACGCTGGAGACCGCGGGCAGCACCCGCAGCGGCAGGCCGGCCGCCCGCAGCCGCCGGACGATGCCGAAGAACCCGGGGTCCCCGCTGGCCAGCACGATGGCGGGGGTGCCGGCGGCGACGGCGGCGCGGAGCCGGTCCAGCGCGGGGGTGAGCGGGCCGAGGGCGACGGTGGCGCAGCCGGGCGGCAGCGGTACGGCGGCGAGGTGCCGGGCCGCGCCGACCACCAGCCCGGCACCGGCCAGCGCCTCGGCCAGCCCCGGGTGCGCCGGCCGCCCGGCGGCGTCGATCCCCACCACGGTCACCAGCGCCCCGGCGGCGGGCGGCGGGGTGGTCATGCGGCCCACCGGCCGGAGGAGGCGACGATCCGGGAACCGGCGAAGTCCACCATGGCCACGTCGACCTGGACGGCGTGCCCGGCGAAGCGGAGCAGGACCTGGCGAACCCGGCGGCAGAGCAGGTCTCCGGCGGGGGTCAGCAGGCCGGCCGCCTCCCACAGCTCGTACGCGTGCCGCCCGGTGTTCGCCGCGGCGACCGCCGCGACCAGGTCGGCGTCCCCGCCGGCCTCGGCCGTCACCGCGCCGAGCAGGGAGAGGTCCACCTTGGACCGGGTGTAGTGGGTCATCAGGATGCCGGCGGCCAGCTTGGCCAGCTTGCCCGCCATGCCGACGAAGACCACCCCGGTCATGCCGTCGCCGACGGCGGCGGTGACGGCGGCCCCGGTGAAGTCGCCGACCTCGACGAAGCAGACCTCGGGCAGCTCCGGCAGGAGCGCCCGGGCGGCCCGCTCGGTACGCCCACCGGTGCAGAGCACCACGGTCCGCTCCCCCTGCGCGGCCATCACGTGCACCGCCTGCACCACGCTGGCCCGCCAGGAGGCGGTGGAGAAGGGGCGGACGATCCCGGTGGTGCCGAGGATGGAGATGCCGCCGAGGATGCCGAGCCGCCGGTTGGTGGTCTTCCGCGCCATGATCTCGCCGCGCGGCACGCTGATCACCACCCGCACGCCCACCTCGGTCAGGTCGACCACCTCGGCCACGGCCTGCCCGATCATGCGGCGCGGGGTCTCGTTGATGGCCGGCCCGCCGACCTCCAGCCCGAGCCCCGGCTTGGTGACCGTGCCGACGCCGGGACCGCCGTCCAGGCGCAACCCCGGAGCGTCCCGCCAGTCCACGGTGGCGGTCAGCTCCGCGCCGTGGGTGACGTCCGGGTCGTCCCCGGCGTCCTTGACCACCACCGCCTCGGCCCGCCGGCGCGGCTCCACGTCGCAGCGGGCCACCGCGAAGGTGACCCGCCGGCCGGCGGGCAGGCCGATCTCCACCGCCTGCTGCGGCACCCCGGTGACCAGGGCGGTCACCGCCGCCTTGGCCGCGGCGGTGGCGCACGCTCCGGTGGTCCAGCCGGTGCGCAGCGCGGTGGGACGGACCTTCGCGGTCCGCGGCAGGTCCGGCTCGCGCAGCGGCGGTTCGACGTACGTCATGGGCGTCCGTCGTGCCCGGCGGGGTCGACGGCGCCGGCCTGGCCGGCGCGGGCGCGGCGCAGCTCGGCGCGGGCGGCGGGTTCGGCCCGGCGGAAGGTGTGGAAATGCCCGGGGTGATAGAGGTGCGAGCGGGTACCGCCGGCGGCGAGCGCCGGGCCGACCAGGAAGAGGGTGTGCTTCCAGAGCTTGTGCTCCTTGACGGTCGCCTCCAGCTGGCCCAGCGAGCAGCGGACCACCAGCTCGTCGGGCCAGGTCGCCTGGTACGCGACCACGACCGGGGTGTCGGCCGGGTAGCCGCCGGCGAGCAGTTCGGCCTGCGCCTGCCCGGAGCGGGCGGCGGAGAGGAAGAGCGCCATGGTGGTGCCGTGCCGGGCGAACTCGCGGACCCGCTCTCCCGGCGGCATCGGGGTCTTGCCGCCTTCGAGGCGGGTGAGGATCACCGACTGGGCCACCTCGGGGATGGTCAGCTCCCGGCCGACGATCGCCGCCACGGCGGTGAACGAGGACACCCCGGGCACGATCTCCACGGCCAGGCCGAGGGCCCGGCACAGGTCGAGCTGCTCCTGCACCGCGCCCCAGAGCGCGGGGTCGCCGGAGTGGATCCGGGCCACGGTCAGCCCGTGTTCGGCGGCCCGCCGGTAGAGCGGCAGCACCCCCTCGATGGGCAGCTGGGAGGAGTCGACGATCTCGGCGTCCGGGCGGGCGTGGGCGAGGACGTCGGCGTGGACCAGGCTGGCCGCCCAGACGACCACGTCGGCCTCGGCGATGACCCGGGCGGCGCGCAGGGTGAGCAGGTCGGCGGCGCCGGGGCCGGCCCCGACGAACCACACCTTTCCGGTGGCGGTCACAGTTTTCCTCCCCGGCGGTCCCGGCGGGCCGGGACCAGCAGCGTCGACAGGTACGGCAGGTCGTCGGCGTCCTCGTCGACCGGCCCGATCCGCTCGTCGGGCAGGCCGAGCGCCCGGCCGAGCACGGCATCGTCGAGCCGGTCCTGCCGGCGCAGCTCGTCGACCAGTTCGGGGTGGCGGCGCCAGCCCTTGTAGACGACCACGGTGCCGGGGCCGGCGAGGGCGTCGGCGACCGGCACGAGTCCGGCGGTGGCCGGCAGCAGGGTCAGCGGCTCCCGGCCCTCGCAGAGCGGGACGCCGCTGCGGGCGGCCAGCTCCTGCATGGCGGTGACGCCGGGCACGGTGCGGACCTCGACGGTCGGGCGCAGCGCGCGCACGCCGTGGGCGAGGTAGCCGAAGGTGGAGTAGACGTTCGGGTCGCCGATGGTGGCGAACGCGACCGACCGGGAGCCCGCGTCGAAGGCGGCGGCCACCGCCCGGGCGGCGTCGTCCCAGGCCCGCTCCCGGCGGGCGGTGATCCCGCCCCGGTCGTCGAGGGCGAACGGCAGCCGGCGCAACCGGTCCGTGGCCACGTGCGCGGCCACCGTGGCCTCGGCGCGACCCGGGGGCGCGTCGCCGTCGGCGGCCGACCGGTCCAGCACCGGTACGAACACCATGTCCGCCTCGCGCAGCACCCGGACCGCCTTGAGGGTCAGCAGCTCCGGATCCCCCGGCCCGACGCCGACCCCGGTGAGCACTCCGGCGCCGGCCGGTCGGGCGTGGGAACGGGTCCCCGAGGCCTCGACGGCCGGCCGCTGTCCATCGCGCGCGCTCACCGGCTCGCCGCCTCGACCAGCCGGCGGGTGGCCTGCGGGTGGCCCGCCCAGTGGGTGTGCAGGTAGGAGGCGTGCACCCGGCCGGCGACGAAGCCGTGCGCGGCGCCGTCCCAGCGCCAGGCGGGCCGCTCGCCGTGGCCGGGGTCGGTGACGGTGCGGTGGAACTCGTGGCCGCGTACCGGGTCGCCGGCGTGGTGGACCGGGGAGTCGGTGCCGGCGACGGCGTCGCGGTAGCCGAGGGTGAGCCGGCCGGTCATCCGGGCGGTGTGGTCGAGCCGCCCGCACATCGGCACCCCGTCGAGGGCCTTGCCGAGGTAGAGCAGCCCGGCGCACTCGGCGACGACCGGGCCGTCGAAGCCGGCCAGGTCGGCGCGGAGCCCGGCGTTGGCGGCGAGCGCCTCGGCGTGCACCTCGGGGAAACCACCGCCGACCACCACGGCCCGGGTGCCGGCCGGCAGCGCCGGGTCGCGCAGCGGGTCGACGGTCACCACGTCCGCGCCGGCCGCGGTGAGCAGTTCGGTGGTCTCGGCGTAGGAGAAGGTGAAGGCCGGACCACCGGCGACCGCGACGACCGGGCGGGCGGTGCCGGCGGGGCCGCCGACGGCGCCGGCCGGGTCCCAGGCCGGGACGGTCAGCGGCGGGGCGGTCCGGGCCAGGTCCAGCACCGCGTCGAGGTCCACGGTGGACTCCACCAGGTCGGCGAGCGCGGCGACGACGGCGCGGGACTCGGGGGCCCGTTCGGCGACCGGCACCAGCCCGAGGTGCCGCGACGGCGCGGTCACCTCGGCGGCCCGGGTGACCGCCCCCAGCACCGGCACCTCCACCTCGGCGAGCGCGTCGCGGAGCAGGGTCTCGTGCCGGGGCGAGCCGACCCGGTTGAGGATGACTCCGCCGATCCGCACGGCGAGGTCGAAGGCGCGCATGCCGAGCACCAGCGCGGCGGCGCTGCGGCCCTGCGCGGTGGTGTCGAGGACCAGCAGCACGGGCGCGTCGATCAGCCGGGCGACGTGCGCGGTGGAGGCGTACGCGCCGCGGCCGACCGCGCCGTCGTGCAGCCCCATCACCCCCTCGACCACGGCGATGTCGGCGGGGGTGGGGACGTTGGCGCCGTGCCGCAGCAGCGGCGCGATCCGCTCCTCGCCGACCAGCCAGGGGTCGAGGTTGCGGCCGGGCCGGCCGGCGGCGAGGGCGTGGTAGCCGGGGTCGATGTAGTCGGGGCCGACCTTGTGCGGGCTGACGGTGAGGCCGCGGTGGCGGAGCGCGGCGAGCAGTCCGGTGGCGACGGTCGTCTTGCCGTGCCCGCTGGCCGGCGCAGCCACGACCAGCCGGGGCAGCGCCCATGCGCCGGCCGGTGCGGTGACCGCCGGCCGCGGCAGCGCCCAGGCCCCGGTCACCACTCGATCCCCTGCTGGCCCTTCTGGCCGGCGTCCATCGGGTGCTTGATCTTGGTCAGCTCGGCGACCAGGTCGGCGGCCTCGACCAGCCGCGGGTCGGCGTCCCGGCCGGTGATGACGACGTGCTGGAAGCCGGGGCGGCTGCGCAGCGTCTCGACCACCTCGTCGACGTCCACCCAGCCCCACTTCATCGGGTAGGTGAACTCGTCGAGCACGTACAGGCCGTGGCGTTGCGCGGCCAGGTCGCGCTGGATCTGCCGCCAGCCCTCCAGGGCGTCGGCGGCGTGGTCGGCCGCGCCGCCGCGCTGGATCCAGGACCAGCCCTCGCCCATCTTGTGCCAGGCCACCGGGGCGCCCTGGCCGGTGCGCTCGTGCACCTCGCCGAGGGCGCGGAAGGCGTTCTCCTCCCCCACCCGCCACTTGGCGCTCTTGACGAACTGGAACACCCCGATCGGCAGCCCGGCCGTCCAGGCCCGCAGCGCCAGCCCGAACGCGGCGGTCGACTTCCCCTTCATCTGTCCGGTGTGGACGATGGTCAGCGGCCGGTGGCGCCGCTGCCGCGTGCTCAACCCGTCGGCGGGTACGAAGGAAGGCTTCCCCTGCGGCATCAGGCAACGCTCCTGTCGGGTCGACTCCCCGCGATCTTGCGGTTTGTGCCCCTGATATCGGCGCTTTCGTCCGATCCGCCGGGGCGCGAAGTGCAAGATCGCGGCGGGGTGGTGAGGGTGGCGAGGGTGAGGGCGTCGAGGGGGTGGTGGGCGGCGGACAGGTGGGTGGCCAGGCGGCGGGCCAGGTGGAGGCGGACGGGGCCGGTCTCACAGTCGACGACGACGCAGGGCGCGCCGGTGGCGGCGAGCGCGGCCGCCGCGCGGGCGGCCCGGTCGAGCGGGCGGTGTCCGGCGGTGGCCCGGCCGTCGGTGACGACGAGGACGAGGGGGCGGCGCTTCGGGTCGCGGAGCCGCTCCACCCGCAGCAGGTCGGCCGCCGCGAGCAGGCCCTCCGCGAGGGGGGTACGCCCACCGGTGGGCAGTTCGGCCAGCCGGGTCGAGGCGGCCAGCACCGAGGAGGTGGCGGGCAGCAGGGTCCGCGCGCCGGCGCCCCGGAAGGCGATCACCGCGACCTTGTCCCGGCGCTGGTAGGCGTCGGTGAGCAGGGCGAGCACCGCGTCCTTGACGGCGGTCATCCGCTGCCGCGCGCCCATCGAGCCGCTGGCGTCGACCACGAAGAGGACGAGGTTTCCCTCGCGGCCCTCCCGGACGGCCTCGCGCAGGTCGTGCGGGCGCAGCCGGAGCGGCCCGGCCGCCCGGCCCCGGGCGGCCTGATGCGGGGCGGCGGCGCGCAGGGTCGCCGGCAGGTGCAGCGCTCCGGGCCGCCCGAGGGGCACCCGCGCGCCGGTGGTCCGGCCCCGCCCGGTCCGGGCCCGGGACCGCCGGCCGGGCACGCCGTCGCCGATCCCGGGGGCGGTGAGCAGCCGGGCCTTCAGGCCCCCTCGGGGTACGGCCACCGGCTGCGCCGCCGTGCCGGCCCGGTCCCCGGTCGGGTCGCCTTGGGCGTCGCCGCGCCGCCCGCGGCTGCCCGGCCGGCCGTCCGGTCCACCGTCGGGGTCCCCGAAGGACCGGTCACCGAGCCGGCCCGGCCAGCTGTCGTCGCCGTACGCCGCCCCGTCGCCACGGGCGGGTGACCGGCCGTCGTCGCCGTTCCCCCGTTCTCCGTCGACCGGCGCGTCGGCGTCGGCGTGGTCCACGGGGTCATCGGCGCCGGCGGGTGCCGGCGGGCGCTGGTCCCCGGACGGCCCGTGCCGGTCGGTCCCGCCGTGGCCCGCGGAACCGTGCCCCTCGTCGGCACCCGCCCGGTCGCCACCGTCGACGCCTTCGCCGGGCCCGCCGCCGCTGGGTCCGCCGTCCGGCCCGGGCCCGCCAGGGCCGCCGTCAGGCCCGGGCCCGTCGGTCGGGTCGCCGTCCGGCGGGTCGTCGTCGGGGTGCTCGTCCCGGGCCCGCTGCAGCGCCTCGTCGAGGCGCTTCTCGTCCAGACCCGGGGTGTCGAAGGGGTCGCGCCGGCGCCGGTGCGGCAGGGCCAGGCGGGCGGCGACCCGGACGTCGTCGACGGTCACCCGCTCCCGGCCCTGCCAGGCGGCGTGCGCGACGGCGGTCCGGGCGGTGACGATGTCGGCGCGCATGCCGTCGACGTCGAACGCGGCGCAGACCTCGGCGATCTGCCGCAGCGCGGGGTCGGGCAGGCGTACCCGGTCCAGCCGGTCGCGGGCGGCGACGACCCGCCGGGCCACCGCCGCGTCGGCCTCCGCCCAGCGGGCGGCGAAGCCGGCCGGCTCGGCGTCGGCGGCGAGCCGGCGGCGGACCACCTCGACCCGGACGGCGGGGTCGCGGCTCGCGGCCACCTCGACGGTGAGCCCGAACCGGTCGAGCAGCTGCGGGCGCAGCTCCCCCTCCTCCGGGTTCATCGTGCCGACCAGCAGGAACCGGGCGGCGTGGCTGACCGAGACGCCCTCCCGCTCGACGTGGCAGCGCCCCATCGCCGCGGCGTCGAGGAGCAGGTCGACCAGGTGGTCGTGGAGCAGGTTCACCTCGTCGACGTAGAGCACGCCACGGTGGGCGGCGGCGAGCAGGCCGGGTTCGAAGGCGCGTACCCCCTCGGCGAGGGCCCGCTCCAGGTCGAGCGCGCCGACCACCCGGTCCTCGGCGGCGCCGACCGGCAGTTCGACCAGGCGAGCCGCGCGGCTCTCGGCGGGGCCGCCGGCCGGGTGCGGGCCGTCCGGGCAGGCCGGGTCGGGCCCGGCCGGGTCGCAGCCGAAGCGGCAGCCGGCCACCCGGTCCACCGGGGGCAGCAGCGTGGCGAGGGCCCGGACGGCGGTGGACTTGGCGGTGCCCTTCTCGCCCCGGACGAGCACCCCGCCGATGGCCGGGTTGACCGCGTTGAGCAGCAGGGCGAGCCGCATCTCGTCCATGCCGAGCACCGCGCTGAACGGGTAGCCGGTCACTGTCGCTCCTCCAGGTCGCCCTCGCTGGCCAGGTACGTCTCGCGGAGCCGGTCGAGGGTGGCCGGGTCGGGCTCGGCCCACATCCCCCGCTCGGCGGCCTCCAGCAGGCGTTCGGTGATCCCGCGCAGCGCCCACGGGTTGGACCGCTCCAGGAACTCCCGGGTGTCGGGGTCGAACAGGTACGCCTCGGCGAGCCGCGCGTACATCCAGTCGTCGACGACGCCGGCCGTGGCGTCGTAGCCGAACAGGTAGTCCACGGTGGCGGCCAGCTCGAAGGCGCCCTTGTAGCCGTGCCGGCGCATCGCGGCGATCCACTTCGGATTGACCACCCGGGCGCGGAACACCCGCCGGGTCTCCTCACCGAGGGTGCGGGTCCGCACGTCGTGCGGCATCGCCGAGTCCCCCACGTACGCGGCCGGCGCGACCCCGGTGAGGTGGCGGACGGTCGCCACCATCCCGCCGTGGTACTGGAAGTAGTCGTCGGAGTCGACGATGTCGTGTTCGCGGGTGTCCTGGTTCTTCACGGCGACGGCGATCCGGGCGAAGGAGCGTTCCATGTCGGCGCGCGCCTCCCGCCCGTCCAGCCCGTGGCCGTAGGCGTAGCCGCCCCAGACGGCGTACACCTCGGCCAGGTCGGCGTCGGTACGCCAGTTCCGGGCGTCGATCAGCGGCAGCAGTCCCGCCCCGTACGCCCCGGGCTTGGAGCCGAAGATCCGGGCGGTGGCCCGCCGCTCGTCGCCGTGCTCGGCCACGTCGGCGGCGACGTGCGCCCGGACGTAGTTGTCGTCCTCGGGCTCGTCCAGCGCGGCGACCCGCCGCACCGCGTCGTCGATGAGCGCGACGACGTGTGGGAAGGCGTCCCGGAAGAAGCCGGAGATGCGGACCGTCACGTCGACGCGGGGCCGGCCGAGTTCGGCCAGCGGCACCACCTCGACGCCGGTGACCCGGCGGGACCGGTCGTCCCAGGTGGGCCGGCAGCCGAGCAGGGCGAGGATCTCGGCGATGTCGTCGCCCTGGGTACGCATGGCGCTGGTGCCCCAGACGGTGAGCCCGACCGAGCGGGGGTACGCCCCGGTGTCGGCGAAGTGCCGGGCGAGCAGTGAGTCGGCGAGCGCCACCCCGACGTCCCAGGCGTTGCGGCTGGGGATCGCCTTCGGGTCCACGGAGTAGAAGTTCCGGCCGGTGGGGAGCACGTTTACCAGGCCGCGGGTGGGCGAGCCGGACGGGCCGGGCGGGACGAAGCGGCCGTCGAGCGCGCCGAGCACCCGGTCGATCTCGTCGGTGGTCCGGTCGAGGCGGGGCACCACCTCGCGGGCGGCGAAGCGCAGCACGTCGGCGGCGTCGGGGATCGTCCGCCCGGTGACCTCCTGGACGACGGCGTCGACCTTGCCGGCGTCCCAGCCGAGGGTCTCCATGCCGACGACCAGGCGGCGGGCCAGGGCCTCGATCAGGTCGACCGCGTCGGCGGCGGTGGCGGCGGGGCCGTCCACCACGTCGGTCAGCGCCTCGGGCAGGCCGACCCGGGTTCCGGGCGCGGCGAGCAGGGCCTGCTCGTCCAGGCCGACGCTCGCGGCGAGGGCCTGCCGCAGGCCGGGCAGGGCGCGCGCGCCACCCCACACCTGCGGGGCGCGGAGCACGGCGAGGACCAGGTTGACCCGGGCCTCGCCGGTGGGCGCCTGGGCGAGGACGTGCAGCCCGTCGCGGATCTGCACGTCCTTGACCTCGCAGAGGTACCCGTCGAGGTGCAGCACGAAGTCGTCGAAGTCCGCGGCGTCGGGCATCCGCTCGGTGTGCAGGTCGTGGTGCAGCTCGGCGGCGCGGACCAGGTCCCAGATCTGCGCCTGCACGGTGGGGGCCTTGGCCGGGTCGAGGGCCTGCACGGTGGCGTACTCGTCGAGGAGCTGTTCGAGCTTGGCCAGCTCCCCGTACGTCTCGGCGCGCGCCATCGGCGGCACCAGGTGGTCGACGACGACGGCGTGGGCGCGGCGCTTGGCCTGGGTGCCCTCGCCGGGGTCGTTGACGATGAACGGGTACACCAGCGGCAGGTCGCCGAGGACGGCGTCGGGGGCGCAGCCGGCGGCCAGCCCGAGCCCCTTGCCGGGCAGCCATTCCAGGGTGCCGTGCTTGCCGAGGTGCACCACCGCGTCCGCGCCGAAGCCGCCGTCGGCGACCGGCGCGGCCAGCCACCGGTACGCGGCCAGGTAGTGGTGGCTGGGCGGCAGGTCGGGGTCGTGGTAGATGGCGATCGGGTTCTCCCCGAAGCCGCGCGGCGGCTGGATCACCAGCACCACGTTGCCGAAGCGCAGCCCGGCCAGGACGACGTCCCCGCCGTCGGTGTAGAGCCGGCCGGGCGGCTCTCCCCAGTGTTCCCGCATCCGCTCGCGCAGCGAGGACGGCACCGCGTCGAACCAGCGCCGGTAGGTCTCCCCGGGCACCCGGGCCTCGGCGGCGGCGAGCTGCTCCGGGGTGAGCCATTCGACGTCGTGCCCGCCGGCCGCGATGAGGGCGTGGATCAGCGCGTCCCCGTCGTCGGGTACGGGCGCGCCGCCGAGCCGGTAGCCGGCGTCGGCGAGGGCGGCGAGCAGGCGTACCGCCGAGGCGGGGGTGTCCAGGCCGACGGCGTTGCCGACCCGGGAGTGCTTCGTCGGGTAGGAGCTGAGCACCACGGCGACCCGCTTGTCGGCGTTCGGCACGTGCCGCAGCCGGGCCTGGCGCACCGCGATGCCGGCGACCCGGGCGGCCCGCTCCGGATCGGGTTCGTAGACCGAGAGCCCGTCGGCGTCGATCCGCTTGAACGAGAACGGCACGGTGATGATCCGCCCGTCGAACTCGGGGATGGCCACCTGCATCGCGGCGTCCAACGGGGAGAGTCCGGCGTCGCCGGCGGCCCACTGCTCGCGGGTGCTGGTCAGGCAGAGCGCCTGGATGACCGGTACGTCGAGGGCGGCGAGCGCGCCGACGTCCCAGGCGTCCTCGTCGCCCCCGCCGGAGGCGTCGGCGGCGACCGTCCCGCCGGCGGCGAGCACCGTCACGACGAGCGCGTCGCAGCGGGCGAAGAGGTCGAGCGGTCCGGCGCCGGGGGTGAGCCCGCGCAGCGAGCCGCAGAAGATCGGCAGCGGGCGCCCGCCGGCCGCCGCGACCGCGCCGGCCAGGGTCTCGACGAAGGCGGTGTTCCCGGCCAGGGCGTGCGCCCGGTAGAACACGATCCCGACCGTCGGCCGCCCGTCGCCATCCGTGGCCCGGCCGCCGTCGTGGGCGGGGTCGCCGAGGATGCCGTACGGCGGGGTGGGCGCGGGCGGGGCGAAGCCCTCGCCGGTGAGCAGGACCGTGTCGGAGAGGAACCGGGCCAGCTGGGCCAGGTTGTCCGCGCCGCCCTCGACCAGGTACGCCAGCGCTTCGGTGGCCACCCCGGCGGCCACGGTGGAGGCCGCCATCAGCTCGGCGTCGGGCAGCGTCTCCCCGCCGAGCACCACGGTCGGCACGCCGGAGGCGAGGACGGCCGCCAGCCCGTCCGGCCACGCCTGCCGGCCACCGAGCAGGCGTACCACGGCCAGGTCGGCGCCGTCGAGCAGCGCGGGCACGGCGTCGGCGGCGACCCGGGCGGGGTTGGCCAGCCGGTAGTCCGCGCCGCTGGCGCGGGCGGCCAGCAGGTCGGTGTCGGCGGTGGAGAGCAGCAGGATGAGCACGGACAGCTCCGGAGAGTGACGCCCGGGGGCGGGTCGACCGCCGACGGGCAGGGGTGGGCGCGGGTTCAGCCGCCCGCCGGCCGGCTCACCCGCGACGCGTGGCTACGCGGACGCGGCCGGCGGCGGACCGGACGGGAGGGAACCTCAGCGGAAAGCGGCGGCGCCGGGCCGGGTCAGGCGGGCGGCGGCGCGGCGGGCCGGGCGCACGGGGGCGCGACCGGAACGCGGTGCGGGGTGATCGGTCGTCGGCGCGTCGGTGCGCGCCGGCCGGATGCGACGATCATCGTCGATGGCGGAGCAGCCGTGCATCGGGTCCTCCTCGGGTGTCCACGCCCTGGGGTCAACTCCCGACGGCCGAAGTATCCTGGCTTCCGGATCGACGCTCACCCCCGGCCTTCCAACCGCAGACACACGGCCGTGACTCACGAGGGGGGATCGCTCCCCGGTGACAGTGGCGGGACCGCGCCGGAATCGCACCGGCTTCCTTCACTGCCGTCAGGCCGCGAATGCTGCCACACCGGCCCGCCGCGGGTCAACGGCGGGCACCTCGCTGCCCGCACCGGCCACCGGCGTACACGGACGTCAATTGCACCGCCGACCGGACGCCGGCATTCGCAATGACCACGGTCCATGTGTGACGTGGGATTCCTGTCCCGCCGCATCCCTGGGCCGCGCCATTTCCGCACCACAGCCGTCCGGTCCGTCGGCGGCCCGTCCGCCCTGACGGGACGGCTGCGGCCGCGCGGACGGGCCGGCGTCCCGGTCGGCATTCGACCGCCGTCCAGCGCCCAGTGCGGAATTGCCACCATCGACGCCGTCACGCTCCGCCATGTCGCCGGCCGTGCCTGCTTCCCCGGGCGATCCCGACCGGGCAACGTGCGGCCCGGCGCGGCGGTCATCGCCGACGACGGCGGAGGTGTGATCGTCGACGCGGGGGGAGCCCGGCGCCCGCCCGGGAGATCCAGGGCCTGTCGCGCGCGGCCGACCTCCCCGCCGCCTCTCCGGCCAGAGCGGGTGACCCGAGCCGGGGCGCAGGCCGTGCTGGCCGGCTGATCCGCCCAGGTGGCGGCCGGTCAGCGGGTGCGGCGCTCCGGGTGGGCCCGGTTCCAGGCCCGCATCCGCTCCGGGTACCCGGTGCGGGCCGCCTCGTACAGCGGGATGGCGTGCTTCTGGGCGATCTTCCCGGCGGCGCGCGGCGAGCCGGTCCGGCGGCGGATCCACTCGCCGTCGTGGGCGATCGCGACCACCGTGGTGTCGGTCGCCGTGGTCTCCGGCTCCAGGTAGAACTCCACGCCCTGCCGGCTGGTCACGAACGCCTCCAGCGCGGCCAGGTCCTCCCCGGTCGCCTCGCGGTCGAGCTTCGTCGGGGTCGTCGAATCGGCGGCCCGGGGCCGCCGGCTGAACCAGCCCATGCCGGCTCCTCTCCTCGGCGTGACTCCCAGTGCAGCACGCCTGCCTGGAAATCGGCTGCGAGCCGGGTGTGCGTGGGCTGAACCGCCGCCGACCTTGATCCACCCCGGATACCGGACATCGCGGTCTTGTCCCACCGATGTCCGACAGGTGGAGTCGATCACGCCGACGGGCCGGCCGGCGGGGGGCGCCCGGCCCGGCGGGGTCAGCGGGCCGGTGGGCGCAGCACCGGGACGAGGGCGAGGGTGGGCAGCAGCAGGATCGGCACGACGAGCAGGGCCCGCAGCGTGCCGACGTGGTCGCCGAGCAGGCCGAGCAGCGGCGGCCCGCCCAGGAACGCGGTGTAGCCGATCACCGCGACCACGCTGACCCGGGCGGGCGCCCGGTCCTCGTCGTCGGCGGCGGCGCTCATCCCGACCGGGAAGCCGAGCGAGGCGCCGAGCCCCCAGAGGGCGACGCCGGCGACCGCCAGCGGGCCGGAGCCGGCCAGCACCGCCAGGGTGGCCCCGGCGGTGGCGAGGCCGATGGTGCCGAGCAGCACCGGCACCCGTCCCCAGCGGTCGATGGCCACGGTGCCGGCGGTCCGGCCGAGCGTCATGCCGACCACGAAGACGCCGAAGACGGCGGCGCCGACCGCCTCGCTGACCCCGTACCCGTCGACGAAGGCGACCGCCAGCCAGTCGTTCGCGCTGCCCTCGGTGAACGCCATCACCAGCACCAGCAGGCCGACGAGCAGGGTCCGCGGCTCCCGCCAGGCGGCCAGCAGCGCCCGCCGCCGGGCCGCCGGCTGCGCCGGGCCGTCGGCCTCCGCGGCGGCCGGCAGGAAGGACCGGGCGCCGAGCAGCGTGCCGACCAGCACCACCGTCGCCAGCACGGTCAGGTGCACCCCCACCGGTACGCCCACCCGGGCCGCCCCGGCGCCGATGCCCGCGCCGGCCACCGAGCCGAGGCTCCACGCGGCGTGGAACCGGGGCAGGATGGTCCGGCCCAGCCGCTTCTCCACGGCCGCGCCCTCGATGTTCATCGCCACGTCGCAGGCGCCGGAGCCGTAGCCGAAGGCGAACAGCCCGACGGCGACGCCGGGCAGCGAGCCGGCGAGCCCGGCGGAGAGCCCGACCACCGTCATGCCGACGGCGACCAGCAGGGTCGACGTGACGACCGTCCGGGCCGGCCCGAGACGCTGGGTGAGCAGGCCGGCGGTCGGCATCGCCAGCAGCGCGCCGATCGACATCGCGAGCAGCAGCAGGCCCAGCCGGCCGGCGCTCAGTTCGAGGGACTCCTTCGCCGCGGGGACGCGGGAGAACCAGGTGGCCACCGCCAGCCCGTTGAGGGCGAACACGACCGCCACCCCGGTACGGGCGGCCAGGACCGGCCGCGGTACCGCCTGCCGGTCGGCGGTCGGTGTGTCGGTGGTGCTGCTCACAGCGCTGTCTTCCTCTCCCCTGACGGACTGCCCCGCCGACGATCGCACACCTGAGAGCGCTACCACCACAAGCCGGATCCACCCCTTACCGGCGACCGCCCGGAACCGGCATGATGCCGGTGTGGGCCGGGCGCGGGGGCACGGCCCGGACGGGTGGAGGGACGACATGAGCACGCCGACGACACGCCCGGCCACCCTCGACGACGTCGCCCGGGCCGCCGGGGTGTCCCGGTCGACCGCCTCCCGGGTGATCGCCGGCACCGGGTTCGCCTCGCCCGCCGCCCGGGACCGGGTCGCCGCCGCCGCCGACCGGCTCGGCTACGTGCCGAACCAGGCGGCCCGCGCCCTGGTGCGCGGGGCCGGGGTCCGGCTGGTGGTCGCCGTGTCCGGCACCGACGCCACGGTCCTCGACGACCCGTACGTGGACCGGGTGGTGGGCGCCGCCGCGCAGGTCTGCGCGCCGCACGGGGTCGGGGTCGCCCTGGAGTGGCTGTCCCTGCGCGCGCCCGCCGGCCTGCGCCGGCTCGGCGAGGACCGGAGCGTCTGCGGGGTGGTGCTGGTCAACACCACGGAACCGGTGCTGGCCGCCGTGCCGACCGGCCTGCGCGGCCGGGTCGCCTCGATCGGCATCGGCTCGGCGGCCGTGCCCTCCTTCGACGTGGACAACGCCGCGGGCGCCGGAGCGGTGCTCCGCCACCTGTACGACTCGGGCCGTCGCCGGATCGCCATGGTCACCGGACCCCGCTGGCTGTCCTGCGCGGGGCGGTCGGTGACCGCGTACCGGGCGCTGATGCGCGCGGCCGACCTCCCGGTGCGGCTGGTGGCCGGCGACTTCAGCGCCGCCCGGGGCGGCCGGGCGGCGCTGGAGGCCGTCACCCGGTGGCCGGACACCGACGCGATCTTCGCGGCCAGCGACGCCACCGCGCTCGGGGTGATCTCCGCGCTGCGGGGGCGCGGGATCGGGGTGCCCGGCGACGTGGCGGTGGCCGGGTTCGACGACATCCCGTACGCGGCGGTCAGCACGCCCGCCCTCACCACCGCCACCCACCCGGTCCGGCGGATCGCCACGGCGGCGGCCACCGCGGTGCTGGACGGCCGTCGGGTGCCGCCGGTCACCGCGTTCCCGTCGACGCTGGTGGCCCGCGAGAGCGCCTGACCGGCGGCGCGGCCAGCGCGGCCGGAGCCCGGACCGGCCGGAAGCCCGGCCCGGAGAGCGCCCAACTGGGCGGTTGACCGGCGGGAAGCGGGGTAACCGCGCGGGGATCGGCCGACGGGAGGGGGCGAGACGAGGTGACGGAGCCCGCGCCGCCGCACCGGCGACCGGAGGAGGAGAACCCGCGGCACGGCCGGCTCCACGCCCGGCCGGCCCCGCCGGTGACCCGGGGCGCCACCGGCCAGACCACGCTGGCCGCGCCGGGCGGTGGCCCGCCGGCGCTGCTGTACGCCCCGGCCGGCGACGGGCCGTACCGGGTGGTGGTGCTGCTGCACGGGGCCGGCGGGACGGCCCAGCAGGGGCTCGACCTGCTGCTCCCGCTGGCGGACACCCACCGGCTGCTGCTGCTCGCCCCGCAGGCCACGGCGAGCAGCTGGGACCTGATCGTCGAGGGGTTCGGCCCCGACGTGGCCCGGATCGACGAGCTGCTCCGCACGGTGTTCGGGGCGTACCCGGTGACCGAGGTGGCGGTCGCCGGCTTCTCCGACGGCGCGTCGTACGCCCTGTCCCTGGGCCTGACCAACGGCGACCTGGTCGACGCGGTGCTGGCCTTCTCCCCGGGCTTCGCCGCGCCGCTGGTGACCCACGGCCGGCCGCGCGCCTTCGTCTCGCACGGCACCGACGACCGGGTGCTGCCGGTGGACGTGTGCAGCCGGCGGCTGGTCCCCCGCCTGCACACCCTGGGCTACCCGGTGGAGTACGCCGAGTTCGCCGGCGGTCACGAGGTGCCGGCGGAGATCCGGCAGCGGGCGGTGGCCTGGCTCGCCGGCTGACGCCGGTCAGGCGGGTCCGGTGACCGCGGCGTCCACCCGGCCCAGCACGGTGGCGTCGTCGTCCCCGCCCACCCCGCGAAGCAGGTCGATCGCGGTGGCCCGGAGCTGCCCGATGATCATGGCGAGCGGGAGGGTCTGGCCGGGGGTGAAGAGTCGCCCGGCGACCCGGACCGCCGCCAGCGCCGCCGCGTCGGCCCGCTCGGCGTGCCGGTCGGCGGCGCCGTCCTGCCCGCCCAGGTCGGCGGCGAGCGCGTCGCCCGCCGCGCGGAACGCCTCCGCCAGGGTGCGGACCGCGGCGCCCAGGTCGGCCGGCGCGGGCGCCGGTCCGCGGACCAGGGTGACCGCGGCCCGGGCGAGCACCCGCACGTTGCGGACCGCATAGTCGATCTGCCGGATCGAGCCCTCCACCGAGCGGAGCCGCCCGATGTGGCGGCGTCGCCGCAGGTTGAGCCGGAGCGCCTCACCCGCGGCGAGCACCGCGCCGCGCAGCCGCTCCACCCCGGCGTCCGCGTGCCGGGCCCGGTCCAGCGCGGCCAGCGCGGCCGCCTCGTCGCCCCGGTCGAGGGCCGCCGCGATCTCGTCGAGGAGCCCGGCCAGTTCCTGGAAGGTCTGCCGGAACTCGGCGACCAGCGGCGCCAGCGGCCGCCGGGCGTCGACGAGCTGGCTCGCCGCGACGGCCACCGCGCCGCCGATCAGCGCGTCGACGAACCGGAACGGGATCAGCGACTCGGTCGGCGGCGCCACCACCACCAGGTAGAGCGCCGAGACGGCGGCCTGCACCACGGAGACCGAGCTGGCGCCGAGCGCCACCGCCAGGGCGACGGTCAGCAGGATGACGGTGAAGACCGTCCAGGTGGTGCGCGGACCGAGCGCCTGGACGACCAAATCGGCGACGAGCACCCCGGCGGCCACCCCGAGCAGCACCTCCACGGCCCGGCGCATCCGCTGGCCCCGGGCCTGGCCGAGCACGATCAGCGCGGCGGCCGGGGCGAAGAACGGCTGCGGATGGCCGACCAGCCGGGTGGCCAGGACCCAGGCGACGGTCGCCGCGAGGGTCGCCTCGACCACCGGCAGCCAGCCCCGCCGCAGCCGCCCCGCGGCCTCGGGGAACCAGCCCTTCCGTGCCATCGTCGCCTCCTCATCCGCCGGACCGATCCACCCATGGTGCTCCGGGGCGGCCCGAGCGGCAGCGCTCGGAACCGTCTCGCGCCGGTGAAGGTGATCACCTTTCCGCGTACCGGCGACGTCGCGGCCGGCCGGCCCGCCCGCCGCGAGCCGGCCCGCGCGCCGCGAGCCGGCCTGCGCGCCGCGAGCCGGCCTGCGCGCCGCGAGCCGGCCTGCGGGCACGAGCGGTCGCGCCGACCGGTCGAGCGGCCACAGTGGAGACCCCGAAAGGTCGAGGCGCCCCGATAGCCGCGCGCACGGCTACGATCTGTCAGTCGGCGGCGAGGCGGGCGTACTCCGGGGAGGCCAGGAACCGGGTGAGCAGCTCCGCCGTGCCCGGGGTGTACGGCCGGCCGTCGAAGAGCTCGGCCGGGTCGGTGAAGACGATCGCGGCGCCCTCGCCGAGCACCACGTCCCGCTGCCCGGCCCCCGTCGCGCCGCAGAAGTAGTGCTTGACCCGGTCGATCTCGGGCAGCTCCTGGGTGGCGAAGAGCCGCAGCCCCCCGTCGGGGCGCAGCCCGGTCTCCTCCCACAGCTCCCGCAGCGCGGTCTCGTCGATGGTCTCCCCCGGCTCCCAGTGCCCGCCCGGCAGGCCCCAGACGTTCGGGTGGTGCGGGGCGTGCGCGTCGCGGAGCTGGAGCAGCAGCCGCCCGGCGCGGTCGACCAGCAGGACACAGGCGATCGGGTGCATCCGGCCAACCTACTGCCCGACGTCCGCCGCCGCGGTCCCCCGGCCCGGTCGGCCCTGCCGCGCGGCCGCTGACCCTCGGACGAGCAATGATCTCCGTCTCGAATTCCGAAAGGGGGCAACCCTTCAGAATATCGATCACCCGCGTTTTCCGGGCTCGGCCGAAAGGGACGGTGGGCCGGTAAGATCGGCGACAGCCTTGTGACTGATCGCTGACTGCTGGACGTGATGGCGATCACACACACTGTGCCCATGAATACGAGACTCGGCCGTGGTCGGGCATTCCGCCTCGCGGTGTGTCTCGCGCTCGTGGCGGCGCTGAGCGGGTGCATGCAGCTCAACCTCGGGCTGACCGTGAACGCCGACGACACGGTCGACGGCCAACTCCTGCTGACCGCCGAGAAGTCCCTGCTCAGCCAGCGCAAGGGCGGCATACCGACGGCCTTCGCCGAGCTGCGGCAGAACATCCCCACGCTCCCCGCCGGCACCGAGAGCCGGTACGAGGACTCCCGCTTCTACGGCATTCAGATCGCGTACCGGGAAAAGCCGCTGGCGGAATTCACCAGCGAGAGCGTGAATCTTGTCCGGGACGGCGATCTCTATCGCTTCACCCTTCCGCTGGACCCGAAGAAATACGGCGGAAAGGTGGCCGAGCAGGATCCGCGGAACCAGCAGGCGTTCATGCAGTTGATGTCGTTCGAGATATCGGTGACCTTCCCGGGCCGGGTGATCGACAGCAACGGCACCGTCAACGGCCGGTCGGTGAGCTGGAAGGTGATCGCCAACCAGCCCAAGCCGCCGGAGCTGCGCGCGATCGCCGAGGCGCCCCCGAAGCCGTCCGCCTCCGGCGCGGGCGCCGCCGCCCCCGCCGGGGAGGACTCGTCGTTCCCCTGGCTGCCGGTGGCCGGCGGGGTGCTCCTCCTGCTGCTGGTCGCCGTGGTCGTCGTACTCCTGCTCCGCCGGCGCGGCCCGGCCACCGCGCCCCCGGCCGCCACCCCCGCGACTGCACCCCCGGCCGCCAGCCCGACCACCGCGCCCCCGGCCGACCAGCCGGGGCCGGTCTGACCCACCGCGTCACCCGGGCGGCCGGCGCCCGCAGCGGCCGGCCGCCGCACCTCACCCACCACCCCGCCCGCACCACCGCACCAGCCGAAGGGAGATCGCCGTGGACGGTCTCTTCACCTTTGCCGCCCTGGGCAGCCTCACCGGCGCCAGCGCCGCCACCCTGCTGACCGCCAACGTCATCGGCGGGCTGATCGGCCCGAGCGGCGACAAGGCCCGCAAGTGGATCGCGCTGGGCACCGCCCTCGCGCTGTCCTACCTCACCGCGGCCTTCGCCACCGACGCGGGCACCGAGAAGTGGATCATCGCGTTCTTCAACGGGTTGGTCATCTTCTCCGCCGCCCTCGGCATCAACCAGCTGCCCCCCGGCAACCGGCAGGCGACGAACGCGTCGCCGACCCAGCTCGCGCAGGGACGCGAGCCCCGCTACATCCGCTCGTGGGTCTGAAAGAAGGTAACCCCATGGTCTTCGGCATCGTCAGCGCCGTCGTCCACATCGTCCTCGGCGCCCTGTTCGGCCAGTGGGTCGGCGGCACCCTCGGCCTGGTGATCGGCGCCGTCGTCGGACTGCTCGTCGGCGCGCCCTTCGGCTGGGCGATCAGCTCCGCCGGCACGTACGCTCCGGACGCGAAGGGCATCTTCCTCTTCGTCGTCGACCACACCTGGAGCCTGCTCAACACCGCCGTCGGGGCGATCTACCTCGCCGGGCACCTGGTCTTCGGGCACCAGCTCGACCGGGTGATCTCGCCGGCCAGCGGCCGGGTCAACGTGGTCGAAGGGGTCTCGCCCCGGTACGCCACCACCATCGGCACCGTCTGCGCCGGGTCCAGCAGCGGCATCCAGCGGCACGAGGACGTGCACATCCTCCAGGCCCGGCTGCTCGGCCCGCTCTACCTGCCGCTGGTGGTGCTGAACTACGTGCTGTTCACCGTCGCCCCGGTCTGGCTGCTCTGGCACGACCACACCAACGCGCCGATCAACCGCTTCACCCGCTACTTCGAGATCGGCGTCTACCCGCACGTCTGGAACGAGGCCATCGCGTACCGGATCCAAGGGACCCCGCCGCGATGACCGGACCGATCGAGACGGCCGTCGCGGACCTCGCGGCCTGGCTGACCGGGGCGGCGGGCGACGCCGTCCCGGTCGGCCCGCCCCGTGACGACGCGGACGGCGGGCTCACCGTCTGGCCGCTGGAGCTGCGGCCGGCCCGGCAGACCCGGGGCAGCGGGGCCCGCGAACCGTACCGGTTCGTGGTCCGGCTGCTGGTCTGCGCCACCGGACCGGCCGCGCTGCCCCGGCTGGACCGGGTGCTGGCCGCCGCGGCCGCGGCCGGCGAGCCGGAGGTGACGCTGACCGCCGGCGACCCGGCGTTGTGGCGGGCCTTCGGCGTCGCGCCGCGACCGGCCCTGCTGGTCGACGTGCCCGCGCAGATCGCCCGCCCGGTGCCGCCCGCGCCGCCCGTGCTGCGGCCGCTGCGGCTGCGGCAACTGGAGATGCGCACCCTCGACGGTCGGGTGGTCGGGCCCGAGCAGCAGCCCCTCGCCGCGATGCGGGTCGAGGTCGTCGGCACCCCGTACACCACGCACACCGACACCGCCGGCCGGTTCCGGCTGGCCGGCCTCCCGCACGACCCCGACGAGCCGGACCGGCCGGTCCGGGTCCGCCTGGTCGGCCGGGGCCGCACCCACACCGCCGAACTCGACCCGGCCGACCCCGACCTCGTCATCGTCTGCGCGCCGCCGGCCGACTGAGCCGGCCCGCCGACCGCACCCGCACAGGAGGACCGATGCCCACCTACTTCTCCCCCGGCATCTACGTCGAGGAGGTCCCCAGCGGCGCCCGCCCGATCGGACCGGTCGGCACCAGCACCGCCGCCTTCGTCGGCGTCGCCCCGGACCGCACCGCGCACGTCGACCGCGCGGTGGCCGTCAACTCCTGGTCGGAGTTCCTGCGGCTCTACGCCGACGGCGAGCACCTGGAGAGCACCCCGCTGGCCCGGGCGGTCTTCGGCTTCCTCGACAACGGCGGCACCCGCTGCTGGGTGGTCAACGTCGGCGAGGGCGGCCAGCTCACCGGCACCGGCGGCCGCCGCGGCGGGCTGCAACTGCTCGAGGCGGTCGACGAGATCTCCATCCTCGCCGCACCCGGCTTCCACGACCCGGTGTCGCACGAGGCGCTGCTCAGCATGGCCGAGCGGCTGCGCACCATGGTGGCCATCTGCGACCCGGCCCCGGACATCGACGACATCTCCGCGCTGACCCGCGTCGCCACCCCCGGCCCGGCGAAGCCCGCCAGCAAACCCGACGGCAAACCCGCCGACGGTACGCCGAAGCCGGCCGACGACGACGCCGAGCCGGACGGGCCGGCGGCCGCGTACCGGCCCCGGCAGTCGGACTTCGGCACCTGCTACTTCCCGTGGATCCGGGTCCGCGACCCGCTCAGCGGCGACCTGGTGCTCACCCCGCCGAGCGGGCACGTCGCCGGCATCTGGGCCCGCACCGACGCCCTGCGCGGCGTGCACAAGGCGCCCGCCAACGAGCCGGTCCGCGGCGCCGTCGACCTCGGGCACCTGGTCACCCGCCCCGAGCACGACGTGCTCAACCCCAAGGGCGTCAACGTGATCCGCTACTTCGCCGGCGAGGGCATCCGCCTCTGGGGCGCCCGTACGCTCGCCGCCGAGGCCAGCGAGTGGCGCTACCTGAACGTACGCCGGCTCTCCATCGCCATCGAGCAGGCCATCGCCAACGGCACCCGGTGGATGGTCTTCGAGCCCAACGACTACTCGCTCTGGCGGTCCATCCGGCGGGACATCGGGGCGTTCCTCACCCGGGTCTGGCGCGACGGCGCGCTGCTCGGCCGCACGCCGGAGGAGGCGTTCTTCGTCAAGTGCGACGAGGAGACCAACCCGGCCGACGTCCGCGACGCCGGCATGGTGGTCGCGCACATCGGCATCGCGGTGGTCAAGCCCGCGGAGTTCGTGGTGTTCAAGCTGAGCCAGTGGGCCGGCGGCACCGAGACCGAGACGATCGGAGGCTGACATGCCGACCACGGCCACCCCGCAACCGGGCGCCCCCGTCGACCCGTATCGGGCGTACAACTTCAAGCTGCTCATCAACGGCATCACCAACGGGCACTTCACCGAGGTCAGCGGGCTTGAGGTGACGATCGGCCGGCTGGCGTACCGGGAGGCGGGCAACGACCGGGTCCGGGCGGTCCCGGGCCAGGTCGACTACGCGCCGGTGACCCTCCACTTCGGCCTGACCTCGTCCCGCGAGCTGTGGGACTGGGTGAACGCGGCGGCCAAGGGCACGGTCAGCCGGCGCAACGTCTCCGTGGTGCTGCTGGACCCGGCCGGCACCAGCGAGGTGCTGCGCTGGAACATGATCAACGCCTGGCCGACCCGGTGGCGGGGCGCCCACCTCAACACCCTCGCCCAGGAGATCGCCATCGAGGCGCTGACCCTGGCGTACGAGGGGCTGGAACTGGAGTCCGGCAGTGCGGCCGCCCCGACCACCGCGTGACTGGCTGGCCCGGGCCCTGCGCACGGCCGCCGAGGCCGCCGACCGGCTGGCCGACGCGGTCGAACGCGACCCCCACCCGCCCCACCTCAGCCCCGCCCGGCCCCCCACCGGCGCGGCCGATCCGCACGCGACCGCCCCGGACGACCACCCCGCCCCGCCCCGCCGCCCCGGCGAACCCCCCGAGCACTGGCTGCGCCTGGTCGCCACCCACGCCCCCGGCCTCCTCCACGACCTCCCCGCCCGCCTCCCCGCGCCGGTCCTCGGTCATCAAGAGGTTCGGGTCGGATCCGGGCCGCTCGCCGACGCTAACCTCTTGGCCACCGAGGACGGGAGGTCGGGCCGGCCGGGTGGCGCGGTCGGGCGGGACGCTGCTCACACGGACGGGACCCCGGTCCGGTGTGACCCGCGCCCCGCGGACCGGCGCGGCTCCGGCCGCCGGGACGCGCGACCGGGTGGGGCGCCGCAGGCCGGCGGGCTTCCCGGTACGCCGGATGGCCGGCGCCACTCGGACGTCGGCCCCACGCACCCGGGCCCCAGCACCGCCCAGCCCACGCCCGGCCTCGACAGCGGGTGGACCGCGCACCCGGGACCCGGTAGCGCGCAACCCGCTCCCCGCCTCGGCAACACGTGGACCGGCCTCGACAGCGCGTGGACCGCGCACCCGGGGTCCGGCACGGCGTTGCCCGGCCCACCCGGCGTCGTCCCCGGCTGGCCGGGACGTTCCCAACCGGGCGCCCCGATCGGCGACGCGCCGCACGACAGCCACCCGAACCAGCCCGGCGCGCCGGGCGACGACCACGACCCGGCGAGCGGCCGGGTGACCGAAGCGGCGACCGGCCGGGTGACCGGCGGGGCTTCCGCCGGCAGGGGACCGCGGGACGGGGCGGGCGACGGCGTCCAGGCTCTGCGGGTGCGGTCGTCGTCGTTCCAGCGACAACAACCGCACCGGAATCCGGGCGTCCCCCGCCCGGACGGGGAGCCGGCGGGGCGGCACTCCTCCGGCAGTCACCCGCCGGGCCCGGCCGTCGACGCCGGCACCGCTCAGACCCCGAGGGAACCCGCGTCGGTCCGCCCCCGCGGCCCGGGTGAGGAGTGGAGCTGGCGGTGGACGGGGCCGGCCGGGACGCCGCCCGCGCCCACCGCCGGTGCCTGGCCGGCGCTGCCGGCCGAGGCGACCCGATCCGCCCCGCCCGGGGTACCGCCGGCCGGGCCGTCATGGCCGGCCGGGACAGGCTTGCCGCGGGCCGGCGAACACCCGCGTGATCCGTGGCCGGCGCTGCCCGACGACCGGGAGCTGTGGGCGCCGGCCGCACCCGCCGGCGACGCCGCGCGGCGGCGCCGGCTGGACCGGGAACAGGCGGCTGGCTGATGGAACGAGTCGCCTTCCTCGTGGACGAGTCCGGCACCCGGGTCGACTGCCTGCTCAACCCGGAGACCGTGCAGGTCACCCGGCTGGCCGGGGTACGCCCCCGGGGCGGCGCCGACGGTCAGCTCACCGGGGCCGGGCTCGCCGACGATCCGCTGGTCTTCACCGGCGGCGGCCGCACCGAACTGGTCCTGGACCTGCTCTTCGACGCGGACTTCGTCGAGGCCCAGGTACGCCCCGAGGACGTCCGGACGCTGACCCGTCCACTGTGGCTGCTGGCGGAGAACTCGGCCGCCGAGCACGGCTGGCTCCGGCCACCCCTGGTCCGCCTGGTCTGGGGCAAGACCTGGAACGTGCCCGGCGTCATCGTGGCCGTGGCGGAACGCTTCGACGCGTTCACCCTCACCGGCACCCCGCGCCGGTCCTGGCTGCGGCTGAAGCTGGTCCGGGTGGCGGAGGGCGCCGAGGCGGCCCGGGCGGGCTTCGAGGAGGAGTTGGCCGCGGCGAGCAGCCCCACCGTCCCGCCCGGCTCGGCGGTGGTGGCCGCCGCGGACGGCGCCGCCGAGCCCGGCTGGTCGGGGGTGCGCTTCGACCTGCTCGCCCACGACGCGCTCGGCTCGCCGCTGCGCTGGCGGCTGCTCGCCGAGCACAACCGGATCAGCGACCCGCTGACCGTGCCCGCCGGCACCCCGTTGGCCGTGCCCCCGGTCACCGCGTCCGCCGCCGGGTCGGGAGGTGCGCCGTGACGACCGTGCCCCGGACACCCGCCGTCACCGTGGACGGCGTGCCGCTGCCCGACGCCCGGCGGCTGCGCGCGGTCCGGGTCGCCGCCCGGCTGGACCAGCCGACCCAGTGCGAGGTCACCCTCGCCGCCGGCCCGGGCGCGGTCGCCCTCGACCCGCCGGTACGCCCCGGCGCCGCCCTCGACCTCCGCCTGGACGGCCACCCGGACGCCCTGTTCACCGGCGAGGTCACCTGCGTCGAGCTGGAGTACGCCGGCGACGGCACGGCCCTGCTGCGGATCCGGGCGTACGACGGGCTGCACCGGCTGCGCAAGCGGCAGCAGTTGCGGGTCTTCGAGTCGGTGACCGCCGCCGACCTGGCCCGGGAACTCTGCGCCGACCTGGGGTGGACGGTCGACGCGAAGACCGACGGGCCCCGGCTGGACCGGCTGCTCCAGCACCGGCACACCGACCTGGAGCTGCTGCGCGAGGTGGCTGGGCGGGCCGGGCTGCACCTCGCCGCCGACGGGGACCGGTTGCGGCTGCTGACCCTCGACGGGTACGGCGAGCCGGTGCCGCTGGCGCTGGGCGCCTCGGTGCACTCGCTGCGGATCGCGGAGAACCTGGACCGGGCCGGCGGGGAGAGCGCCGCGCTGGGCTGGCACCCGCAGCGCGCCGAGCCGCTGCGGCAGCAGGTGGGCGAGGCCCGCTCGGGCCGCCGGATCCCGCTGACGCCGCACCCGGGCGGGGTGGGCGCGGACGGCGTACGGACGGCGGTGGACCAGCCCGGCCGCAGCGACGACGAGCTGGCCGCCCTGGCCCAGGCCGGGTTGGACGCCCGGGTCGCCGCCCTGGTCACCGCCGAGGGGGTGGCCGAGGGCGACCCGGCGCTGCGCCCGGGCCGGCGGATCCGGCTCACCGGGGTTCCCGAGCCGGTCGCCGGGGTGTACGTGCTCACCGAGGTGGTGCACACCGTGGACGGGAACGGCCACCTGACCGCCTTCGCCACCGTCCCGCCCGACCCGCCGCCGAGCCCGGCGCCCGTCCCGGCGACGGTCACCCTCGGCACGGTCACCGACGTCGACGACCCGGACCGGCTCGGCCGGGTCCGGTTGACCCTGCCCGCGTACGGGGACCTGGACGCCGGCTGGCTCGCGGTGGTCTGCCCGGGCGCGGGGCGGGGCAAGGGCATCGTGGCGCTGCCCGACCCGGACGACACCGTGCTGGTGGTGCTCCCCGGCGGGGAGCCGGCGTCGGGGATCGTCCTCGGTTCGCTCTTCGGCGCGGTCGAGCCGTACGACGCGGGGATCGTCGACGGGCGGTCCCGGCGCTGGTCGATGCGGACCGGGACGGGCCAGTCGATCGTCATCGACGACGACGGCCGCACGCTGCGGCTGGCCACCGACGGGGGCAGCTTCGTGGAGCTGCGGCCGGAGCTGACCACCGTGCACGCGGCCGGCGACCTGGTGCTCTCCGCGCCCGGCCGGGCGATGGTGGTCCGCGCCCGGACCGTCGACTTCCTGCGCGCGGAGGCGACCGAGGACGCCGACACCGCCGCGGCGCAGGCCCGCACCCTCGCCCGGGCCCACGGAGGTGGCTGATGCGCTGGATCCACCGTGACTCGCTGATCGTGTGCGACCACGACGGTCGGGTCGCCAATCGCGCCTCGCAGCACTGGGTGACCGTGCGGGGCGTGCCGGTGCTGGTCGACGCCGACCCGGAGGGACGGGACATCACCGCCTGCCCCAACTACGGGCCGACCATCAAGCCGTGCGCCAAGACCCTGCGGGTCAGTGTCGGCTACAGCGCCTGGCTGCGGGTGGACGGGCACCGGGTGGTGCTGGACAACCTGGACGGGCTCACCGACGGCACCCCGCCGGGGCTGGTCCACCACACCGTCCGCGACCCGCGGCAGACCTTCCTGGAGGCGGACGCATGAGGGCCTTCCGCTTCGTCGGCGCCGGCTTCGACGCGGGTCGCACCGGTGGGCTGGCGCTGACCGCCGCCGGCGGGCTCGCCATGACCGACGGCGACGAGACGGTACGCCAGGCGCTGTTCCTGCTGCTGTCCACCACGCCGGGCGAGCGGCTGATGCGACCCGGGTACGGGTCGCGGCTGCACCGGCTGGTCTTCGCGCCCAACGACGACACCACCGCCGGGCTGGCCATCCACTACGTCCGGCAGGCGATCCGGCGGTGGGAGCCGCGGGTGGAGGTGATCGACGTGGACGCCGGTCCCGACCCGGACGACCCGTGGCGTCTCGTCATCCGGCTGGACTACCGGGTCCGCGCCAGCCTCTCCCCCGGGCAGCTGGTCTTCTCCGTCGACCTGCTCCCCGACGACGACCCGCCGGACCACGACCGCGCCGAGGGAGACCCGTCATGACGCTGCCGGTGCCGCACCTCGACGACCGCGCCTTCCTCGACCTGGTCACCGAGGCGCGGGAACGGATCCGCCGGTCCTGCCCCGACTGGACGGATCTGTCCGCGCACGATCCCGGGATGGCGCTGCTGGAGGCGTTCGCGTACCTGACCGAGGTGATGATCTACCGGCTGAACCAGTTGCCGGAGAAGGCGTACGTCGCGTTCCTGAACCTGCTCGGGGTGACCCGGCACCCGCCGTCGGCGGCCTGGGCGGACGTCCGGTTCACCCGGACCGGCCCGGACCGCGGCGCGGTCCGGATCCCGGCCGGGACCCGGGTGGCCGCCGCCCGCGGCGCCGACCCCCGGCCCGTCGTCTTCGTCACCACCGAGCCGGCGCTGCTGCCCGCCGGGGAGACCGAGGTGACGGTACGCCTGCACCACTGCGAGCCGGTCGAGGCGGAGCTGCTCGGCACCGGCACCGGCCAGCCCGGCCAGGTGCTGCGCGCGGCGAAGGCGCCGCTGGCCCGCACCGCGGAACCGCTGGACCTGCTGCTCGGCGTGGAGGTGCCGGCCGGCTCGGTGGAGCTGGGCGCGGCGGCCCGGGAGCACGACGGGCGGACCTTCGAGATCTGGCAGCCGGTGGACAGCTTCGCCGGGCTCGGTCCGCAGGCCAAGGTGTACCTGGTCGACCGGGCCTCCGGGGTGGTCACCTTCGCCCCCGCCCTGGACCTGCGCTCGACCGCCGGACCCGAGCCGGACCCCGCCGGGGCGGAAGTCGGGGCGGCGGGCGGGCCGGTGACGGTGGCGGCCGTGCCGCCGGCCGGGCGGCAGATCCGGCTCTGGTACCGCAGCGGCGGCGGCCCGGCCGGCAACGTGGCCGCCGGGACGCTGACCAGCCTGCGCGACCCGCTGGCCGGGCTGAAGGTGGACAACCCGGAGCCGGCCGGCGGCGGGCGGGACCTGGAGTCGCTGGAGTCGGCGCTGGCCCGGGGGCCGTACGAGTTCTTCGCCCAGCAGCGCGCGGTGACCGCCCGGGACTACGAGATCCTCGCCGCCGGCTCCGGCGCGGTGGCCCGGGCCCGGGCCTTCACCCGGGCCGCCGTCTACAGCTTCGCCCGGCCCGGCGAGGTCGAGGTGGTGCTGGTGCCGTACGTGCCGGAGGCGGCCCGCCCCGGCGGCCGGCTGCCGGTGGCGGTGCTGCGCGACCACGAGGTCGAGGAGGCCCGCCGCCGGGTCGCCGACGACCTGGAGCGGCGGCGCGCGCTGGGCACCAGCGTCCGCGCCGGTTGGGCCCGCTACAAGGCGGTGTCGATCCGGGCCCGGGTGGTGGTCCGCCGGGAGGAGGACGTCGACGCGGTCCGCCGGCGCATCCACGACCGGCTGCACCAGACGCTCAGCCCGCTGCCCACCCCGCTCAACCCGGGCGGCTGGGCGTTCGGCGAGCCGCTGCGGGCGTCCAACGTGTACCGGATGCTGGAGCACGCCGAGCCGGGCGTGCGGTACGTCGAGTCGGTCCGGTTCGTGGTCGACGAGGCCCCCGACGCGCAGGTGCGAACCCTCGCCGTCGACCAGTACCAGCCCGGCACCTGGTACGCCGGGCGCGGGCCGGTGCTGTTCCGCTCCACCAACGCCGGGGCGGGCTGGGAGCCGGCGGGCCGCTTCGACGCCGAGAGCGTGCTGCGGGTGGCCCCCGCCCCCGCCCCGGTGCGCCCCGGCATCGTGGCCCGGGCCGGTTCGGTGGCCGTGGTCACCGCCCGGGACGCCGGCGGCTCCCGGGTGCACCTGAGCACCGACCTCGGCGAGACCTGGTCGCTGCTGACCGACCTGGACTCCCGGATCCAGGACCTGGCCTGGATCGACCGGGACGGCGCCGGCGCGCTGCTGCTGGCCACCGACACCGGCCTCTACGAGGTCTCCCTGCTTCCCGGCTCGGTGCCGTTGCAGATCCTGGTCGACCCGTCCGACGCCGACCGCGGCTTCTACGCGGTCCGGGCCTTCGTCTCGGAGCGCGGCGCGCCCGGGGTGGCGGTGGCCGCGCAGGCCGGGTTCGGGGTCTACCTCTCCACCGCCGCCGGCCGCCCGGGCACCTTCGCCCACGTCGGGCTGGCCAACGTGGACAACCGGGTGCTCGCCGTCCAGTACGACGGCCCGGCCACCCTGCTGTGGAGCGGCGCCGGCGAGCCGGACCCGAAGAAACCGGGGCAGGGCTGCCACCGGACCCGGCTCTTCGAGTCCGACGTCAAGTGGCAGGCCGTACAGGCCGGCTGGATCGGCGGCACCTGCCGCGACCTGGCGTTCACCGGCTCGCTGGCGGTGGCCGCCACGCAGAGCGGCGGGGTGGTCCGGCTGGACACCCTGGCCGCCCAGCCGCAGTGGCAGCCGGTGATGGTCAACTGCGGGCTGCCGCTGCGGGACCGGTCCCGGTTCGTGCCGGTGGACGCGGTCGCCGCGAGCGGCGCGGCGGACCGGTTGATCCTGGCCGGCGGCGATCGCGGGGTGTACCGCAGCGGCGACGCCGTCGACTGGGCGGCCAGCGCCAACCAGGCCACCGCCGACGTGGTGACCGTCCCCGGTACCTGGCTGCTCTGCTCCGGCGAGCACGACATCGAGGTGGTGCGGCAGGATGCGCCGAGCGGCGATTGAGCGGTTGCTGCCCGCGGCGTACCAGCGGGCGAGCGGGCCGGGCAGCGTGCTGGGCGCGCTGCTGGACGTGATGGAGGCGCTGCACGCCCCGGACGAGGCGGTGCTCGCCGACGTCGACGCGCTCTTCGCGCCGTACCGGACGCCGGACGGCTTCGTCGCGTACCTCACCCGGTGGGTGGCGATGGACCACGTGGTGGCCGCGCCCCGGCCGGACACCCCGCTGCCGCTGCCGGTCGGACGGCTGCGGGACCTCGTCGCGCACGGGGCGCTGCTGGCCCGCTGGCGCGGCACCCCGTACGGGATGCGGACCGCGCTGGAGCTGGCGACCGGGGTCACCGGGTTCGTCCTCGACGAGCCCGCGGACCGCCCGTTCCACGTGGTGGTGGGGGTGCCGCCGGCCGCCGCCGACCAGCTCGCCGTGGTCACCCGCATCGTCGAGGCGGAGAAACCGGCCGCCGTCACCGTCGAGATCACCGTGCTCGGTGACGCCGGCGTCCCGGACCAGCCCGCGTCGGAGCCGGCCGCCGACGCCGGGCCGGGCCGCGCGGTCGGCCGGGCCCACGTCCCGTCCCCCGTACCCCGTGACCAGCCGTAGAGGAGCCGTCATGACCACCGAATGGGCCGTCGTCGCCGCCGCCGGACAGTTCACCCTGGACGCCCGCAACAGCGGCGAGCTGACCTTCACCGTCTCCAACCCGGGCATGGCGCCGGACACCGTGGTCTTCGACGTGGCCCCCGGCGAGGGCACCCAGCGGGGCTGGTTCACGGTGGCCGAGCCGCAGCGGGTGGTGCCCGGGCAGGGCTCGGTCTCGTTCCTGGTCCGGCTCGCCGTGCCGCCCGGCACCCCGCCCCGGCGCTACGACATGACCGGCTTCGCGTACTCGGCGAACACCGCGCCGGAGGAGAGCTCCCGCTCCAGCGGCCGGGTGACGTACGACGTGCGCGCCGTCGTACCGCCCAAGCGCGCGCCGTGGCCGTGGATCGCGGCCGCCGCGGCGCTGGTGCTGGTGGTGGCCGGGGTGGTGGTCTGGCTGGTGAGCCGGCCCGGCGAGCAGCCGCCGCCGGCCGCGCCGCAGGTGGTGACGCTGGAGGCGGAGAGCCTGGTGGGCGGCGCGACGGTGGAGTCGCCGGCCGGCGCGGCGGTGCAGGTGGTGGAGCAGAAGAACTGCTGCGACGTCACCTGGTCCGGCGGCGCGCAGCTGTTCTTCCTCGGGCTGGCCGTCGGCGACCGGGTGACCGTCACCGTCGACATCCCCGCGGACGGCACCTGGCGCCTGTCGACCGTGCGCACCACCTCGTTCGACTACGCCAACACCATCTTCGTGGTCGACGGTCGGCAGGTGGGTGGCACCTTCTTCGGCTTCACCCCCACGGTGGTCAAGACGGACTGGTTGGACGTGGGCACGGTGGAGTTGAGCAGGGGCCCGCACCGGCTGACCCTGGTGGCGGTGAGCAAGACCCAGGGCTTCGACCGCTACTTCGCCGGGGTCGACCAGATCCGCTTCACCCAGCTCGTCCAGCCATGAGCGGCCGGCAGAAGCTGCTGCTGGCGGCCCTCGCGGTGCTGCTGGTGGCGCTCTACCTGGTCGCGATGGCCGGCGGGCCGGGCGGCCGCGGCGACCCGGCCGCCCGGCCGGGCTGGCTGGACCGGCTGAGCGGGCCGAGCCGCACGGTGGACCCGGCCACGGTCACCGCCGACTGCCCGGGCGCCCCCGCCCCGCCGTCGCCCGCCGCCGGCGAGCCGAGGGTGGTGAGCTTCGTCGCCGGCTGCGTGCTGCGCATCGCCGACCCCGGCGGCCTGCGCACCCTGGTGCTGCGCAGCCGGGCGCCGTTCGGGGTGGCCGCCCCGGCGCCGGGCGACGCCGAGGTCACCGTCCGGGACGAGGTGGAGCCGGCCGCCGACGGGGAGGCGGTCGCGAAGGTGGCCGTCGACCGGGCCACCGCCGTCACCCTGCGCTGCCTGGGAGGTACCGGATGCGCGGTCACCGTCGCCCCGTCCTGATCCACCGGTACGGACCGGAGGCCCGTCATGGGTGAGCTGCGTAAACCGTTCCTGCTGCTGGCGCTGCTCGCGGTGCTGCTGGTGGTCGGGCTGGAACTCGGCGCCGCGCTGCTCACCGGGGGCGGGGACGCCGGTGGCGCGCTGCGGGACAGCGCCGGTCAGCTCGGCGTCGAGTTGGGCGACATCGGCTCGGTCACCCAGCCCTCCGGTCGGGGCACCGGCTACCTGGCGCTGATCGACGTGGTGGCGCTCTGGACCACCGGGCTGTTCTGCCTGAGCCTGGTGGTGCCGGACCGGATCCAGGGGCGGGTGCAGGGGTTGGCCACCCTGGTCTTCGCGGTCCTGCTGCTGATCGCGTCGGTCGTGCTGCTGCTGGTGGCCTTCGTGGAGCTGACCGTGCTGGTGTCGCTGTTCCTGGCCGCCCCGTTCGGCACGCTGGCCTACCTGGCGGTCTGGGGTTTCTTCCCGGTCGGCGACGCGGCGGTCCTGCTCGGCCTGGTACTGCTGCTCAAGCTGGTCTGGGCCGGGCTGCTGGTGCTGGCCCAGCCGCGCTTCCTGCAGAACAGGGGCCTGGTGCTGCTGATGCTGACCACCCTGCTCTGCACCGTGCTGCTGGAGTTCCTGCACCGGCTGGTCCCGGGCATCCTGGTCAGCATCACCGACGACGTCGGGGCGCTGGTCTTCGCAGTGGTCGCGATCGTCTGGTCCCTCGTCCTGCTGATCGGCTCCATCCCCGCCATCGTCAAGGCCCTCCGCACCACCGCCACCACCTCCGGTTGATCGGCGCCGGTCACCCGACCCCGTCGACGCGGTCCGCGGCCCGCTCCCGGCGCGCCGCCCGCCGGCCCCGCCAGATCCGTACCGCGATCGCCAGCAGCACCACCGCGAGCAGCACCTCTCCACCCAGCCCGAGCCGCCGCTCCAGCAGCCGGTACGAGGCGCCGGCCAGGTAGCCGAGCCCGGCCACGGTCGCCGCCCAGATCGCCCCGCCGGTGATGTTGGCCAGGGTGAAGGTGCGCTGCGGTATCCCGCTGATGCCCGCGACACCCGGCACCAGCGCCCGCAGCGCGGCCGCCCACCGGCCGAGCACCACGGCCAGGGCCCCGCGCCGCCGGACCAGGTCGAGCGCCCGGCGCAGCTCCCCCGAGCGGACGAACCGGCGCGGCAACCGGTCCAGCAGCCGCCGGCCGTAGCGGCGCCCGACCCGGTAGCCGACCTGGTCGCCGAGGGCCGCCCCGACCAGCGCGGCGACCACCACCGCCCAGAGCGGCAGCCGCCCCTCGTGCGCGAGCACGCCGCCGACCAGCACGGCCACCTCCCCGGGCACGAGCAGGCCGAGGAAGGTCGACGCCTCCAGCGCCGGCAGCAGGAAGACCAGGGCCAGCACCAGGGCGGGCGGCAGCGCCACCAGCAGGTTCAACACCCGGTCCATCCGCCGATTGTCGCCCCGCCGGCTCGCCCCCACCCCCGCGTCACCCCACCCGCCGCTTCCCCGGGGCAGCCGGTCGGCGGGTGATCCCGCCCACCGGACGGCCCGAACTCGCCGGGCCGAGGAATGAATCGCGAGCGTGCCGGGGACAATAGTGAGCGACGTGAGGGTCACCGCGCGAGCGAACGCCCGAGCCGGGGGTACGTGGACGGGATCTCTCCGGCGGGTCCTGAGCGTCGGTCACCCGTGCGGTCGCGGGCCGGCTGCGCCGTGTCCAGCTCTCGTCGCAAGGCCGACGCCGGGGTCCGGCGGATGGTGAAGATCAGCTATAAGTGACTCATGGACTTTCCGGCGTACCTGGCCACCATGCCGATGCACGCGATCACCGAGATCCACGGCGAACCGGGGTTGCTGGAGCGGTTCCGGCTGGAGATCCGGGCGTTCGACGCCGATGCCCGGGAGCGGCTGACCGAGGCGCTCGACCTCGCCGCCGAGCTGCACCGCGACGACCGGCGGGTGCGCGAGCCCTACCTCAACCACCTGCTGCGGGTGGCGATCCGGATGATGCACCACTACCAGGTGCGCGACGTCGACGTGATCGTCGCCGGCCTGCTGCACGACGCCGTGGAGGACCACCCGGCGGAGCTGGCCGGCCCCGACGTGTCCGGTGATCCGACCCAGGCGGCGCTGGCCGCACTGGCCGCGCGGTTCGGCCCCCGCGTCGCCCGCCTGGTCGGTGCGGTCACCAACCCGGCGTACGACCCGGAGCGGGACAGGGACGTCCAGTACCGGGAGCACGTGGCGGCCAGCCTGGACCGGGAGCCCTGGGCCCGGGTGATCAAGATGTCGGACTTCACCGACAACGGCGTCGGCGTGATCCACACGGTGGGGCCGAAAGTCACCCGCTCCGCCACCAAGTACCGCCCCCTGGTGCCGGTCTTCCGGGACCTGATCGCCCGGCCGGACACGCCGCTGTCCGCGCCGGTGAAGCGGCACATCTTCGCCCAGCTCGACCTGGCCGAGGAGCGGTTCAGCGCCATCCTCGACCAGCCGAACTAGCCGCGGCGCAGCACCCGGGTGGTGCCGGCGGCAATGGTGGTGACCAGGATCCAGCCGCAGGCGATCAACCCGTACGCCACCCATGCCGTCGCCCCGACCGGCTCGAACGCTGCCTCCTGGTGCAGGTCGACGAGGGGCAGCAGGAGGTCGAGCGTGTAGATGGGGGCACGGAAGTGCAGCGGTCGGGCGGGGTCCAGCGGCACCGGCTGCGCTACGGCGAACACCGCGGTGCCGAGCAGCAGCAGCGCCACCAGCCAGGTGGCGGCCAGTGCGGGGCGGTATCCGTAGCCGACCGTGACGTCCTGGAGGTACCCCCACAGCCGGCCGGGCCGGGACTGCCCGGTCCGGCGGTGCCGTTGCCCGCGCAACAGGACCGCCCGCCCGGCATCCTCCTCGCCTCGGCGGCGGTACATCGCCGCCAACTGCTCGTACGCCTGCGCGGAGTAGCCGTCCCTGTTGCGGGCCAGCCAGTTCAGCCGGTGGGCCGCGGTCGCCGGCGATTGGATCGTGTCGTAGGTGAGCCCGTCCAGCCGGAGCTTTGCCGGCCAGGTGCCCGGGTCGTCCCGCAGGACCCCGAGCCGGGCGTGCCGGAGATCCACCTCACCGTCGATCGGTTCGCTGGTCGACAGGACCAGCTCGGTGGTCCGGAGCTGGCGGCAGGCGAGGGTGCTCTCCGCCACGCTGCTCAGGGAGGCCCGCTCGAAACAGACCTGGCTGCCCACGTCCGCGAACGACAGGTTGATCCGACCTCGCGCGGTGAAGCCTTCGCAGCAGTTGAACACCCCGCCCACCGTGATGTCGACGGCGGCCAGGGCGCGTCCCTGCGGGTTGTCGAGCCGGGCCCGGAGCAGCCGCACGGACCCTCGGACGTCGGCGTTGTCCAGCCGCACCTCCCCGTCGCAGCGCAGGCCCTCGCCCCGGATGTCGTGACCGACCGAGAGCAGTCTGGCCTCGACCGCCGGAGCACCGACCAGGTGCGCCTCGTCGAGCACGAGCGCTCCCTCGATCCGCGCGGCGACGAGATGGAGTGGGCCGCTGCGGACCTCGGCCAGTCTGAGGTTCCCCTCGACCACCGCCTTGTCGGCCCAGATGCCGGGCAACCGTGAGCCGGCCAGGTCGATCTCCCGGGTGCGGGCACCCACCAGCTCGATCCGGTCGGTGAAGTCGCACCGGCTCAGCCGCACCGGATAGGGAATCTCCGCGTACGACAGGTCGAGCCTCCCGGCTATCTCGGCGCCGACCAGCATCAGGGCAGCCAGTTCACCGGGCTCGGCCGGCACGGCGCCGAGCAGCAGGGCCCGGATGACTCCGGCGCGGACCACTCGATCCTCCGCGTCGCCGAGATCCACCAACGCGCGTCGAGGAAACGCCTGCCACACGGCCCGTTCCGGGGCGGTCAGCTCGAGTTCCATCCCGCCATCCTGGTCGCCACCGGCAAGCCCCGTCAGCCCCGCCGATCTGCTCGGCTACCGCACCGGGTCGGGTGGGTGGTGTCACCCGGCCTGGGGGCCGGCAAGGCGGTCGCCTCCCTCGCCGGCACGTCGGCCCGGTCGGATGGGCGGGCTGCCCGGGGAGGCCGGCGGGACAGGGACACCGGCGAGAGTCGAGGTGACCCGGCGCCGCAGGGCGGACAGCGGCTCGGCGGTGTCGCGCAGCACGACCCGCAGCGACTCGCGGGCTCCGGCGGCTACCCCGCCGAGCACGTCGAGCAGCGTGCCGAGCTGGGCGGGCGGCTCCTCGGCCAGCAGGTGCCCGGCGTCGCGCACCACCAGGGTGAGCGGCCCCGTGTCGAGCCGGTCGGCCAGCACGTCGGCGAGCGCGTCCCAGTTGCGGCCGAAGTGGCCGGGCAGCTCCAGCGCGTCGGCGAGCGCGTCGAACAGGCCGGCCCGGGTGCGGGTGGCGGGCCCGGCGACGGTGACCGCTTCCCCGTCGTCCCGGCCGGTGTCGTCGGGCGACGGGGTGTCGAATCGCAGCCAGGCCGGTGGGCGCGCGTCGGCCATCGGTCCATCCTTCCGTCGGGGCGGAGCGGGGCGGGCCCCGGCGGGCCCGCCCCGCGACGCACGGTCAGAGCCGGTAGAAGTTCGCGTAGTGGTCGGGCGAGAACCAGGTCGCCCCGGTGCTCTTGTTGACCACGATCCGGTACGCGTCCCGCGACGCGCCGTAGGCACGCGGGTAGACGTCGTACTCGTAGTAGGTGGCGTTGGTGGGCAGCTGTCCCTCGTAGTTGAAGAACCGGCCGCCGGCGAAGTTGTACAGGCCGCCACTCCAGGTGTACCAGCCCCGGGTGGTCGGGAAGCCCTTGGCCGCCCACCCGGACCGGGCGGTGCGGGCGTCCGCGCAGCGGGTCATCGTGCAGGAGCTGTAGACGGCGGCCTGGGCCGGTTCGGCGAGCTTGGGTGACACCACCGCCGGGCCGGCGAGCGCGGTGGCGACCATGGCCGTCAGCAGGGCGAACGCGCCGAGGATGCGGCGGGTACGGGCTCCCGCGGTGCGGAGCGGAGTCGCGAACGTGGTCAAGGGATCCTCCCTGTCCTGGGGCGACAAAGCATCGATTCAGCTAGATATCTGAATCGCGCACCAGTCTGGTCGTGATCCTCGCCGACGTACAGCCTCGGAGCGGAAACTGATCCGCAATGCCGGATGAACGCTGGATGATCGGTCGCGGGCCGGCCGTGCGGGTGGACGGGACACGCCCACCCGCACGTCCGGCTCAACCGGTCACTGGGCGAACGCCTGGAACTCCGCGATCCGGACGTTGTTCGCCTGCGGGCTGGCGGTCGCGCAGTCGGTCGCCGCCCGCGGGTCGGCGTCCTGCTCACCGGCGTAGTCCGGCGCGCCGGTGCACTGGTTGGTCACCACCTCGACGCGCAGGTGGGTCGCCTCCGTCCGCGGGATGTCGAAGGACCGGATGATCAGCTCCGGCGCCCGGGGCCGCGGCGCCACCGACGGGAAGGCGTCCGCCGGGCTGGTCCAGACGGCCCGGAAGTCGGCCGCGTCGGCACAGGTGACCGTGCCCGTCGCCGTGCACGCCAGCACCCGGAACTGCCGCAGCGCCGAGAACCGGCTCTGCGTACCGGCGTCCGGGTCGCCGGCGACCGGCGGTCGCAGCATCGCGCTGACCTGCACCCGGCGTACCTGTCGGGCGCCGCCGGCCAGGTCGACGGTGACCTGCCGGCCGGCGACCGGGCTGCCCAGCGAGGCCCAGTTGGTGGCCTCGTCGTCGTCGGCGATCTTCGCGAGGTTGATCCCGTCCCCGCTGACCGTCGCGCCGGAGCTGGTGGACGCCAGGTTGCGCCGCAGCGTGACCGGCAGGTCGCGGACCTGACCGGCCTTCACGGTGACCGGGCCGACCCGGACGTGCCCGTGCCCCGGCGCGCGGACCACGAACTCGTACGTGCCGGGGACCAGCCGCACCCGGTCGGTGAGCGGGGTGGCCGGGTCGGTGTCGGCGACCGGCACCGCGCGGGCCTGGTAGCGGCCCACGTACAGCTGCGCCCCGGGCACCGCCGCGTCCTCGTCCTCGGGCGCGAACGTCAGGGTGGCCTCGTTCGCGTACGGGGAGGTGAAGCTCGGCGTCGGGTCGACGTCGCCGTTGCCGACGCTCGCCGCGGTCTCGCCGAGGCCGCGCGCCGCGAAGGCGTTCCAGAGCAGGTCCTGGTTCGCCCCGCCGAAGCGGATCCGGTCGGCGGCGAGCATCGCGTCCCGGGCGTCGACCATGCTCACCTGGCTGACCGCCATCAGCAGGAACGAGTCGAAGACGAGCTGAATCCAGCGCCGGTTGCCCGGGCAGGCGGTGACCGGCGTCGCGCCGTTGGCGCAGGACTTCTGCGACGCGGCGTCGCCCGCGCCGTACCGCGCCATCATCGCGGCCCGGATGTCCGCGTTGGTGGCGCTCCACACCTCACCGGAGGCGTGCACCTGGAGGCCGACGAAGTCGTAGTCGATCGCGCTGTAGTTGAGCGGGCTCGCGCTCATGTTGTAGTTCCGGATGCCGGCGTCCGGGTCGCCGGTGGTGTACTCGCCGATGGTGAACCCGCGCCGGCCGGGCGCGGCGTACCCGTGCTCGTACAGGTACTCCATCGCCAGCTGGTCCGACCAGCTCTCGCTCATCCCCTGCGGCGAGCTGACCCCGGCGTTCGGGCCGGCGATCATGCGGTTGCTGATCGCGTGCCCGTACTCGTGGGCGATGACCGACATGTCGAAGTCGCCGTCCACGCAGGGCGCGTAGAACGAACCGGCGATCGGCTGCCACAGGTACATGTTGGTGATCGGGGCGACCCCGTCGGCCGGGGTGATCTGGTTGGCGTTGTCCCGGGCGGCGAAGTTCGGCGGGCCGCCGCTGATCCCGCCGGCCTGGGCGTTGCCCTGCTCGGCGTCGGCGCCGAGGCCGCTACGGCCGAAGTTGTCCTGTTGCAGGTTCCAGGTCGCCTCGGTGAAGCCCAGGTGGTACGACCAGTCGTGCATCCGGTTGTGCATCCCGAACAGGTTGGCCGGGGCCGCGTCGATGTCGTTGGCCTGCGGCGAGGTGAAAGTGTCCGGGCTGCACTTCTGCTCGTACCACTGGTTGGTCCAAGGGTAGGCGTAGGTGCGGTCCGGCCGCGGCGTGGCCGTCTCGGTGCCCACGCTGAACGGGTCGTTGCTGTTCCAGTTCTGCACCGCAATGCTGTTGTTGCCCTTGGTGGTCCGGGTGGACGCCCCGGTGGCCGGGTCGACGTCCCAGGGCAGCGGCGAGGCCGACGTGCCGACCACCTCGTCGCAGCCGGCGCCCGGCTGGAAACACCAGCGGACCCGGGTGTCGGCCGACGAGTGGTCGGTCGACGGTGAGTTCGGGAAGACCTCCCACTGCGGGTTGTCCGCCTCGTGGTCGACCAGGTCCTCCCGGACCAGCACGCTGCCGTCCCGGGCGTCCACGTAAGTGGAGAAGGCCGCCGGGTCCGCGCCGGTGAGATCCGCGCCGAGGATCACCTCGTACGCGGCTCGCGCGCCCCGGTCGGCGGTCGGCACCGCGACCAGCGAGGTACGCAGGATCTTCGGGTCGGTGAGGCCGGCATCGGTGGCCGCCGCCCGCTGCGCCTGCTCGGCGCTGATCGTGGCCGGGGCCGGCGCGCCGCCGTCCCGGGCGAGGGACGAGCTGACGTGCCACACCGCGCCGTCGCGGACGCCGACCGCGAGGACGCCGTCCACCGCGGCCGGCAGGTCGCCGAAGCGCTGGCGGAACAGCACGGTGGCGCCGTCACCCATCGGGGCGACGGTCAACTGCTCCAGGGCCGCCGCGCCGTCGGCGGTCAGCCCCAGCAGGTCCCGGTTGGCGGCCACGTACGCCCGCGCCGCGGCGGCCGGGTCGGCGGCCAGCCCCGTGGCCAGCGGCTGGTCGGTGGCGGTCAGGGTGGCGGGGGTGCCGAAGGTGCTCCAGCGGGCCCGCGCGCCGAGCGCGGCGGCGAGGTCGCGCTGCCGGTCGGTCGGGGCGATCCGCCCCTGTCGGTTGTCCTTGGCCTTGGTGTCGTGGCGGTCGCCCGGCAGGTCGCCGGGGCGGGCCTGGGTGGGGGTCTGTTCCCGGGGTGCAGCCTGGCCGCCAGCTCCTGCGGTCAGGACCAGTCCGGCCGCGAGTAGCAGCGCGGTGGTCCCAGTCAACGCACGGGATGGTGTGCGCACGGTCCCTCCTGTCGTCGAACGGCGATGTCCGTCCTGCCATCCGACCAGGTCACAGTGGACCTAGGGATGGGCCGAACATCCACACATGCGCCACGGTCGATCGCTAACCGTGACGGCGAAAGGGACATTTGTCGGAATATTCGGACGCCGCGCCACGGCACGGACGTCACGGCCGACAAATCGGTCATCCCCTGGTTACCGTGGAGCATGGACGACGGCCCGGCAGCGCCCACGAAGGATGGCGACGACGCTGCCGCACGCGACACCTCCGACCAGGGGCCGGCCCCGTCGTCGCCGGAAGCGGGAGAGCCGAGCGGCCGCAGTGGAGCGGATCCGCGCGAGGCGACGAGCGACACGACCGACGCCTCCGGCACCGCGTCGAGCTCGGATGACCGCTGGCGGGGCCTGGCGCACCGGGCACTGGAGCTCTGGGGACAGACTCTGCCGTATTGGCGGAAGGTGAAGGAGTTCTTGTGGGGCGTGATCAACGCCCTGCGGGAGACGGGGCCCGTGTCGGGAGCGACCTCCCCGGCCCCGGGACCGGACCCGGGACCGCTGACCGAACGACTGGACACCGCGGTACCGATCCGAGTGTCGGGTCAGGGCCGGGCGTTCAACTTCCACATCCACGCCCGGTGCGTCTGGTCGTCGGAGACCCTCCGCCGGGAGGCGTTGCTCAGCTACGCGCACTACCACATGCCGGCCGCCATCCGCAGGCTGACGATTCTCGCGGCCGAGCACGCCTCCCACTTCACCGCGCTGCGCGCGGCGGAGCTGGAGGTCGAACTGCAGCGGGCGTTGTCGGAGACCGGCCGGTGGGGGTACAAGGTGGGTGACACGATGGTCACCTGCCAGCCCCATGTCTGGGTGGACGTTGACGAGCGCGTCAGGAAGGCCGTCCTGCCGTACTGGGAACAGTTGGTCAAGCTCGACGGCGAGTTCGAGGTGGACCGTAGGCGAGCCAGGTACGCCGACCAGCTCGGCCGGCAGTGGGTGGCCGTCATCGAAAACCTCGCCGACCCTGCGGTTGCGGACGAAGCGGCCCGGACGACCAGCGAGAACGTGGCCGGCGACGTGCGGCGACGGATGGCGACGGAGCTGAAGTCCGCCCTGCAGCGGATGGAAGAACTGCTCCGCAGGACACTGCGCGACGGGGACATCTTCTAGACCGACAGGGCGCTGGCAACGACCGGGCTATCCGCCGGGCGGCCCTGGGCATCGCTTTCCGGATCACCTGCCCGTGAGCGCTAAGGCAAATACGCCGTCCGTACCGGTTCGGCAAGGACAGCCTGAGCCGCGGGCACATCGGCCAGACGCGTGGCCAGGGTAGCGACCGCCAGCCGGTGCGGGAGGGCGGCGCTGAACTTGAGGCCATCCAGGGCCTTCTCGTTGACGTCCGGCAGGCAGACCCGTCCGGCCGCGTCCGCCTTTGCCGCACGCACCATCTCCCGGCTCAGGTCGGGGCGCAGCCGGATCGAGGCGTCGTCGTACCGCTGGGTCGGGTCGGCCAGCTCGCTCAGCGTGGAGATCAGCGTGGCGTTGGCCCGGAAGCCCGCCCAGGTCCACCACCGCACCTCGCCGTCACTCTCCCGAACCACCAGCGTGCCGCCCGGATGGACCAGCGCACCGAACTCCTCGCGCAGGCCGGCCAGCCGGTTTGCGGCCCGCCCGGTTAACGCGACCGGCGGATCGGCGCCGAGCAACACGTCCCGCATGGCCCGCACCATCCGGTACGAGCGTCCCTGCGGCACCCCGCCGGTCATCCAGAGCGCCTTCCCGCCGCCCTCTGCCGGCTCGACGAAGCACCGGTGCCGCTTCCAGTCGATGTAGGTGACCCGCCAGCTCCGCCCGCCGAGCAGCAGCAGCCGGGGACCCTGCACCTTCGCCGTGAGCAGCGCGGGGTCAGTACGACCGATCTCGGTACGGCCCGACAGCACCGTGAACTGGGGCGGCGCGGTGAACACCGCGAGCATGTCCATGAAGTGCCGACGTCCGAAGCGCGCTTCCGCCTCCGGTCCGATGAAGAGCATGCCGGAGTCCGAGTCGAGGTAGCCCTGGTCGACGAGATGCCGCACGATCACGTCGGCGGTCTTGTCGAAGGGCGCCAGGGCGTTCCACTCCTGCGCCCAGAGCTGATCCCCGACCCGATGCTGTTGGAGCGACAGCGCCAACATCTGCTGGGCGACGATGTGCCGCGGCTCCGGCGGCGGCACGACTTCCTCGACCCAGCCCTGCGCCCAGAGGTGGAGCAGCCCGGCCGCCTGTAGGAGCCCGTCACCGTCCAGCGCGAGGAAGAGACAGTTCCGGCTGCTGCCGGGCCGCCGACCCGTCCGGCCGATCCGTTGCAGGAAGGCCGCGACGCTGCGCGGTGCGTCGACCTGGATGACGCGGTCGAGGTCGCCGACGTCGATCCCCAGCTCGAGGGTGCTGGTGGCCACGATGACGCAGTCCCGTTCCTGCGCGAACGCCTCCTCCGCGCGACGCCGCTCGTCCACGGAGAGCGAGGCGTGGGACAGGAAGGTGGTGACGTCGAGCGCCCGCAGCCGTTGGCCGAGTTCCTCGACCAACGCCCGGGACTCGCAGAACACCAGCCGCTTCTCGCCGCGGTGCAGGGCGGCGATGACCTTCGCGGCGTTGTGCACCGAGCCGACGTAGTCCAGCTCGACCTCGCCCGCCGGTCGGGCGGCGGACACGGCTGGGGCGACGGACACGGCTGGAGCGGCGGCAATCTCGGGCGCGACGACCTGCGCCGGCCGTTGCCCGCGACCGGACCCCTGCAACCAGGTCAGCAGCGTGTCGGGATTGCCGACCGTCGCCGAGAGGCCGATGCGCTGCACCGGCCGGCCGGTGACCCGGCTGAGCCGCTCGAGTACGGCCAGCAGGTGCCACCCGCGGTCGTCGCCGGCGAACGCGTGCACCTCGTCGACCACGACGGCCTGCAGTCCACGGAAGAACTCGTCGTGGTCGACGGTGGCACTGACCAGCATCGACTCCAGGGACTCGGGAGTGGTCAGCAGGACGTCGGGGCGGTCCCGCAGGATCTTCCGGCGCTGGCCCATGGTCACGTCACCATGCCAGAGGGCCGCCCGCCGCCCGAGCCACCCGGTGTACGTCTCCAGCCGAGGCAGGAGGTTGTTGAGCAGCGCCTTGAGCGGGCAGACGTAGAGCAGCGAGGTGGCCGACCAGTTCTCCTCCGCCATCCGGGACAGCAGAGGGAACATCGCCGCTTCGGTCTTGCCGCCCGCCGTCGGGGCGAGGAGCAGCGCGTCCTCGCCGTCGAGGAGCGGCGCGACAGCGGCCTCCTGCAACGGACGCAGCCCCGGCCACTGCAGCGAGTTCACGATGTGATGCACGACGACCGGATGCAGCTGTTCGGCGGGCACCTAGACGTCCAGTGAAATCTCGTCGGCGCTGGTCGCGTTGCGTTCCACGTCCGTCATCTCGGTGGCGGAGAGGGTGAGCGCGTAGTGCTGCCGCGGGTCGAAGGCAGCGAACTGGTCGACCCGGTCTAACACATCCCCCACCAGCTTCTTGAGGAACAACCGCGGCGCCACGCCCACCTTGCCACCCAGACCGCCGGCGACCGCCCGCGCCAGATCCCTCAGGTAGGCGTCATCCACGAGGGACCGGACCCGCTCGGGCGCCGCGGACCCGTCGGCGTAGAGGTCCCGCACCCGGCCGCCCAGCTCGACGAGCGAGTCAACCGTGAAGCCGGCCAGCCGGATCTGCACCGCCCGAGGGTTGTCGAAGCGCGGCTCGGTGGTGAAGTCCACCGCAAGCCGCTGAGCGAGTGGTGCGAGCCGCTGCACACCCTGCGGCCCCTCGTAGAACGCCGGGGTGCCGGTGATGACGAGGTAGAGCCCGGGAAAGCGGCCGGAGTGCACCTCGTCGATGAGCTGCCGCAGCGCGTTGAGCGCCTTGTCGCGGGCGTCGGAGCGGACCCGCTGCAGCGTCTCGACCTCGTCGAGGACCAGCAGCAGGCCGGGGTGCCCGCTGTCGCGCAGGACCGCGAGCAGGCCCTGCAGGAAGCTGAGCGCGGCGAAATGGTCGAGATCCCCGCGCACCCCGGCGACCCGGCGGGCCGACGCGGCGACGTGCGGCTGCCCGCCGAGCCAGGCCAGGACGGCTTCGGCGGTGGCGGGATCACGGGCGAGGGAGGCGGTCCGGTAGCCGCGGAGCGCGGCCGCGAAGGCGGGGGCCGTGCGGCTGACCGCGGCGAGTCGCTGGTCGAGCAGCACCCCGACCGCCCGATCGAGGGCGTCCGAGTCGTCCGCGGCTACCTCGCCCGTCGCGAGGACGTCCTCCTCCAGCGCGTAGAACCAGCCGTCGACGACGGGTCGCAGGGCGCTCGGCGGAAACGTCGAGGTGGTGAGCCGCTCGGTGAGCCGGCGGTACACGGTCTCCAGCTTGTGCAGCGGGGTCTCGTTCTCGGAGATCTGCACCTCGGCGGTGGCGAAGTTGGCGCGCTTCGCCCGCTCGGCGATCCACCGGGTGAAGAAGGTCTTGCCGGAGCCGTACTCACCGCGGACCGCCTTGAACACCGAGCCGCCGGTGGCGACCGTGTCCAGGTCCTCGCCCACCGCGGTGGTGAACCGGTCGAGCCCGACGGCGAAAAGGTCCAGGCCCGCCGACGGGACGGCGCCCCGGCGCAACGCGTCGATGACCTCCCGCCGCCGGGCCGGGCTCACGGCGGTCACGGACCGCCCCCCGGCAGGCCGAACTGCGTCCGCAGCAGGGCGGTGTCCAGTTTGACGGTGCGCCCGTCGTCGATCTGCGACAGCACCGGGTAGTTGTCGACGTTGAAGATCCGCTGCAGGGTGTTGACGAATCCGCCCGCCCGCCCGGGCAGCTCACCGGCCCGCTGACCGAGCACGGCCAGCGGCAGCACACCCTTGGCCTCGACCAGCGCGCGCATCGCCGCCTCGATCTTCTTCCGGTCCACCTTCCGCGGGGTCAGGCCGTGCTGGGCCTCGAACAGATCGGTGGCCAGCACCGCGCTCACCAGATCGCCCTCTCCGGCCGGCGGCGCCGCCGCGGGGGCACTCGCCACCTCCGGTACGTCAAACAGCGCGTCCCCGGTGACGGCCGGCGCCTTGCGGCGGGGCCGGGGTGCAGGCACCGGAGCCGTGGGGGCAGCCGGACCCGGAGGGGTCGCCGACGCCTGCCACCAGTCCGGTGGACTGGTCTCGACGGGAGCCCAGCCGGCCGGCGGCTGCGTCGCATTGGGCATCAGGTACGCCAGCAGCGGGATGGTGACCTCGGCCAGTGACGCGCCGCCGTGGTAGCCCGCCTTGGTGGGGCGGTAGCGCAGCATCGGGTCCCACAGCGCGATGATCCGTTCGCCGTCGGCCACCACTCGCGGACCGGTCAGCTCCACCTCACCGGAGGCGACCGGGCCGGGGCCGGTGCGGTGCCGGGCCGAGGCGGCGTCGGGGGCCTTGACATGCTGCCCGCCCCGCTCCAGCACGTGCCCGTGGTCGCTGGTGATGACGACGGCGCGTCCGGAGGACCGGGCCTGGTCGAGCAGGCTGCGCAGGAAGCCGAGGTCGTCGAGCTGCCACCCGGGTTCGTCGCCTTCGCGGCCGTGGGCCAGCGACTCGTCCACGGTGTTGATCACGACGGCCACCACGGGCGCCGTGCCGGCCACCGCATCGAACAGCTCGCCCGCGTACGCCCAGCCGGCCCCACCCTTGGCCGGCCCCTTGTGGAAGACCCGGGAACCCTTGCCCCACCGGCCGTCGGCGAAGAGCTTCTTCTCGTGGTCCTGGTTTCCGATGCGGAGAGCGCCGGCGAAGAGCGAGGTCCGGGACACCGCGGTCAGGGTGGGCAGGGCGGCCACGATCCCCCGCCGGCGGCCTGAGCCGGCACCGGCGAGCGGGTCGTACTCGACCCAGTGCTGGGACAGCTCGTCGGCGAGCTGCACGGCGACGGCGGCGCTCATCCCGTCGAGGACGACGAACAGCACCGGCCGGTCGGCCTTGACCAGCGGTTCGATGACCCGGGGCAGGAGGTTTTCGACGGTGAGCAGGCCGCCGTCGTTGCCGGGGCCGGCGGTGGCCCACGCCGCGAGGCGACCGGCGAACGCCTGGTCCAGGTCCCGCCGCCGCTGCTGTGCCCGGTCGTGGATCTCCCGGAACGCGGTCTGCAGCTCGGGGTTGGCGTCGTCGCCGGCCCAGACGTGGTTGAGCGCCACGTCGACCCAGCCCCACTGGCCGATCTGCTGGTCCACCCCGTCGGCCACGCTCGCCGGCGGCTCCTGCTCGGTGCCGAGCCAGCGCACGAGCCGCTGGGCCATCCGGATCCGGTTGACCCGGGTGGCTTCCACGTCGGCCAGCCGGTGCCCGGCGAGCGCTTCGACCGCGTCGTCGAGCGCGCGGTCGGCCGGGTCGCGGAGCGCGGCCAGCAGCGCCTGCGCGGCGGCGGTGATCCGCCGGGTGAAGCCGGTGCGGAGGATCGGGCTGTGGCCGGCGCTGGCCGCCGCGTTGAACTGGACGAGGAGTTCCTCGGCCCGGTCCAGCACCGCGTTCCCCTGCAGCCGCGATTCCCGATCGCGCGCGGTCAGCATCCCGCTCACCACCTGGACCGCGGCGTCGGCGAAGCCGTGCACGGTGACGTCGTCGTTGAGGTTGCCGAAGTACTGGTCGATCCGCCCCTGCGCCCGCACCGCCTCGGCGGTGTCGGTGGTCCACAGCGCCTCGCAGACCAGACCGAGCGGAAGCGCGTCGGCGCCGTGCCCGGCGGCGATGAGCGCGAAGAGCGCCTTGGCGGGCCGCCCGAACTGCTCGATGAGCCACCCGGCCAGGCCGTCGCGCTCCGCCTCCCGGAGCAGCCCGAACGCCTCGACCGCGCCCGGCTCGGCACTCCACCGCAGCAGCGTCGTCACGTCCAGGTCGTCGGGGCTGTCACCCCGGCGCTCGAGACCCAGGCGTACGGCGGCGAGGTGCCGCAGCGCCACGTCGCGGGTGAGCACGGCGGTGGTGAGCTTCGGCCAGCCGGCGGGGGGCATCGCGTCGAGCAGCGCCTCACCGGCCCACCCTTCCCGCTCCAAGGCGCTGTCGGGCAGTTGCGCGCCGAAGGCGTCCACGACCAGGTCCCACGGCTCGACGGTGATCACCCGTTGCCGGAAGATCCGGCTCCGCACCCCGTGCCCGAGGCTGGACTCGGGAATGTCGGTGAGCAGGACAAGCACCTCGTCGCCGCGGTCGGCGGCGAGGTGCTCCCAGATGGCCAGCGGCGAGACGCACGGCACGACCCGGGCCGGGCGTCCGCCGGGCAGCAGCATCGCCGGGTCGTGCGGCCAGGCCGGCTCGGCACGCACGACCATCACCGGGTACGCCTCACCGTTGCGGTGCCGGTCGAGCTGCTGCGTCACCTTCTGCCGCAGAGCCACCGGGTTGATCCGCAGCGCCTGGGATGGCGCGGGTGCCTGAGTCACGGCACGATTCTCCAGGTCACCTCGATGGTCGCGTCGCCGTGTTTGCTGGCGAACGCGCGGAGATCTGCCACTGCCGACGCGAGATCATCAGCTGACACTCGTCGGGTTCCTTGCCGCCCAACAGGACCGGGACCAGGACCAGGACCGGGACCAGGACCAGGGCCAGGACCAGGACCGGGACCGGGACCAGGACCAGTGCCAGGACCAGGACCAGGGCCGCCATCGATGGCTCGCTGTAGCAGTTTGGTTGCGTCCACCTTCGCGCGCTGAAGGACCGGATCAAGCCGACTCGTCAGCTCGTCTTCCCGTGCGGCCCGGCGTAGGGCCGTCAAGATCGATTCTGCCTCCCGGTCGAATGGAGCCGGTAGACGTTCGATCAGTCGGAAGGTGTCCCAGGGCGCGGCGGCTAGAGCAGCCGAAACCTGGGCGGCGCTCGTGATGCTCTTGCCGGTCCGGTCGGCCGGGCCGGCGAGTTCAGCACGGGCGAGCCGTTCAACGGTCTCCACCGCCGACCGCCCGTTGGCCAGCGCCTCCAGCAGGTCGGCGGCGGCGCGGGCGGTGACCAGCCGCCCGTTACCGGACTCCTTGTCGATTCCCAGCCAGGTGGCGTGCTGGTCCAACCGGGCGACCAGTCCGTGCGCGGCTTCCCGGTGTCGAGTCGCCTGGGCGGTCAGGTCGCGGCCGAAGAGCGCCACCAACCGGCCCCGGCGCAGGTCGAGCGGTTGGACGCCGAAGATGGCCGCGGAGCGGGCCCGCGCCGCCTGCCAGTCCTCCTCGCTGGGCAGCCGCTCCTCGCGGAGCGTGTGATCCGCGGTGATCTTCCCGAGATCGGGGGCCGGGATCACCTTGCTGCCGTGAAAGTAGAAGGCGCGGTCGGTCTGCTCGGCGAAGGTCGCCACCACGAGTTGCGCGACGATCGGATCGAGGCCCCGCGGGCTCGGGTCGTCGATCCAGCGCAGCAGGTCGGCCACCCGCAGCTCACCCTTGATGCCCTCGCTGGAGGCCTTGCGCTCGAAGTGCTGGGTCCATTGCCCCTCGATGACGAACGCCGCCTCGTGCATGGTGCCGAGCTGAAGCGGATTGGCGATCCGGCGCACGGTCTGCCGGTGCGTCCGGTCGACCTCGACGCGCCCCTCGGGGGACTCGACCGCTCGGCGGACGTGGTCGAGCACCACCTTGACGTCGGCAAGCCGGATCGGGTCGCCCTTGCGGTCTGGGTCGAAGTCCGGGTGGGCCGGGTACTGCTGGCTGAGCATCTGGTCGCCGATGCTGCGCAGCGCGTCGTTGAAGGTGGCGCCCATGGGCAGCTTCGGCTCCAGCGCGCGGGTGAGCGACTGGAGGTGGTCGTCGAAGCCGAGGACGACGTCGGTGGGCTGCTTGGCGGCCAGCCCGTACGCCTGGCGCAGCACGGCCTGCATCTTGGCCAGCAGCGCGCTGCGCTGGTTGGTCAGCGCGCCGTGCGCCCGGCGCCGGTCGTCGGGGTTGAGGTGCTCGGCGTGGCTGTCGAAGCGCTGCCCTTCGAGCAGCTTGTCGATAATGACGAGCTTGCCCAACTCGGTGCGGCGTTCGACGGTGAGCGCGGCCGGGATCCAGCACACCGTGCGGGATGTCGTCCGGCTGATCAGCTCCTGCACCCGCTGCCGGTCGTCGGCCGGGCCGTGGCTGCCGTCGTCGAACGGATAGTCGATGATCATCCGCCAGCCGGTCGGGTCGTTCGGGTGGAACGCCTCGTCCCGGATGTCGTTGACGTCCCGCACGTTGCCGTAGACCAGCTCGATGACCCGGCGGCTGCCCCGCCAGCTCAGCCCGGCCTCGGCGAAGAACGAGTCGCTCCACGGCACACCGAGCTGCTGCCAGAGCAGCCGCTGGACCATGTGCTTGCGGGCGCCCTCGTTGTCGTAGTGCTTGGCGGTGGCGAGGACGCTGTCGACGTCCACCCCGACCAGCTCCAGCGACACGATCGGGTCGTCGCCCTCGCCGATGCGGATCTCGGCGAACCGGCCGGCCCAGTCGGTGAGCTTGCGGTTGACCTGGGCAACCTCACCGCCGGGAATCGGGCTGGTGATGCTGCCGTGGTTGAGCGCGGAAAGCCGCCGGGCGGTCAGGTTCCGCAGCGCCGGCACGCTGGGCGCGAGGGCGGCCAGCAGCAGCGTCTTCACCAGCCGATCATCGCCGGTGAAGGCGCGCACCCGCCCGGCCACCTCGCCCGGCAGCGCGGTGCCCCGACGGGCGGCCTCCAGGTCGTCGTCGGTGAGGTCGTACTGGCCGAGGAGGTAGGGGCGCAGCTTCAGGTCGTACAGCTTCTGGGCCATCTCGAACTCGGCTTTGAGCTTCTCGGTGAAGGGCTGGTCGCCGCCGCTGCTGATCACGTCATAGAGGTCGCCGAGCGGGACGAGCTGACCGAGGCGCAGCGTGTCGCGGCGGTCGACCAACAGTTGGCGCATGAGCTTCAGTGCGGTCCGGGAGCGCTGCAGCGCGCTGGAGACGTGCACCAGGGTGGAGAGGAAGGCCGGGCTGAACGGGTACGTCGACCGGAAGGCGTCGATGTCGGCGCCGCTGCCCGAGTCCGTGCCGAGCAGGGTGTCGAACACCTCCCGCCGTACCTTGGTGGTGGCGTCGAAGGCCTTGCCGATCGCCGCGGCGGCCGTGGTGTCGAGGGGTTTGAGCAGCCGGCGGCGAGCGATCTCCGGGAGGTTGCGGTCCTCCAGCTTGATCACGTCGAACCGGCCGCTGGCCAGGTTGAGGGTGTCCTGGTAGCTCAGCTCGTTGGCGCCGGTGACCTCCTCGCCGACGAGTTCGCGCAGGTCACGCTGGCGGGCGATGAAGCTGACCACCGGGATGGGCCGGCGGGTGTCGCCGCCCTCGACGAAGTTGGTGATCTTCTGGATCTCGCGGGAGACGAACTGCTGGTCGCCGATCGAGTTGGCCAGCCAGAGGATCAGCTCGTCGAGGAAGAGGATCAGGCCGTGGTAGCCGAGTTCCTTGGCGTGCCGGCTGATCTCGGTCAGGCCGCGGTCGAGCGAGACAAAGGCCTCGGCGTCCTCCCGGGCATTGCTGAAGAAGCCCTTGTTCCAGCTGGTCAGCAGGTCGTTGACGAGCTTGCGGCGCAGCTCGTCGGAGTACGCGCCGGCGAACGCCTGGTCCAGGCGCTCGGACGTCCAGAAGGTCTCGCTCTCGCCCCACTCGTCCTCGACGTCCCCGCCGGGCAGACCGTCGATGAACTGCTTGTCACCGATCTTCTCCCGCAGCGAGGCGGCCTGCTCCAGCAGCGAGTCGGTCCGGTGCACCGCCGGGATGGGCGCCTCGGGGTGCAGGGCGCGTACCCGGTCGACGTAGCCACCGAGGACCCGCTGCTCCAGCGAGCGGGCGTCGAGCAGGTGGTACGGGACCAGCAGGAACTTGCGGCCGTCCAGCCAGACGCTGTGCTTGGCGACCAGCGGAGCCAGTTCGTCGCGGCCGCGGGCGGCGGCCTCGCCGCGCAGCAGCGCGTGCAGCACCGCCATGAAGTGCGACTTGCCGGAGCCGAAGGAGCCGTGCAGGTAGGCGGCCTTGGAGGCGTGCCCCTCGACCGCGGTGCGGATCAACCCGAGCGCCTCGTCGAAGTTGCCGAGCAGCCGATCCGTGACGACGTAGTCGCGGAGGGTGGCGTCGGCGTCGGCGACACTGTCGGCGAGCTTGAGCACGAAGTCGCTCGTGCTCGTGCCCTCCGGGATCTCGATGAACTCCCGGAGCAGCGGCGCAGGGGTGGGCTGTGACATGCCGATTACCGTATCGGTCCGGCCCGGGTTTGGCGGCAGCGCAGGTCCACTCACCCGACTGTCGCAACCCAGGCCCTCCGACGGAGTCGCCGGCGGGTGCCAAAACCAGACAGTCAGAAGCCTGTTTCGCTGCGATTGCCACTGCCTACGCTGGTGCCGCCCAGCCAGCGTCAACGGCCAAAGAAGGTGCCGCCATGACCGACGCCGAAACGAGTACCGAGACCGACTGGGAACCGGTGGTGAAGGGGGCACAGCCGATCCTCGGTGAGGATTGCGCGCAGCCCCTCAAGTCGTGGGGTGTGACCCGCCGGTTCGACTTTGGACAGTTCGTCCTGTTGCAGAAGGAAGGCAAGCTCAACGGCAAGACCACGGCCATGCCGTTGGTGGTGGCGGAGAGCGGTGCCGTCTACGGCGACGGCGAGGACCCCGACGAGGGGGACCCGGATGACAAGCCCCACGCGGTGGCGCTCCGCTCCGCCGTCCACGCCGCGAGCGCCGGCCAACCGGCGACCGCCGGCCCCTTGCAGGGCGAACAGTTCCCCCGCGGCTCGCTCGCCGCGACGTTCGGCGGCGTCCCGCTGGACATCGCCTTCGCCGCAGGCGACCGTGCGATCGACGTGGTCACCGCCGCGCCACCCACTGTCGCGGTCGAGGACGTGCGGGCGGTCGTCGACGGCGCAGCGGTGTCCGCCGGCGGTCGCGAGGTGCTGCCGCGGCTGAGCACCGAGGAGGCCGCGGCGCTGTGGGCCGGTCGTTCCGTCACGGTGGTCGCGACGGACGCCGACGGGGGTACGCCGACCGCCGTGCGGCTCGCTCCCCGGGTCACCACAGTCCGGCTGGACGACAACGGGATCGACGCGGTGCTCTCCGGCCGTCCGATCGACGCAGCCGGCGGCAACGTGCTCGTGCCGGCGACCCCGCAGGTCGCGGGGGCGCTGCTCTCCCGTACCGCGATCGTGGTGCCCGGCCTGGTCCGCGACGCGGTGCGGCCGGTGCGGCTGTCGCCCGTCGCGGAGGCCCGCAGCGTGGGCGACCAGCCCGCGGCCCGGCGGTTCATCATCGGTGACGCGGCCGGCTTCTTCGGCAATCCGGTCGTCCCCTCGCTTGACGGCCGGCCGGTCGGTGTGCCGCTCGACCCCGGGCTCGCCGGCGCCCTGCGTCGCGACGGCTCGGCGACGATCGAGGTGGGCGGGCATCGGGTGGAGTTGCGGCTCGGTCCGGAAGCCATCACCAACCCGGGGCGCGACGGACTCACGCCGAACCCCCTCGACGGCGGCTTCGGGGGCATCGAATGGCCCGGCATCGGCCGCGAGCCGGTCGAGGAGCTGGAGCTCACGTACGACTGGTTTGACATCCACGGCAAGCCGTACGGGCACGGCGGCTCCGGTACCTCCTCCACCACGCCGACGCCGATGCCCGCCACGAAGCCGGCGCCGATCCCCCGGCCCAAGGGGCTGCAGGTGGCGGTCTTCCTGCCGTGGCGGCAGGAGTGGACGCTGGTCGGGTTTTCGCGCGGCAACCTGCTGTCGAGCATCGCCCTCGCCCCCGGCGAGGAGGTGACCATCCGGGTGTCGCAGTGGGAGCGGCGCTCGAAGGCCCTGGACCAGACGGCCGAGACCGAGACCGACATCACTGCCGACTTCACGTCCACCACCCGCGACACGGAGGACGTGTTCCGCGAGATGACCTCCTCGCAGGAGTTCCAGGCCCAGGCGTCCGCGTCGCTGGACGCCAGCTACAGCCCCGGCGTCGCGTCGATCCAGATCGGCGTCGACGGCAGCCTCAGCTCCGGCAACAACCTGGGCTCCATCGCCCGCTCGTCGCAGCAGCACATGCAGGAGACGGTACGGCGTGCCACCACCAAGGTGCGGTCACGGCGCGTCACGAAGATCACCGAGCAGGTGGAGTCGGGCCGCAGCGAGGACGTCGTCCGCCACATCCGCAACCGCAACGCCTGCCACTCGCTGACGCTCGACTACCACGAGCGGCTCGCGCACTACACCGTCACGACCACGTTCGTGCCCGACCGGGTCCGGGTCGTCGTGATGATTGAGAACCCGCTCCGTAGCACCACGTTCACCAACCTGCTGGTCCGCTCCAACGAGACGGCGCTGCGCAACTCCCTGCTCAACCAGGAGCTGGCCGACGCGTTCGCCGCGTGCCGCCTGCTCGCCTCGTACGGGTTCGCCTGGACCGAGGCCGAGGCGATCGCGGCCAAGTCGAAGACGGTCGCCGAACTCGACCGGGAGCGGGCCAAGCAACAGCCGGCCGCCGGCGGTCAGCCGCAGGCGGTCAAACCCGAGCCGCCCCAGCTCAAGGCCGTCACGGCCGCGCTGCAGGAGATCCGCAAGGCGGCCGTCCTCCTCGTTGCGGGTGACTACAACCCCGCGTTCAAGCAGATCGCCGAGACGGACACCCATCGGGCGTCCGAGACCAACCGGCAGTCGGCCCAGCGATGGCTCTTCCGGACGCTGGTCCAGAACAAGATCGGGGCGTCGCTGGTGTCGAAGCTCCGCGAGATCAGCAACCCGTCGACCCAGTTGACGGTCGACTACGCGCGCACGTTCGTCGACGCCGTGCCGTCGACGACCTTCCCGAGCCTGTCCGACCTTGCCGGCCTCAAGGACACCGAGAAGGAGGAGGCCGGCCTCGCCGCCGCCATCAAGGAGTACTACGGCTGGTTCGGTAACTGGGGCTGGTTCACCGGGCAGGTCCGCGACCAGGGCATGTACAGCCCGGACGACTGCGGCTTCGTCGGGGCGCACAAGCGGCTCTCGGACGCGATGCGCGACTACGAGGCGAAGGCGTCCGAGGGCGACGCGCTGCTCACCCAGCAGCAACTGATCGGCGGCGCCAACGAGGAGCAGGCCGCGGCCAACTGGGTCGACAAGCTGGAGATGAAGTACGGCCTCGAGGTGGTCGCCGACGCGATGGAACGCGAGCAGGCGCTGATGGCCCACCTCAACGAGCACGCCGACTACTACCGGTTCGTGCTCTTCCAGGCGCTACCACCGGGCGAGCAGCTCAAGCTGCTCACCGACCTGGCGCCGCAGCTGAAGGTGGGATTCTTCGAGCCGCGGGTGGTCGCGAACAACGGCCCCATGCTCGCGCTGCCGCTCACCCCGGTCGGCGAGACGGAGCTCGCCAAACTGATCAAGGACCTCAAGGAGACGCTGGACAAGGCATCGAAGGATGCCACGGCGGCACAGGAGCGGATGCGGCCCGACGACTACATCCTGCCAACTCCCGGCATGACCGTCATCACCACGCTCGGGTCCTGCGACGGTTGCGGGCCGCACGAGCGCAAGATGCTCAACATCGAGGCGCGCAGGGCCACGGCGGAAGCCGACCTCGTCGCCGAGGAGGCACGCCGCCGTCGGCTGCGGGTCGACAACAAGATGTACGACGACCCGGCGCCCACGAATCCGCTGCGGATCGAGGTCGTGACGGCCGAGCGATCGGCCGAGCCGCAGCCCGTGCCGGACCCCGAACCGTAGAGCGGTCGCGACGGTGACCGGTACGACGCGCAAGGCCGCTGCGGTGAGCGAGCAGCGTCGCGTGACCCGGCAGCGGCGTTCGCCGACGGCGCAGCGCAACGCGGCTTCCACCGGTGATCCGGCGGCGCAGTCGTCCACGGAGGTCGGGGCGCCGCTGCCACTGGTGATCAGCACAGTGCTGCCCGACCCGCGCACGGCCGCCCAACGCGACGAGGAGCTGCGCTCGGGACTGCTGCGGCACCAGCAGGTCGATCCGGCGCGGGTGGCGACGGCGATGGTCACTCTCGACATCGCGCTGGCGGAGTTACCCAAGGAGGAGCGGACGGTCAAGGTGACCAGCGAGCCGGCCACCATGGCGGACACGGTGCTCGAATGTCTCAGCTTCGGCGGATGGCCGGCCCTGCTGGAGCTGATCGAGAAGGTCGAGGCGCACCGGATCGGTGAGCTGACCCAAGCCGTCTACGACCAGGCCAACGAGGCCGTCTACGAGATCGTGCCGCAGCTCGTCGAGATCGAGCAGCGGGCCCGCGAAATCGTCGATGCTCGGCTGGACATCAGCGAGGAGCAGGTGCAAGCTGCCCGCGAGACGTTCCTGGCCGGTCCGGGTGTCGCCACGCTGCCGATCTCCTACCTGCGGGGGACGCGATGGCGCCTCACCTTGCGCCCGGGTCCTCACCTCGTCGCGCTGCGCTCGATGCTGATCGACCTCGGCCCATCGAACAAGGTGATCGAGCAGGAGCGCCGGAGCGTCGGGTCCCAGATCGACTACGCGAGCCGCAATTCCAACCTGCGCTACATCGTCGACAAGGGCGTGCTGCACCTGCGCGCCTTCGAGCTGCGGCGGGCGGAGCGCGTCCAGCAGGTCACCCAGTACTGGCCGCTCGCCGCGTGGCTGGTCGGCACCGATCCGGCGATCAGCGACAAGGCGCTGCTGGCCCGGATCCTCGAGGAGCTGGAGATCGTCACCGACGCGATCGACTCGGTGCGAAAGGACGTCCGCGACGGTGGCCAGTGGCCCGCCGACACCGTCACGGGCGAGCAGAGCGGCGCCGGCCTGACATCGTCGAGACTGTTCCTCGGCACGAACTTGACCAACCCGTTCACCCGCAACATGCCGACGCCACGCGGCCCCTGGCGCTATCCGCTGGTCATAGACGCGGCAATGACGGAGCTCGGGCACCGCCCGCCGTCCGCCGTCCACGCCGCCGCCAGGTCGGTCACCCATGGATCTGACGAGTACGACGGCTTGTCGCACCTGGTCACTGGGGTGAACATCGCCGTCGGCATCGCGGCGCCGCCGGTCGGGGTCGCGCTCGGCGTGGTGTCGGCGCTGTGGAACCTGTTCCACGATGCGAGCCAGTACTCCGATCAGAGCGACGCCCATCGTGCGGTGCTCGACCCGGCACAGTCGCTCGCCGTGCCACCGAGCATTCGAGCGGTCGAGGCATCCGTGGTGGGGCTCGTGGGATCGGCCGTGCCCGGCCTGGTGCCGGCCCTCGTTTTCGGCGCGGCCGAAACCGTCATGCGCGTCAACGCACAGGCGACGCCATGACCGCCGGCGACGCGATCGCCAACTCGGCGGAGGAGCTGTTCGAGGCCGCCGCCCGGGCCGAGCGTCCGACGGCCACCGCGGTCGCCCGCGCGGCCCGGGAGCTGACCGAGCACACCCCGCCGAAGTTCCTCGTCGGCGTCTCCACCGTGCTGCGCCAGGCCGCTCAGTTCGCCAAGGGCGCGGAGCAGGCGGCGCACGACTTCCGCTACGCGTACTGGCGCAAGACGCTGCACCCCGACTCGTGGATCTCGGATCTCCTCCTGGCAAAGAAGGCGAAGGCGCTGCGCGACGTTCTCCGCGAGGCGGCGAACAAGGCAGAGAAGCCGCTGGGCGACCAGATCCGGCAGGAGATCGTCAACATCGAAACGGCGATGAAGTGGCTGCCGGCGCGGGGCACACCCGGGTTCAACCCGGCACCGGTGACAAAGCTCGGCAAGCTGGAGGCCGGGCTGAACTCGGGCGCCCTGCACGGCGATCCGGCCTTCGATCCGCTCCGTCGGGCACTCGCCCGATGGCAGGACGCCGCAAGCGGCTTCGACCAGGCCGAGCTGACCGCGGCGAAGGACGACCTCTGCGCCAAGCTCGGAATGCTCAGCACGAAGAAGTCATCGACCTCGGCTCTCGGTCGGTCGTCCGAATACGTGAAGGCCGTACAGCAGGCGACGAAGGCGCTGTCGAAGCAGCTTCCCGACCAGGACGCGCTGGGGATGCTGGCGCGGCTCGGCGACGCCGTGGCCGAGCTGCTCAGGAAGCAGCGCGCGGCCGGCATCAGGGGCCGCACGCTCTACTGGCGCCACCTCGCACCCGCGATCGAGGCGTCCCCCAACGCGTGGGGCCGGCTGGGGCGCAAGTTGGCGAGCTTGGAGGCGGTGAACGCTGCCGATGAGGAGGCGGTGAAGGGCCTGGTGCTGCGCATACGGGCGGCGCTGGCCGAGGCGGTCGGTACCGCGAGCCCGGCATATCAGGCCGCGATGGGCCGTGGCCTACGCCGGGCAGAGAGCCTCGCCGCAACGCTCAACACGGCGGCGATCCGCGAGGGCGCACAGCCTGCCTGGCGGGCGGTCAAGCCGCAAGCGGCGCTGTTCGCACCAGGAGTGAGCGGCAAGGTCGGCAAGCTGTTCGTTGACGACGCGGTGCTGGTCGTCAACGAGGCAGTGTCGCCGCCGCGCGCCTTCGTCCTGTTCGTCGGCCAGGTCAAGGCCGGTGACGCCTCGTCGCGAAATGCGATCGCGCAGCTCATCGAAGACCAGACGCGCCTGTTCCAGGGAAGCCTCACCATTGCCGGCCGGGAGTTCGCGATGGTGCCTCCCACCGACCTCGCCTGGGTGCAGCGTGCGTTCGTCGGGACGACCCGGCCCAGCGGCGCGAGCAACCTCACCGGGCTCGTCGAGCACATCGACGCCCCGCTGGACGCAACGGCCCTCGACGACCTGGCCCTCGCCTGGCTCCGCAAGGCAGGCAAGGTTCTCTGAGGGCCTGGCCGAGGCCGAGCGGGGTGCTGCTCGGCCTCGGCGCCACCGTCAGGCCCTGGCCACGAGCACGGTGACCAGGGTGTCGCCGTCGCAGTCCGGTATCTCGCGCAGCGTCCAGCGCCCGACCAGACCCTTGCCGGCGAAGTTCGACTCCGCGTCGCGGTCCTCGACCTCACCCTCCTTGAGCGTCAGCCCGGCCGCCGGGTAGGCCCGCTGCATGAACGCGAGGGTCGAGCGGAAGTCGCCCGGCGTCACCGCCGTGACCACCAGCCGCCCGCCGGACCGCTCCTCGGAGCCGGTGAGGACGGCGTCGGACGGCAGCGGAACCTCGCCCGGGAGCGCGGTGGGCCGCGGCACGGCCGTCGCCGCGTCGGCGCAGACGAGGGTGGCGGCCGAGGATCCGGCTCGGGGCTCCGCCGCACCGGGGGCGTCCGGATCGCCGAGGTCCGTCTCGTCGGCGGCGCCGCCGCAGCCGGTGAGGGCTGCGGCGGCGGCGAGCACGAGAGCACCTACTCGTACGCGGATCACTTCCTCTTCACCTTCGCCGTGGTGACCGGGTCGGACGCGGCGAACAGCGACTTCCCGCCGCTCTGCCGGGCGATGGTGGCCAGCGCGTCGAAGTTCTGCGCGCCGCCGGTGGCGCAGGCGCCGGTGCATCCGTCGGCGTACCCGACGAGGACGCGGCCCTGCTTGTCCAGCTGGACGTCCATGAAGTCGAGCAGGTTCCGGTCAGTGCCGCAGGTGGTGCCGCCGGTGCAGATCGAACCCTTCTGCACGGCGTCGTTCGGCGTCGCGTCGGTCAGCGACCAGGTGCGCCCGCCGTCGTAGGTGACGGTGACGTACAGGTGCCACTCGCCGGTGAAGTTGGTGGCGTCCTGGTAGTTGCCGCCGGTCGTCGTGCCGAGGAAGGCGAACGCGGCCCGGTCGGGGTCGCCGGCGACGACGGCCGGGAACACGACGTTTTTTACGCCCAGCGCGGCGCCGACATCCTGGTCGCTCTCCCAGGTGCGGCCCTTGTCGTGCGAGACCGCGACGTGCGCGTGGCCGTCGGCGTTCTGGTAGCCGAAGTAGACCGTGCCGTCCGAGCCGATGCCCACCGACGGGTCGCTGTCCGCCGGCAGGCTGGTCGGCACCTTGCGTACCTGCCAGGTCAGGCCGTTGTCCTCGGAGACCGCGACGGCCTGGTTGCCGCCGCAGCCCTTGTTGGGTACGTAGACCGTGCCGTCCTTCGGGGAGACCTTGACGTGCCCGTGCAGGCCGCCGCAGTCCAGCAGGGTGTACATCGGCACGGCCGGGCCGAAGGTCAGCCCCCCGTCGCGACTGGTCGCGCAAAGCGCGTCGGCGATGTCCTGCGAGCAGTAGTAGACGGCGTTCGGGTAGAGCGGGGTGCCGCCAACGCCGTTGGGTGACCAGCGGCCGCCGCCGACGGTCTGGTGGTCGACGCCGGAGTTGATGCCCCCACCCTGCGACGGGGTCCAGGTCGCGCCGTCGTCGTCCGTGTAGCACATCAGCGAGGTCTTGCCGGCCAGTTGCGACTCGTACGTGCGGCCCGTGTCGTGGTCGGTGAACAGGATCGGGTCCAGCGAGGCGTTGGCCGTGCACTTGGGCAGGTGGCCACTCTTGTCCTCCCACGCCGCGGTGGCCGGGGACTTCGTGTCGTCGAAGGAGACCCGGTACGTGTCGGTGTACGCCTGGTACATGACCTTGCCGGTCTTCCAGTTGACCCCGATCGACGGCTCTCCGGCGTCATGGGCGCGCGGCAGCGTCCCGGGTGCCGGGTAGTTGGTGAAGGAGGCGGCACCCACCGGCCCTGGCGGCGGAGCGGCCGGCTTCGCCGCGAGCTCGGCGGTCGCCGAGTAGCTTTCGCCCAGCGGGGCGAACGGCACGATCCGCACCGTGTACCGACCGGCCACCGGCGGCACGACCAGGGTCTCCGGGTCGGCGGTCGAGGCCGCCTGCCCCACCTCGGCGCCGCTGCTGTCGTAGAGGTAGACGTCGAAGTCGGCGGCGGTGTTGGGCCAGCTCACCTTGATCTTGAGGTCGTTGGCGGCGTCGTACCCTGCCGGGACGTCGACGGTGAGCGCGTAGTCGTCACAGGGCGCTGCGGCGTTGCACGTCAGCGTGCCGGTCGTCGCCGTGGCGTTGGGCACCGCGAACGGCCCGCCGGTCCAGGTGGCGGTCGGGCTGGTCGAGGACACCGTCCCGGCACCCGGGGTGGCCGCCTCGGCGGCAGTCACTCCGCCGATCGCCATCACCAGCAGCGTCGCGGCCGCGAGCGCCACCGAACGGGGCACCCGGGTCCTCCTGGCACGTAGCTCCATGACATCCCTGCCTTCCTCGGCCACGTCCGCGCGCCGATACGAATGTTGCATCGTTCGCCGCAGGCCAGTCGTAACACCGTGGACAAGATGTCGCACGCCGGATGCCCTTATCGGGCGGGTGTGGGGGGATTTTCCGAATAGAGGGGCGCGTCGTCCCCTCAGCCGTGAGTCCTGGACGATCAGGCCACCGACGTCGCGGTCAATGCCTGCCGATTGAATCGGCCCTCGGCCACCTGTTCGGCCAGCCACTCACCCAGCCTCCTCCTGAAGCCCTTGCTGACACCGAAGCTGCTCTGAAGGTTGGCTGACCACCCGAGGAATTGCACATGCTCCACCTGCCCGCTGAACAGGGCGCAGGTGGTGGCACCCAACGGCAGCACACCAACCTGAGCCAGGTCTGCGATCCGCGTCCGCTGAACCTGCCGAACGACCGTTCGTCCGTTGAGTAGGACCAGGCGGATGCTCTCCTGCCTCAACTGTGCCCGCAGGTGGGGCACACCGTCCTCAAGCAGTGCCCGCCGCACCGTTGAGTCCTTGATCCGGCCCCAGACCGGGTCGGTGGCCCACTGCACGAGGTCGAGATGGCATGCGTTGCCTCGGTAGTAACTGGTGCCTGTGCCGGCGTCGAGGAGAGAGTCGAGGGGATCGAACCAACGTCGGTAGGGGTTTCGGTGGAAATACTCGGCGCAGTCTCGGAAAACCTCCGCGACCTGCACGGCAGTGAGACTCTCCAGACCTGCCGCGCCCAAGGATGCGAGCGTCGCGAGTCGACGCTCCCCACCCCGAAGGAACTCACCCTTGTACCGGAACTCGACCGCACTCGGGTTGATCCCCAAGGTGGCGACCCCAGCTCGCGATGGGTCGCCGAACGCCACAACCGGTGTACTCCCGGGAACAACAGGCGACCCTGCTGGCGCCCGCCGTCGCACCATCTCCCAGACGTAGTCTGGAACCGTCATGGATAGCTCCCGATGCAGTAGGAGTCAACGACCCGGTTGGGCCATCCCGACGATAAGCGGATCGACTCATGCATCTCTATGCAGCGCCGCCCCGGATTGTCGCGGGTTCGGTCGACTCGGAGTTACAGCGGGGCCTCAGCAGGACTCAACCCCGTTCCACGAGGAGCAAGTCTTCCAATTTGTCCGAAATAATCCCTGCGGAAAACATGAGCTGCGCGGTCTTGACGTCGCTCGCCTTCCCCGCTTGTAAGCTTCGGCATGGACGCTGGCCGATCAGCACTCACCGAAGATCAGCTGACCTTGCTCAGCGCACTGCCGCGGGACGGCTCCTCGGTCAGCAATCCGTCCCTGCGGCACTTTCTCAAGTGGAAGCTCGACCGATACTTTGCTGCCCGGGACGCACTCGTCGACATGGGGCTGGTGAGCCGTGGGCCGGGCAAGGGCGGAGTCGTCCGCCGCGTCCAACGCGAGGAGTCCGACGAGACGCCGGTAGCCTCCGCCCTGAGATTCGGGCAACCTGGCCTCGCAGCCGCTGAGGGAGTCTTCACGAGCGAACCGGAACTGTACGAACCAATGCGCGCGGTCATTGAGGACGCATGGGCCCGGGACCATCGACAGGACCTGCTCGCCGTCGAGACGACAGCCCTGGCAGCTGGCCACAATGGCATCTGGACGCGGCCGGACATTGCCAGCGTCGAGCTGCGGACATTCCAGTACGTGCCAGGCAAACACCTAGAGGTCAACACGTTTGAGGTCAAGGGCTCATGGGCCGTCAACGTGCAGGCGGTATATGAGGCACTGGCGCATCGACGAGCGGCGACGCGATCCTACGTACTGCTTCACGTACCGCGGAGCCAGGCCCTGGCGCTCGCCGAGGCGGTCGCCGAGGTCGCCGACGCTGCTCGGGAACACGGCATCGGGCTGGTGACGGCTGGAGACCCATGCGATTACGAAACCTGGGACGAGGTAGCGGAGGCTCGCCGCGTGGAGCCCGATCCGGAACGGCTCAACCAGTTCATCGCGCGGCAGTTCAGCGAGCCGACCCGAAGCCTGATCGCCACCCGGTTGCGATGACACGGCCAGGCCTGGCGTCCCGTCGGCCTACCGTTACGCCCTGTGCCGGTCGCTCCGCGGAGCGACCGGCACAGGCTGACCCAGGAGACGAGGCGAACCCGGACTACCTCAACGGGGGCGACCGTCACGACGTCCGCGCCGCGATCAGCCTGTCCCGCTGAGCCTTATCGGCGCGCTCGCGGGCACGCTGCTTCGCAACGCCGGCAGGAGCCCCGCGGGGGCGCCCACTCAGCCTTCCTCGTCGCGTTCCTCGTCGTCCCCGCGCCGACGGAGTGTTCGCTCGGCGATCCGGCTGGAGAGCTTGCCCGTCGCCCATTTGGCTCGGCCGAGGGTCTCGTCGCCGAGGCGCCTGGCGGCACCAACGCCGTCTGCTCCCGTCTCGAGCGCCTTGTCCCTCGCCTCCTTGGCCGCGTCCGTCCATCGTCTCGCCTCCGATGACTGTCGATCGCCCTCGATCCCGAGCCGCCCGTGGAACTCGACGATGGCGATCGAGACATGGTTGCTCGACTTCACCACAGCCGGGGAGTCCATCGGATTCAGCAGCACCTTGGCATTGGCTCTGCCCGCAGCCGCGTCCATCCGGGCCAGCAGTCGCTCGGTGCACCGGGAGATGAGTTCCAGCCGGTTCTGCCGGGCAGCCCTCAGCCCGAGGCGATGCCCGTCCAACTCCCCCGGCGACGCGTCCAGCACCCGGTCGAGTTCAAGCACAGCGATCGCGTCCTGCAGCTGGAAGCAGCGAGCCAAGACGACGAGCCACTCCTGTCCCTTGGACTCTGCTTCCTTGGCCGCCTTGGCGAGATCACCGATCGTGGTCTTGCGCTCCAGCTTCTCCGCGAGTGCGTCGAGTTGACGCAACGCGTACGCCTGGGTTTCTGCGATCGTCGCCGGCGCCCCCTGCACCTTCGACCACGTGACCTCGTCGACCCGGCCCCTCGCCTCTCGGATGGTCATGGCCTCCTCGATGACGAAGCCGACTCCGATCATGCGGGCCAACACGGCGTCCTTCTGGGCGCGTAGCACATCGTCGACCTTCTCGTCGATCGTGGCGAGATAGTCGGTGATCTCCTTCATGCTCTGTTGCATCGCAACCTGCGCCATGAGCCCCGCTGCGCCAGCCAGGAGCGCAGGGTTGGTCAGATGCGATCCCTTCACGAACTGGAGGTTCTTGACGAATTGGCCATTCTGCGCCCTCAGAGTGGCATGGGCGTTGCCGGAGACCGAGTTCGTGACCATCGGGAACTTGTCCGCGACCTTCGCGGACTCCGCAGTCAATTTCATCCAGCGACCCGAGTTGGCGGCGATCTCGGAACCTGCCTGTGCGACTCCCGCCGCCTTACCAAGGGCAGGTCCGAGCCGATGTAGTCCGAGGTCCTTCGACTGCAGCCCCTCGGAGACGAGGAAGCGTTCGACGGCCGTCGGATCTCCGATGACCGCCAGCCCGTCGCCGTCACTGATCAGCTGAATCTCGTTATCCATTGTCGGCTCCTGACGTGCGGGAAGGGTAGACAGCGACGCTTTCTGCTTTGTTCACTGCTTCGCTCTGCGGCCACGGGTGGCCTTGGGCGGGCGCCACGACGTGAGCGCCTCGTCGGTGAGGTGGAGGCGGTTGGTGGTTTCGGCGAGGAAGCCGGCGTAGATGTCCGCCGGCGAGGCACCCCACTCTGGGTCGAACTCGCCGTGCCACTGGCGTACCCAGGGCAGGATCTCGCGCAACCCCGCGACCAGCGGCAACAGCCGGTCGGCGGCCCAGCCGTCCTCCTGCTCGCGGGCGACGATCAGGGTAGCCAGGGCCTGGGCCTGCTCGCCGTGGTCCCAGCCGGCCCAGCCGACCAGCAGCGACGGGTCACCGTCGCGGCTGGCACCCGGGTACGACACGAACCGCTCCTTGGGCACGTCGAGCTTGCCCCGGTGCCGCCAGTAGCTGGTCTTGAGGAAGTCCGCCGAGGCGTACTTCGGCGGCACCGGGATGCCCTTGCGGAACTCCCGCTTCGCCGCCTCGTCGGGCAGCGCGTCCTCCTGCCGCTGCAGGTCCCACACCTGCTCCCAGTCGGCGCGCTTGGCCAGGCCGGAGTCCTTGTAGCGCAGCGCGGCCAGGTGCGGCACGTGCTCGTCGGCCACCAGGTCGGCGATCACCTTGCCGAGGTCCTGACCGGGCGCGTAGAGGTTGGCGACGGTGAGCACGTCGGCGTCGCGGCGCAACTCGTCGGCAAGCTGGGCGGTGGTCAGCGGGCGCGGCTGCTCCAGCCCGTCGACGTGCTGGTACCACAGCTCAGGCGCCTCGCACCGGTCCAGCAGCCAGTCCCGCAGCGCCTTGGCCTGCATGACGTCCCAGCCCTCGCTGGCCCACCGCCGCTTGCACTCCGGCCGCTCGATCAACCCGATGTTGCGGTTGCCCTCGATGACCGCGATCCGCCGCTCCACCACCGCGCGGTACTCGTCCGACCAGTGCGCCGGCAGCTCGGTGATCGGCGTCGACCCGTGCCGGGCGAACCACTGCGTCTCCGCCTCAGCCGCCTTGACCTTGCGGGCGAGCACGATCTCGAACGCCCGCTCCCCCAGCTTCAACTCCGGCACCGAGCCGGCTGGGGCGGTCAACTCCTCGTCCAACAGCCCGTAGAGCGAGTAGACCTGCCAGTCCAACTCCTCCTGCAATGCGATCATCCGCGCCCGGGTCGAGTGCCACTCGTCGCGAGCGGCAGCCAGCCGCTCGCGGCTGGGCACGCCGGAGGCCGCGACCGCCATCGGGGTCACCGTGGCGAGCCGCTGCGCCAGGCCGTCGATCTCCCGGCTCAGTTGGAGGGGGTACGCAGACGGCAGCGGAAACCGTGCGAGATTCGTCCCGTTGAACTGGTACCGCTCCGACCAAGGCTCAGCACTCACGCGAGCCCCATCATCGCCTAATGGATCTCCGCCGCCACCGTAGCTCTGCTGTTTGAGCCAAAAACAGGCGGTGGAGCTGTTAAGCAGGCCCAAGAGCCGCACGTGCTGCTCCTCGGACGCATCCTTTGGCAGCTTGATGATGAGCGCTGAGTGCTTGAAAACTTTTCCGCCCCGCTCCAACACAAAGTGGTTATGCGTAGCGACAAAAGCTGAGCAAATCGTCCACTCGTGCACCCCCGAGTCACGTGTCAGCTGATGCCACTCATACCAAGGGCCAGGGCCGCTGCAAGGTAGGGATATGACCTTTTCAGGTCAGTCCGAGGAGTTGTATTGCTCGGTGTGGGTTTCGGCTGTTGCGGCGTAGCGCTTTGGCGATGGTGGTGAGACCGGACAGTCGGAGCAGGCTGATCACGGTGTTGCGGAGGGTGGCCAGGGCGCGGGGTGCGTTGCCGGTGCGGACGCGGCTGGCGTCTTCTCGGTAGGTGGTGTCGCGGATGTGGTGTAGCACCTCGATCGTCCAGTGTCCGCGGAGCCAGTCGGCCAGGTCGGTGGGGCTGGCCTGGGTGGCGGTGAGGTTCGTGATGGCGTAGACGGTGACGGTGCTCCAGCGTCCGGTGGCGGTGTGGAGGCGGCGCCGGCGGATCCGGATCGCTTGCACGGCGTGCGGGAAGTCCAGGGCGAGTGGCCCGGTGCAGGTGACCGTTTGCAGTCGGCGGATGTCGTGGCGGCCGTGGCCGCGGCCGCGGGTGGTGTCCAGCACCGGGATCTTTGCCCAGGGCAGCGCTTTGAGCTGCCGGTACAGGTGTGGCTGGTTCTTCTTGACCGTGAACACGTAACCCGCCTTGTTCTCGGCCAGCCAGCGGGCGTGTTCGCGTTGGGTGTGCAGAGCGTCGGCGGTGACGACCGCCCCGGCCAGGTCGAGTCCGGCCAGCAACGGCTGGAACCGGGTGATTTCGTTGGTTTTACCATCGACGTCGGTCTGCGCGAGCACCACCCCGGTGTGCTGGTCGACCGCGGCCAGCAGATGCACCTGATCGCCTGGGCGGCCGCTGCCCCGCAGCGTCTTGCCGTCCACGGCGATCACTCGGCGGGCTACGGCACCGGGCACGGCGGTCGCGCGGTTGATCAACCACCGCCCGACCGCGGTGTCCAACGCGTCCGCGTCGACCCGGCTCAGCAGCCGCCCGATCGTCGTCGCGTCCGGCGCCACCCGGGTCCCGGTCCACGGATCCCGCGCCGCCCCCAGCGACCCCAGAACGGCATCCGGCAGGTCAGCGGCCCACTCACCGATCGCCGCGGTCGACATCTGCCCCGCCGCCACCGCCGCGACAGCGACGGCCAGAGGACTCGGCCAGGGATGGATCACCCCGCGCGGATCCCGCGGGTCCGGCACCTGCGCCAACACACCCAGCAGCCCCGACCCCCACCGATGCGCCTCACCCGACACGCCCTGCAGGCGTGCGGCCAGCCCACCAATCAACGATGATGACGCCACGAGCGCGGCCCTTCCGTTGTGACCATCCAGACTCGACACCTGAATGATCAACGGAAGGCCGCGCTCTCCTACGTAACATCACAACCCGGCGCGGCTACCACGAAGACCCCAATGCGGTCATATCCCTACCTTGCAGTGGCCCTGTACCAAGGGCGCCCTTCCTCAAAGTAAGTCTGCTTACTGAACGTGGCCCTGTTTCCAATGGTGGTGCGACACGGCCAGAGCCACCGATACCACCCGCTGTTTACGTCGAGCGGACGGAGGGCAAAGTCGGGGGTATAGGGGAAAAATGCCCAGTCGCCAAGGTTGCAGTTCCAGTCTCGAAGTTCGTCCCCGACCACCAAACGCCGGTTGAGCCCAAGATCCCCGATCCTGCGCTTCCACGCCTCCCGGCTTGCGAGCATCACATCGTCGGCATTTGTCATGCCCAACACTCCGACTCTCGATGCGATTGTCCCAAGCGTGGGATGAGACTCCTCGATGGTTTTCTTCAGGCTTCCTGCACCACCGCCGCTTAGGCTCCACGGGAATGTTGCAAGGCTGGCACGTGGTGTGTCACCCGTGCTCACCCACTGACTTTCGGAGCCAGGGCTGTTGACCTGGCCAACGATCGCCTGCCAGACAAGGCCCCGGCGCGGACTGTCCGGCGCACTCGGCTCGCCGCGAATACCCATCACGGTGCGGATCGTGCCCGCCCGGCCGCGGTTTGTGTTGCGGCCGATCAGAATAACGGTCGGAGTGCCATGGCCGGGAAGGTAGGCGCCGGAGGTGTCGATGACGTGGGTCAGGTTGACCTCGACGGCGAACAGCTTCTCGATTACCTTCTTGCCGAACTCGCGCTTCATAAACGAGTTGGCGGTGATCTGGCCGACGTGCCCTGCACCCTTACCCTCGCCGTCGCCGGGCTTAGCGAGCTGAAAGAAGCGCTGCGCGAACGGCACCGACAGCGCGTACTTGCCGGAGCAGGCGTCGTACATTTCGCGGTACGCCTCGTTGAGGCCCTTGTCCTTGACGGTGATGTAGGGAGGATTGCCCACGACGACGTGGTAACGGCCGGGGCTGAGGATGCCGGAGTGCTCGTGCACGTCCTCGGTCGCGTAGGCGAACTCGGTCATCGGGTCTTCGCCGAAGAGCATGGCCTGTCGCCGCTTGATCAGCGAGTCGCCGACGGCGAGGTGCATCGGGAAGACGTAGCCGGCAGAGTCGGCGAGGGTCTTGACGCCGCCGGCGCGGAGGGCCGCGACGAGGAGGCGGAAGCGGGCGATGGCGACCGCGAAGGGGTTGATGTCGACGCCGTGGACGGCATCGAGGGCGAGGCGTACCCGCTCGTGGGGGTCACGGTTGGGGGCGTGCCGCTCCCACTCCTTGAGGAGCCGGTGGAAGGCGCCGAGGACGAAGTGGCCCGATCCGCAGGTCGGGTCGATCATCTTGACCACGTCGTGGCCGAACTCGCCGATCGCCGGGGTGAGGGTCAGGTCGAGGATGAACTCCTCGACGAACTGTGGCGTTTGGAGCAGGGCGTAGGTCTTGCGGGCCGCCTCGGAGAGGTCTTGGTAGAGGTCGCCGAGGAAGCGGGTGTCCCACTCCGGGTCGGTGAAGTCGTGGACCAGGCCGCCGGTCTCGCCGCGCCGGCGCCAGAAGCCGATCAGCTCTTTGGCCGCGTCGTGCGACAGCGGGATCTGATAGAGCGGGTTGTGTCGCTCGTCGAACAGCGACTTACCGGCCTGGGTGCTGGCGATCGCGTCGAAGCCCTGCTTCAGCCAACCGCGAAGCGTCTCGTTGGGCCGGTCCCGGAAGAACTGCGCCTCGGCCTCCTCGGCCAGCACCAGGCGGTCCCCCGGTCCAGCCAGGTAGGGGTCGGGCAGCAGATCGTTGTCCTCGCAGAAGCGTACGAAGACGGTGCCGAGCACCCACGCGACGGCGACCTGCGTGACGCGCTCGTCCCGCCAGGCCGCCCAGGTGGCGGCGGTACGCCCGACCTTGAAGGCGTGGTCGTACTCACCACGCAGGCGGAGGCGCACCTCCTCGACCGATTCGACCTGCTCCCGCAGGTCCTTTTCCAGGTTCTTGACCTGCTTCTGCAGGTCGGACAAGAGCAGCTTCCGGTCGATCACGCGACGACTCTAGTCGTCCCGTGGACGGGACGGAGGTACCCGTAAGGCCCAATCTGGCCGACGGGTCGCTACCTACGGCTCCCGCATCCAGGTCCTTGGATCGGTGACGAACACACCCTTGCCCTGCAACCGGCGGATCACCCGCAGAGCCTCAAGGCGCACGTAGGCCAATTGCACGGTTCCATAGCTGACGCCGTAGTCGGCGCGCGTCTCGGCGACCGATGGCAGTCGGTCGCCAGGCTTGAGCTTTCCCGACCTGACGTCGGCAATCACGTCGTCGGCGATGCGGAGATATCCAGCTGATTCGGGCATGTCGCTCCTCGCGTGGCAACCCGAATTCGATCACACCTCCAATATCTAAACAACGTGCTTTGACTTCCCTGTGTTCCCTAGTTAAGTTGGAGCGGAGCCGGTCCTCGCGTGGCAACGAGTTCGGCTCATCCCCCTGGTCGGGGCGGGTACGCGTGCCCGTCCCGACCCACCGGACTGCTCCGCTGCCGTACCGCTGATCTGAGCTGCGGCGGCGGAGCGGGCGGGCCGTCCGCGGCCGGCATGCGGACGGCCCGCCCTTCCAGACCCACCGAAAGGACCTCCCCGCTCCCGCCTGTTCAGGAAAGGACCGACGTGACCCAGGTGTATCGAGGTGGCCAGCTCTACGGGACCGGTCGCCCGGCCCGGTTGACGCCGCACGAGGTGCGGACCCGCACCTTCGACCCGCGCCGCCGTGGCGCCGACCCCGATCAGGTACGCGAGTTCCAGGCCCAACTCGCCGACGAGCTGACCGACCTCCACCGACAGGTACGCCTGCTCAGCCAGGAGAACGACCGGATCAAGCGCGCCCTGCGCGACTGGCAGACCATGCACGCCCGGGAGTGCCGCCCGCCGAACGAGGGCCGCTGGTAGTGGCGCGCCCCCAACCCGGCGACCTGCTCCGGATCGACGGCCGCGCCTCGGTGCAGTTCGCTGGCGATCGCGCCCTGACCTTCCGCGTCGTTTCGGTCTGCGACCGCCCGACGTACGCCGGCTGGATCTGGCTGACCGGCTACGTCCTCAACCGGCGCGGCCAGGCGACCGCCAAGCGCGAAATCTACGTCCAGCTCGCCGGCCTCCGCCGCGCCACCAGCACCCCGGCCCCAAAACGCTCCCGTGCTACCCGCCCCTATGCTTCGCGGGATGACCAAGGTGACGGCGGAGCAGCTCGCGACCGCTCGGGGCTGCGTACTCGGGCTGATGCTCGGTGACGCGATCGGCGCGACGGGCGGCAACGTACCGGGCAGCGGGACGCTGCGGGCCACCAGTGCCGGCCAGCTGGCCTGCTTCACCATCGATGGCCTGATCCGTGCCCATATCCGAGGCAAGCACAAGGGCATCAGCCACCCACCCAGCATGGTATGGCGCTCGTACATCCACTGGGCTGCCATCCAGCGCATCCCTGGCTTGAAGGTGCCGGACGATGCGGACTGGCCGAACGGTTGGCTGACGAAGGTGCCGGCGTTGGCGGAGCGGCGCGGATCAGCGCCGGCTACCGTCTCAGCACTTCAGGGCGGTACCCCGGGCACCATCGACAAGCCTGCTGGCACGAGCATCGGCGCCCACGCTCTCACCCGTACCCTGCCGGTCGGCTTGGGATCTCGGCTGGACCCCGCGGCCATCGCCGCGCTCACTCACACCGGAGAAGCGCTCGCCGCCGCCCGGCTCGGTGTGGGAATCGTTCGTCTGTTGGCGTCCGGCGAGCACGTTGACGCCGCCGTCGACCGGGTGCTGGCGGCCGACGAGGACCAGTCCGGGGTGCCCGTACGATCGCTGGCTCCGGCGCTGGCCGCCGCCCGGTCGCGGCCCGGTCAGCGATCGGAGCTGGCTCGCCTCGCACCCGATGCGAAGGCAGTGTCCGCCCTGGCCGGCGGCGTCTACGTGGCCGTGTCCTTCCCCCATCGGGAGTCAATCCACGACGCGCTGCTGTTCGCCTCCTCGACCAACGACGGGGGTCACGTGGCGACGGTGGCCGGCACTCTGTTAGGGACGAGGCACGGGCCGGACGCACTTCCCGTCGACTGGCTGTCCCGGCTGGAACTGGCCTGGGTGGCCGACACCCTGGCGCGCGACTTCGTCACCGAAATCGAGGACAGCCCATCCGGCGGCGAGTACGCCCCCGCGACCGACCCGTACTGGTGGAGCCGCTACCCCGGCGGCTGACCGTCGACGACCCTCGGTCTCCGCCGCGGTCCGACGACGTTGTCGGTCGGGACGCCTCGCCTCGTCACCAACTGGTGCGCGGCCTTGATCGTCGGAACGACTGTTCCGTGCAGGTACGGCGCGCTGGTCAGCCGCCCCCAGTGGCTGGTCAACCTCATGGCGGAGGGATGGGTGAACGCGGCGACGAGCGTGTCCACGCCGGCGATCCGCGCCTGCTCAAGGTTTGGTGCAATCTGACGACGGCGGCTCATGAGAACGGTGAGCGCCTTGTAGACCTCGACGCCCTGAACGATGCAGAGCGTCGGCTCAAGGATCTTGATGGTGGCTGCCAGGTGGGGGGAACAGTTCCGGCTCATCGTCGGGTTGCCCAGCGACTTGCTCGTGCCGCTGACCACCGCGGAGCACAGCCGCATGTTGGCCATGGCATAGGCATCAAAGAGGTGTACGGGGGAACGGGTGCCGTCCAGGCGGAGCTGCTCACCGTCTCGATCCGCCCCGGGGTCACGTCCGACGGCGAGCCGCAAGGCGCTGGTGACCCCACGCATGTGCGGGTTCCGCGCGGTGAACGCCAGGCTCGCGGACCGCATCACCTCGGCGTGGCGCTCCTTGAGCGTCACGCCCTCTCGTGCCCGCCCGGTCTCCATGGCGATGACCAGGGTGCGCGTCGGGACCCCGTCGAGCACCAGGTCGTAATGGTGGCCGACGTGCGACAGCTGTCCTGCGGTGAAGGCAGCCTCCGGTCGAGATCCCTCGCTTCGCCCCAGGACACTGTGCCGGCAACTGCCGAGCATCCGGCAGATGAACTGCCCGGACGGACCCAGAACATGCTCAGCCATGTACTGACCGAGCTCGTCGATACGTCTGGCGGTGGTGACGGTGTCGCTGGCGAGCGTCATGGCGACGGCTGCTTGGCTGACGCCGGATTGAGGGCCCGATCGCTGGATGCTCCCGTCCTGGGGCGGGGCGGGGTTTCGCTAGGGACATCGCTCGCCGCTCCGACGAGCGTATCGCGAAGGAGTGCGGTCTCCTTCTCGCTCGGCGGCCTGGCTGAACCGGCGTGCCATTCGACGACCAACCGCTGCCCGGAGGGCAGCGAGTACATCCGCACCGCCCGGCTGTGCACCGCTGACCCGTAGTCCGTACCGCCAAATCCCAGCTTGTCCACCTCCCGTAGCCCGAGCGCCTGGGCGACGTCATCCCACGGTCGGCCGAACGCGAATACGTCCTGCACTGGCAGCTCCGCGATCGGCTGCCACACGAACTCGTCGATGACCTCTGGCGGTGGCTTCAGCGGAGCCGTGATGGACGTCGAATGCCACGGGTAGCACTCGAAGATCAACAGATCACGGTGGTCGGCGCTCGGGTCCTGGAGCCACCGGCGGGTGAACTCAAGGCGCGCCTGGTAGTACGGATTGTCGCCCATCTCGTGTGGCAGGGTCCACGGCGGCCGGTTATAGGGACAGGTCGTAGCCCACCTGCTGTACGAGAAGTGCTTCTTGATCTCCTCCGCGAAGATGCCGTTCCGCCCCTGAAAACGGGAGTGAAACTTGCCGGGGTTCAGGCCGAGCACCACCATCCGCGGCGTGTGCTCCAAGCCGAGAAGGTCACCGTGATACGGCTCCGGAAAACCCTCACGGGTCACTTCGCCGGCACCGACACCTACATAGGAGTCGAACCAGCCCTCCAGCCATGGTGGTAGTTGATCTTCACCGTTGAGCCACGCCGCGATGTGGGCGTCCCAGAAGGCCGCAACCCGCTCCCGTGTCGAGGTCGTCATGACGAAAAGCTAGCGATGAGCCTCTGGCAAAGCCAGGGTGCAACGCGAACAATTCAGGACGTGACCGAGAAGTTGCACCAACTTGCAGAGTTGCTGCGGGCTCGCGACGACCTGGATGCCGCAATAGCGGGGTTGACCGGACGGTCCGCCCGGCAGGGTGACATCGGGGAGTTCGTGGCGGCACAGATCTTCGACATTCAACTCGCCGGGAACGCGGTCCAGGCCGGCCACGATGGAACGTTCAGATCGGGCCCACTGGCCGGCCGGACCGTCAACGTCAAGACCTACGGCGATGCCTTCACCGGCCTGGACATCAGCCCGCATGACTGCGACTTCTACCTGATCTTCAGCGGGCCACGACGACCCGCCGGCGTCGTGCATCATCAATGGCAGATCTCTGCCGTCTACCTCTTCGACACCCTCCGCCTGCTCGACACCTTGAACCACCGAGGGGTCAAGATCGGCATAGCCACCAGCATTCGGCGTGCGGACCTCGACGCGGCCCAGATCTTCCCCGACACCAACCCAACACCCCCGCTGCGTCTGACGTCCGAACAGATCACCCTGTTATCGCTCTTCGGCGCGCAGGTCCTCTCCGGTCTCGCCGCCGACCAGCCGGGCGCGCCGCGAGAGCGGTGATATCAACTACGGGGATTCTTGATGTCATCGCAGCTGACTCGGCAGAGAGGCGCTCGACTATGTCACGAACGACTCTGGACGTTGACGACGACCTGCTCGCGGAAGCGTCGAAGATCCTCGGCACGACGACGAAGGAGGCGACGGTCAACGCCGCTCTTGAGGCCGTGGTCAACCGGGAGAAGCGGCGCGAGTTCGCCGACTGGCTCAAGACCGGCGGGCTGCCCGACCTGACCGGCCTGGATGGCGCCTCCCGGCGCAGTTGACTGATCGAAGCGGTCAACCCCAGAAGATCGCTGTCGGGTCCCGATCGAGTTCGTCGAGTAGTTCCGCCATGTTGCCTGTGGGCGGGATCAGGTCGTACCGATGGAACCGGAGGTTGCGGTCCCGGTAGTACAGCGTCCAGGTCCCGGTGTTCTTGGCGTACCGGAGGCGCGCGACGGGAAGCCGCGTCCACTCCGACCCCATGTCGGCTCGCCACGGGGCCCGACACTCGACGATCGTCAGGTAGCGGGCCGCCTCTTCACACTCAATCCGCACCTGGTCACGGACCCGCTCCGGGACGCGCTGGTGGCACCACCGACGCGCCTGGGCCACATCCGCTTCCGGTAGCCCTTGAGCTGCCGCCATTTCGACCTCCCGCCACATCCAGTCAGGCAGCGCGGCGCTTCAGGAGGCGGCCACTGCGCTGCGGTGAGCGTTGACGACCCAGGCGTCCGGCAGGGCAATCCACTCGTTGTCGCCCACCCGCACCACCGCACCGTCCAGCTTCGGCAGCAACGCCGGGTCCTCCATCGGGCAGAGCAGCCACACAGCCCCCGCCCCACCGCGCGCCGCATCCGCCAGCTCATAGAGCCGGTCCATCGCCCGATACCTCGCCAGCACCGCCGCGTCGTGCAGCAGCACCGGCCCCGCCTCGGCCGACAGCTCGGCGCGCAGCTCCGGCGCGGCCAACTGCCACGCCCGCTCGACGTACTCCCCCAGCTTGATCGCTCCCCGGGAGCCGGGCGGCGCGATGTCCGCGCCGACCACCGTTTCCCAGGTCGGCTTCGGGTGCTCATCGACCAGGGCATGCAGGTGGTCCAGGAAGCGGGCCGCCACGTTGACCGGCCGGGCGTCGAAGCGCCGGGCCAGCTCCCCCCGCGCCAGCCCGTACCGGGACAGTCGTACCGTCAGGGCCCGGAACCCTCCGGCGGACCTGGCACCGGTCAGCCGCTCCTCGGCCCGCATCGCCGCCGCCAGCTCCGGCGATTCGGCCGTCCACCGGCTCGGCGCGACGGTCACCGACGGGCGCCGCTGCATGATCGACATGGAGGACGACGCGTTGCGGGGCGGCGGCGGGACGTACCGGTTGCGGTCCCAGCGCAGCTCGAACCCGGCCTCGGCGAGCAGCCGGTCCAGCTTCGGGTGCGCGGGCAGCGGATCCAGCTCCGGGAAGCGCGTCCGCACCCGCTGGGTCACCAGCTCCGGCGTCAGCCCGCGACCCCCATCCGGCGAGGCCGCCGGGGGCACCACGCCGGCCTGGGCCAGCCGCAGCGCCCGTACCGGGTCGAGGTCGCGCGGGTAGAGCTCCAGCCGCGCGGTCGCGGCGGCCCGCTCCGAGGCCACCGCGGCGAGCAGCACCCGCCGCCGTTCATCGATCGCGTCGGCCGCGCCGCCGGGCGCGGTCACGGCCGCGAGGGTACGTAGCACCGTGGCCGGGCTGGGCAGCACCTCGCTGGCGGCGAGCTTGTCGGCGGCCTTGCCGAGCGCGTCGGCGTAGTCGAGCAGCGCGGGCGCGGCCGGGGTGTCCGGCGCGTCGTCCTCGCCCGCTTCGAGGGCCACCAGCAGCCGGTCGCCGCGCGGGTGCGGCTTGCCGTTGATGTCGGCGCGGGCGTGCCGGCGCAGCAGCAGGCGCGGCTCGTCGGCGAGCGCGTCGACCTCCACGGCGGCCCGCACCGCGGCGACCGCCACCGCGAGCCGCAACGCATCCCCGGTACGCACCGAGCCGCGGCTGCTCAGCAGGGCCGCGGCCAGCTCGACGACACCCATCACCCGGCCGCCGTCGCGCAACAGCTCGATGATCTGGGTACGCACGCTACCGACCACCGGGATGTCGTGCCAGCGCTTGCGCTGCTTGCCAAGGATCTGCGCGATCCGGGCGGGCGTGAGGCCCAGCGGCTTGGCCACCTGCGGGTGCTGCGGCCACAGCGGCAGGTCCGGCAGGGCGCCGGTGGCGTCGGGCAGGTGCAGCGCCAGCCGGGTGGCCTCGACGTCGTTGGGGTTACGGCTGGCCGGGACGAGCAGCGTGGCGATCGCGTCCAGTCCGACGCGTACCAGATCGGGGTCGCCGTCCCCGGCGGCGGCCTCGGAGGCCACCTCCTCCGTCGCCGCCTTGCGGGCGGCGGGCGTGGTCGGAATGGTCTCCCGCTCCCCCAGCCGGCCGCGCCACTCCTTCACCCGGCGCTGCAGCTCCTGGCGGGTCTTGGCACCCAGGCCGGGCAGGTGGGCCAGCTTGTTGGCGACGGTGAGCAGCTCGCCGACGGTCGTGGCGTCAAGGCGGTGGGCGGCGGAGACCGCGCGCGGGGTGAGCCCGGCGGCCTCCAGGGCCGTGGCCCGGGTCGCCTTGGTGGCGGCCTCGTCGCGGGCGGCCTCGGCGGCCTTCTCGTCCGGCTCGTCGGCCTCGATCTCGGGGTGGTCGGTGCCCACCGGGGCGCTCGCGTCGGAGCGGCGGAACACCTGCTGCCAGGCGTCGCGCATGTCCTTGAGCGAGGCGAACCGCTGGCGGTGGTCGCGGTGCAGGGCGCGCAGGAGGAAGTCCACCAGGCCGTCGCGGATCGCCGGGTCGAACGCCTCGACGGCCAGCACCGGCGGGCCCTCGGTCAGCTGCGGCTCGGTGCCGCCGTCGCCCCAGACGGGCAGCTCGCCGGAGGCCATCTCGTGCAGGGTGACCCCGAGGGCGTACCACTCGGCGTGCTTGTCGTAGCCGGGCCGGTTGGCGGTGCCGAGGAACGGGTCGAGGTAGCGCGGGGTGCCGGCGGTGATCTCCTTGACCGAGACGCCGGCCAGGGAGAAGTCGAAGAGCACGAGCTGCTTGGTGCGGTTGGGGCGTACCCGGATGGCGATGTTGTCCGGCTTGATGTCCCGGTGGTAGACGCCCTCCCCCTCCAGGTAGTCCAGGGCGCCGAACAGGTAGTCGCTGTAGGTCTCCAGCTCGTCGACGGTGAGCCGGCCGTCGTCGCGCAGCTTGCGGGCCAGGGTGCGGTCACCGGCGTGCTCCAGCACGACGACCGTGCGGGTGCCGATCTGCAGCGGCTCCGGCCGGGCCAGCCGGATCACCCGTGAGTCGGTGAGCGGGCCGAGCACCCTCGCCTCGTGTGCCAGCCGGGCGCCCTTCTCGTCGGAGAGCCCGACCTTGAGCACCTCCTCCCGGCGGGTGCGCTCGTTGAAGCTGAGGAACGCCCGGCAGGTCGAGCCGGTGCCGAGGCTGCGGACGATCTTCCACTCGCCGACCCGGTCGCCGCCGCGCGCCTCGAGGGGGTCGACCTGCTCGGGCTCCGGCTCCTCCGGGTGCACCGACGCGGGCGGCGGGGCGGTCAGCTCCTCCTCGACCACCTGGAGCATCTCGACGAACTCGGCCACGGTGGTGAGCCGCTGGGTCGGCACCGGGGCGGTGGCCGCCTGGATCAGCTCGTCGGCGAACTCGGTGATCCCGTCGGCGATCGCGGAGGCGCGCAGCCCGTTGTCCCGGGCCAGCCGGGTGAGCAGCTCGGCCCGCTTCGCGGCCGGCGGCTGGCCGGTCAGGATCAGGTAGCTCAACGCGCCGAGGCCGAAGACGTCCATCGCGACCGCGTCCGGCTTCGGCGCGGTCAGCTCCGGCGCGAGGTACGCCTCGGCCGAGCGTTCGATGTGCGTGGCCGCGTGCGTGGAGAGGGTGACCGGGTCGCCGCTGCTGCCCCCGCCGCTCCCGTCGACCCCGCGGGTCGCCGCCTGCCAGTCGCTGAGCTGCAGCTGCGGGGTCAGCCACGCCTCGTCCTCGCTGCCACCCCGCCGCTGGCGTCCCGGGCTGACCAGGACGCTGCGCGCCGACAGGGCGCGGTGGTGCAACCGCCGGCGGTGCGCGTACGCGACCGTCTCGGCGAGCTGGCGGATCATCGCCAGCCGGCTCAGCGCGTCGAGGCGGTCGCCGTACTGGGCCATGTAGTGGTCGAGGCGGATCGAGCGGGGGTCGTACCGGAAGATCAGCGCCGGGCCGGCCTCGTGCGACTCCATCGAGTCGACCTGGACGATGCCGGGGTGGTTGATGCCGTGCAGCACCTGCATCTCGCGCTTGGCGGCGCGTTCGATGCTCGCCCGCTCGGCCTGGACGGCGTTCCGCTCGACCAGGTAGATCCGGATCCGGCGGCGCTCGCGTTCGAGATCGCGGTGGCGGGCCTCGTGGTCCTGCCAGGTCGGGCCGATGTCGAACGGGCGGGGGGCCAGCTTCCAGGCGCCGATCTCGTAGTGCCGGCGGCTGCGGGCGATGCCGACCTCTTCCAGCAGGCCCGGCAGCGCCGCGGACATCTCCTTGGTGACCCGCTGCTGCTCGTCCTGCGGCGGGCGCTTCAGGATCGAGCCGATGGTCGGCAGCTGGCCCGGCTGGTGGCCGGGCGCCGGCTCGGGACCGTAGATGCCGTGCAGGTGGTGGTCGGAGAGCTCGACCTGCAGCCCCGGCTTGGACAGGAACACCGCCGCCTGCACGAAGGGGATCTTGACTGGCTTGCCCTTGCGGCGGGCGGCGGCGACCTGGAGCAGGGACTTGAGCTTCTTCGCCTTCATGTCCGCCAGGTGGAGCGGATTGTCGAAGGTGCGGGTGCCGCTCGGCCCGTTCAGGATCCAGTTCGAGCCGCTGGAAACCAGCCGGCCGTTGAGGCTCTTGATCTCGATCAGGTAGAGCCCGCCCGGTCCCGCCACCAGCAGGTCGACCTCGTAGGGGTGACCGGTCTGCGCGGTGAAGGTGAAGTTCGACCAGGCCCGGTAGGGCTCGGTGTCCGGCAGCAGCGCCTGGACGTACGCCAGCGCCTCCCGCTCGTGCGCGAACTGCGACGGCGTGATCGTCGTCCACGGACCCTCCTGCATGCGAGAGATCCTAAGCTCACGCCGCACCGAGCCCGCTCACCGGACCGAACCGGGCGGGTGCATCACCAGGGCGAGAGCAGGCGATCTCGCGACCGCCTGCCCGCCTGACCCGGCTCACCGGACAACCAGCTCCTCGGCCTGCGGCGTCGACTCGGGGTGGGCGGCCGTCGGCACGGTACGCCCGCCGGACCAGAGCACCCGGGCGACGATCCCCGGCGCGAAGAGCCCCGGCGGCGGGGTCATCAGGTTCGCGACGCTGAGGAAGCGCCGCCCGACGACGGCGTGCCGCGCGGCGGCGACGTGCAGCCGGGCGACATACCCGTTGAGGAAGCGGGTCCGGCGGCTGCGTGGCCCGACCACCGTCGGGTAGCGCAGGTCGGCGCCGACCGCCATGTCCCACGGCACGTCCACCACCTTGGCCGCCCCGGCGAAGAAGCGGCGTGGCAGCTCCCGCCGGCCCTGCCGGAGACAGTCGCGCAGCACCATCGCCTCCACCGCGGCCACCGTCATGCCCTGCCCGTACGCGGGGTTGAAGCTGCACACCGCGTCGGCGACCGCGATGAAGCCCTCCGGCAGCCGGGCGAGGTGCTCGTAGCGCCGCCGCACGCTGGTGGGCAGCCGCATTCGCTTCGGCGGGCCGAGCGGTTCGGCCCGGCTGAGTAGCGCGTGCAGTTCCGGGGCGGGCAGCCGGCCGGCGAAGGCGAGGAAACCGTCCGGGTCGACCGGCGGGGCCTGGCCCGGGCCGACGCCGAGCAGCGTCACCATCCACCGGTCGCCCTCGGCCGAGATGGCCACCCCGCCGTACGGGGCAGCCGGCGACGGGCTGCTGATGAAGGCGGCGAAGCCGGCGTCGCCCGGGGTGCGGCGGTAGTCGCGGGAGACGTACACGGTGCCGGGATCCACCCGGTCCTCGACGGCCGGCTGGTAGCCGAGCTCGGCGAGCCAGGTCGGGCCGCGGTTGCCGCGACCGGTCGCGTCCACCACCAGGTCGGCGTCGTGGTGCTGCTCCTCCCCGCCCCGGGGCAGGATCCGCGCGCCGGTGACCGTGCCGCCGTCGGCGTCGGCGAGCAGCCCGAACGCCTCGCACCCGTCGTGGATCTCCACGTTCGGCAGCGTCCGGACCCGGTCCCGGACGTACCCCTCCAGTGCGCGCCGGCTGACGCAGAGCCCCTGCAGTCCCGAGGCGACCCGGGGGATCCGGTGCCCGTCGTTGACCCAGAGACAGTCCCGCTGGATGTCGATGGCGAGGGCGCCCTGGCCGGTCAGGTCGGCGGTCAGGCCGGGGAAGAGCTCCTCCAGGACCTGGCGGCCCCGGGCGAGCAGGCCGTGCGAGTGCTCGCTCTGCGGTACGCCCTTGCGGTCGGCGACCTCCGCCGGCAACTCGTCCCGATCGAAGACGGTCACCTTCGTGTACGACTCGCTCAGGACCCGCGCGGCGAGCAGCCCGCCGATGCTCGCGCCGAGGACGATCGCCTGCCCGGTCTCATTCGTGGTGGACACGGTTGACTCCGTTTCTTCACATTGGTGTCCTCAGTGAGCGGCACGGCGGGCCGGGCGGGAAGCGAATTGGCGGACGGCTAGCTGACACACGTTTCCCCGTGAGCCGTTCCGACCTTCTCCAGCCCGTCGAAGGCAGGACTCGCAGCGGCGAAATTCCCTGCTCACAGCCGGTTTCCGGCCGCTGTCGACGGGCGTGGTGAGCGATATCTCAGTCGTTTATCGGTCAATCTGATTCGGTGTTCAGAACGCCGAAAGGATGACGGTGCGACCAGGCCGACCGGCTATTCCAGGAAGGCCGAAAGGTGACGCCTGCGGGCGATCGTCCGAGGCACCGGTCACGCCGGCAGCGGCGCCGGGACGCGAGTGGCGGCACCGTTTCGGCGGTGAAGGCGAGGTATCAGCAGGAGTCGCAGGCGCCAGTGACCGGAAGCTGGACGAAGCAGGTCGGGCAGAGCGGGCGCCGGGGCTGCGGCGTTCGCGCGCGGACCGCCGCCTGCAGCCTCGGCGACAACGCCGGCTGCCCACCGTCCGGGGGCAACGGCGCGCCGAAGCGGCGGTAACAGGCCAGGCGCGAAACAGCGGCGTGCTCCTCCCGCGCCATCTCGTTCTCTGCGGCGGGCTCACCCCGTACTCGGAGCACCTCGTCGTACCCTCCGCCCACCATCCCGTCGTCTAGCCGGACGACGAGGGCGGACAGCGGCGGTTCGCCACGGCGGCGCGACTCGTGGATCACCCGGTTGAGCACCTCGCCGATCCAGTTCTGCAGCAGCGCGGAGGTCTGGATGCCGGAGGCGGCGAAGAGCCGGTCCCGCAGCTCACCGTAGGTGATCGTGGCGTGGTAGGTCTGCGCGACGCCGATCAGAATGTCGTACGCGTGGACTGCCCAGATGTCCCAAGCTTCCCGGGCTGCGATGCGCTCGCCGTTGTCCCGCCGGTACCCGCGCTCTTCCGCCACGGTCGCCTCCTTCCGGGCCGGACCATGAGTGGCGGACCCGGGGGCAGCGTACGGGCGAGGTGACGGTTCCCGCTCGCCCGCACGCTGACCGATACCGCTGGCGGCGCCCCGGCTCGGGCTAGAGCCGGGACAGGATCTCCGCCTTCTTCGCCGCGAACTCTTCCTCCGTGAGGATTCCCGCGTCCCGAAGCTCGCCCAACTGCCGAAGCTGCGCGATCGGATCGACCTGCGGCGGCGCGGACGGGACGGCTGGGGCCGCCGGCGGCTGCGGCACCATAGCGGGCGCGCCGGAGTAGTGCCGGGTGTTCATCCGCTCCTGCTGGGCCAACCTGGCCGCGTGGGCCGTCTCGTTGATGATCGACACCGCCTTGCGGGGCTCCGGGATGTCCTCCAGCACCACCAGCTCGAAGCCGTTCGAGCGCTGCACCTTCACCATCACGTTGCCGACGCCCCGGGCCTTCTGGGTGATCGACTGTCGCAGGTCCACGTCGACCACATCGCCGATCGGCACCTGCTGCGCATTCGTCGAGAGGACGCCCCGCTCGAAGTAGAGCATCGTGGCCGTCAACCTGTACCGGCCGGCACCGATACCGGTGATGGGTTGGCCGGTGGCGGCCCACAGCACGCCCGGCTCGACGGCCGGCGCCACCTGCGGCGGGGGCGGCGGGGCTGCCGTCGGCGGCAACGACTGGGTGCCGGTCACGGGCGGCAACTCGAGGGTCGCTGGGCGCGGCTCGGGCGCGATGACATCGGTGGTGCTCCGCACCGCCGGAAGGTTCATCGGGGCCTGCGGGGCGGCGTCGTCGACGTAGAGTTGCCACCCGACCGGGGGCACGGGCCACGTTGGATCCGGCTGCCATCCCGCTGGCGGGAGCCAACCTTCAGGTGCCGCCGGCCAGCCCGGTGGAGTGTTGAACCGCAACGCCATGATGCTGTGCCTAACTGTGTCGCTGATCAGAAGCGACAGCAGCCTAGCCGCGCCTCACGGCCGACGGGTTCCGCCGAATGACCTGACTCGACCGTCCGATGCTGCCGCGAATTCCCGCCCCCGGAGCCGATCCTCACCCAGGCCGTGGTTAGAGAGACCGAAGGTCAGCCCTGCGCGGCCCGGTCCGGGTCTGCCTGGCGGAGCTGGAGAAACGGGCCCAGACCCATCCCGTCCTCGGTGGCCAGGAACGCGCCCCGGGCGTTGAGCAGGGCCTCGTCGGCGTGTGCCATGCAGCCCCACACCGTGTCGCCCCACGAGTCGGCGAGCTTGACCTCGGCCGGCTCCGGGCACGCCTCGCCGCGCGGGCCGCCGATCTGGCAGTGGGCCGGCGCGCCGCCCCGGCGGCTGACCGCCTCGGCGGCCTCGCGGATCAGCGAGAAGCGCGCCTCGCCGCCGGGCTGCTCGACCCGGGCCTGCGCGGGGACGGCCCGGCGCTGCCCGAAGAGCACCACGTTGCCGTCCGGGTCGGCGGTCCGGCACTCCCCGCCCGGGGCGTGCTCCGGATAACCGGCGCGCTCGACGGGATGTCCGGCGTCGGTCAGCCGGTAGCCCGGAGAGCCGCCTGGCCCGGCGCCGAGACGGTGCCGGGTCGGCGCTGACCTGCCGGGCGGTCGGGACGGTGCCGGTCGGAAGGGGCCGGTCAGGCGGCCAGCGCCGCGTACCGGCCGGCCCGGTCGAGCAGGCTCTGGTGGGTGCCGGCCTCGACGAGCCGGCCGTGGTCGATCACCGCGATCTGGTCGGCGTCTCGCACGGTGGAGAGCCGGTGCGCGATGGTGATCACGGTGCGGCCCTTCGACAGCGCGTCGAAGGCCCGTTGCACGGCGCGTTCGGTCTCGGTGTCCAGCGCGCTGGTCGCCTCGTCCAGCACCAGGATGCGGGGGTCGCGCAGCAGCGTACGGGCGATGGCCAGGCGCTGCTTCTCGCCGCCGGAGAAGCGGTGGCCGCGGGAGCCGACGACCGTGTCGTACCCGTCGGGGAGGCCGGCGATGAGGTCGTGGATCTGCGCGGCGTGGGCCGCGGCCTCGATCTCGGCGTCGGTGGCGTCCGGCCGGGCGTACCGGAGGTTCTCCCGCACGGTGGTGTGCAGCAGGTAGGTCTCCTGGCTGACCACGCCCACGACGGCGGCCAGGTCGGCCAGGCGCAGGTCGCGCAGGTCGACGCCGTCGATGGTGACCCGGCCGGCGGCCGGGTCGTGGAACCGGGTGATCAGCGCGGCGAGGGTGCTCTTGCCGGAGCCGGTCTCGCCCACCAGGGCGAGGCTGGTGCCGGCCGGGACGTCCAGGCTGACGCCGGCGACGGCGGCGGTGTCGCTGCCCGGGTAGCTGAAGGTGACGTCCTCGAAGCGCAGGTGGCCGCGGACCCGCGCCGGGTCGATCTCGACCGGGCGGGCCGGGTCGTCCACCTCGACCGGCAGGTCCAGGTATTCGAAGATCCGGGCGAACAGCGCCAGCGAGGCGGTCAGCGAGACGCCGACGTTGAGCAGCCCCATCAGCGGCCGGAAGAGTCCGCCCTGGAGGGCGGTGAAGGCGACCAGGGTGCCGATGCTCAGCGTGCCGGCGGTCGCCGGGAGGCCGGCGCTGAGGTAGATGACCGCCGGGATGGCGGCGAAGATGACGGTCATCGCGGCCATCCGCCACCGGCCGGCCAGCTCGGAGCGGAGTTCGAGGTCGACCAGCCGGGCCGAGGAGGCGGTGAACCGCTCGACCAGTTTGGGCCCGGCGCCGAGGGTCTTGCTCAGCTGCACGCCGCTTATCGACAGCCCCTCCTCGATGGTGACGTTGAGGTCGGCCAGTTCCCGCTGCCGCTGCGCGGTGATCTCGCGGCGCATCCGGGCCACCCGCCGGGTCAGCCAGATCGCCGGGGGCAGCACCACCAGCGACACCAGGGACAGCCGCCAGCTCAGCGCCACCATGGCGACGGCGGTGGCGACCACGGTGGTCAGGTTGGCCGCGATCGAGGTGGCGGTGGAGGTGACGACGGTCTGCATGCCGCCGATGTCGTTGGTGATCCGGGACTGCACCTCGCCGGTGCGGGTGCGGGTGAAGAACGCGATCGACTGCCGGTGCAGGTGGGCGAAGACGTCGGTGCGCAGCCGGTGCATGACCTGCTGGCCGACCCGGGTGGAGATCCAGGTCTGCACGACGCCCAGCACGGAGGTCACCGCCGCGACGGCGACCATGCCGAGGACCAGCCGGACCAGCAGGGTCAGGTCGCGCTCGGGCAGGGCCCGGTCGATCACGGTACGGAGCAGGAACGGCGACGCCATCGCGATGACGGACGACGCCACGATGATCGCCACGACGACGGCCAGCGGACCGCGGTGCGCGGCGAAGAGCCCGCCGACCCGGCGCAGCGACACCTGCCGGGCCTGCGCCTTCTCGGCGGCGCTGACGGTGCGTGGGCCGCCACCGCGGCCTGCACGGGGTGCTTCCAAGGGACGCTCACTTCCTGTCGGGAGACATGCTGAGGTTACCTCATCATGAGGGAACAACAGGAAAACCTGCTACCGTATTCCGGTGACCGGCGACGACGAGGAGAGCCTGGCCGAGCTGTTCTGGGCGGTGGCCCGCCGGCTGCGCCACCAGTCCCGCCGCACCCTCGAACCGTGGGAGATCAACCCCGGTCACGCCCGCGCCCTGGCCGTGCTGATGCGGCACGGCGCGCTGCGGCTGAGCACGCTCGCCGAGCACCTGCACATCGCCCCGCGCTCCACCACCGAGGTGGTCGACGGGCTCCAGGAGCGGGGCCTGGTCGAGCGCCGGCCCGACCCGGAGGACCGGCGCGCCACCCTGGTCGCGCTGACCGACGAGGGCACCCGGGTCGGTGCCGCCATCCGGGCCGCCCGGAACGCCGAGGCGGAACGCTTCTTCGGCGACCTCGGCGAAGCCGACCAGGCCGACCTGGCCCGCATCCTGCGTACGCTGCGCGACTGACCGGCCGCACCCGACCCGTCACGGAAATATGCAGCGCTCTTGCCGACCGCCCGGCCTGCCGGCGTGTCCGTCGCGTGCTGCTCGGGTTGAACGAGTAGTGGAACGGGCAGAACTGGTCAGGTCGCGAGAGAAAGGAGAGGCACGTGGCGCAGAAGTTGACGGCAACGACGACCGGGGTCATCAATGCGGAGCCGGCCGCGGTGTGGGGGGTGCTGACCGATCCTGAACTGCTGAGTCAGGCCTTCTTCGGCGCAAAGGTCGAGACGGACTGGCGGGCCGGCAGCCCCATCACCTTCAGCGGCGAGTGGAACGGGAAGTCCTTTCAGGACAAGGGAGAGATCGTCACCGTCGAGCCGGACAAGCTGCTCCGGTTCACCCACTACAGCCCGCTGAGCGGCCAGCCCGACCTCCCGGAGAACTACCACACGGTGGCCTTCGCCCTGACGCCGGCCAAGGGTGGCACCGAGCTGACCATCAGCCAGAGCAATGCGGGGAGCGAGGAGGAACGAACGCATTCCGAGGCCAACTGGGCGCAGGTGTTGGGCACGGTCAAGCAGCTCGCGGAGCGCTGAGGTTCCGCCGTTGAGCGCCGCCACCGACTGAACTCGTCGACCGCCGGTCAGCGCAGGCCGGCGGCGATGGCGTCGACGAGGAGCGCGCCGAGGGTGCGGGCCATGATCCCGCGGGCCGCCTCGACGTCCAGCCCCATCGCGTCGCGCATCATCGACCAGGCCGCCCAGGTGCTCGCCACCGTCAGAGCGTCGAGCAGCTGCTCGCGCCCCTCCCCCGCCTGCGCCAGTTCCGGGCCGAACGCGAGCTCGATCTCGCGGCGCATCCGGGCGATGGCTTCCTCGCGGTTGCGCCGCAACTGAGGTGAGAAGGGCTCGCGCAGGGCGGAGGCACGAGCCGAGGGCGCCAGCGCCTCGAGCATCTGGACCCGCTGCGCGCAGAACTCCGCGATCCGCCGGCTGAGCGGCCACTCCGGCGGGATCGGGCGGAACAGCGACTCCTGCCGCTCGCTGACCCGCTGCCCGGTCGCGGCGTACAGGGTCTCCATGTCCTTGAAGTTGGTCCACAGGGTGCGCAGCGACACCCCCGCGCGTTCGGCGATGCGCTCCCCGGTGGGCTTGAGGTCTCCCTCGTCGATCAGCGCCAGGTGCGCCTCGACGATGGCGCCGCGGGTGCGCTCGCCCCGCGCCGCCCGCCCGTCCACCCGTGCCGGCGCGTCGGCGTCCACCTCGATCATCTGACGGTCCCCTGTCCGTACGGGCGGCGGCGCCGAAGGAAGTTGCACCGCAAGCGTAACGACGCCCGGCAGGTGCTCGGAGGCCGCCGCGACTCACCGGGGCCGGGCCGCCACGACGCCGTGGCGGCCCGGTCCCGACTGGCCCGCCGGCCGGTGACCGGCGGTCGCGCCGGTCAGGTCGTCGGGATGGCGTCCGCCGGCGGGGCGGTCGGCGTCTCGGTGAACTCCTTGACCTCGCCGTCACCGTCGTCGGTGGTCCAGGTCGGTCCGAAGTAGCTCTGTACGCCGCCCGTGACCTTGTTCATCCGCACGCCGCTGTAGCCGGCGTGCACGTCGTCGCTGTACCGGAACGGGGTCAGGCCCGGCCCCTTGAAGCCACCCTTCTGCACCGCGTCGACCAGCTTCTCCCGGGTGAGGTCCTTGCCGGCCGCCAGCAGCGCCTGCACGAAGGTGTACGCCATCGAGTAGCCGTAGACGGCGTTGCCGTCGATCGGGTTGGCCGCGTTGTACTGCTGGTGGATCTTCGTGAACGCCTGGATCCACGGGTTGCTCGCGTCGCCCGCCATCGGCAGGTAGTTGTCGGCGAGCATGCCCTCCAGGATGACCTTCTTGTCGCCGAGCTGCTTGGACAGCGTGGTGTAGTCCGCGCCGACGTTGGACACCACCCACTGCGCCCGGAAGCCCTGGCCGGCGGCCTGGCCCATGGCCAGCGCGGTGAAGCCGGGGATGCTCGCGGAGATGACCACCTGGCAGCCGGCCGCCTTCAGCGCCCCGATCGCCGGGCCGACCTGCGGGTTGGTCGGGGTGTAGGTCTGCTTCGCCGCCACCGGTCCGAGGATCTTCTCGACGCCGACGAGGGAGTCGCGGCCGAAGTCGTCGTTCTGCCCGAAGTGGCACACCTTCTGACCGGGGAACTGCTGCTTCACGTAGGTGGCCAGGATCTTGCCCTCGACGGTGTAGTCGGGCTGCCAGCCGAAGGTGGTGGGGTACTTGTCGGGCTGGTTCCAGTTCCGGCTGCCGGAGGAGACGAAGAGGTCGGGCACTTTCTGGGCCTTGACGAACTCCAGCACGTTGGTGTGGGTGGGGGTGCCGAGGCCGCCGAGGAGCGCGAAGACCTTGTCGTCGAGGACGAGCTTGCGGACGACGTTGTCGGTGTTCGCCGGGTTGTAGCCGTCGTCCATCACCTTGTAGACGATCTTCCGGCCGTTCACGCCACCCTTGCTGTTGACGTGGTCGAAGTACGCCTTGGTGGCGGCGGAGATCTTGGAGTAGCCGGCCGCGGCGGGACCGGTGAGCGGCTGGTGGGTGCCGATCACGACCTCGGTGTCGGTGACGCCCGGGACGTTCTCGGCCGCCTGCTGTTCGTCGTTGGCGCAGGCCGTTGCGCCGATCAGCAGCGCGAGGCCGGCGGCGGCCGCGAGTACACGGCGTGTGGTGGGATGCATGGTTCTCCATTCCGGTGCGACGGGGGCGAACGGTTGGGTGGAACCGGGGTGGATCAGCGGCGCGTGGCGGGGCGACCCGGCCGGAGCCGTGCGGTGAGGGTGCGGGCGGCACCCTGGAGGCCGCCCGGGGCCACGAGCATGACGACGATGAGGATGAGACCGAACACGGCGAGGGCCAGGTTGCCCTCCAGCCGCTGGGCCAGGCCCGACGGCAGGGTGAAGGTCTCGGTGATGAGGCTCGGCAGGTCCTGCAGCGCCACCAGCAGGACCGCGCCCCAGACCGCGCCGGCGAGGCTGCCCAGGCCGCCGATCACGATCGCCATCAACAGGAACAGCGACAGGTCCAGGGAGAACTTGCCCGGCGCGACGGTGGCGGTGAGCACGGCGTACACCCCGCCGCCGAGGCCGGCGCAGGCGGCGCTCACCACGAAGGCGAGCACCTGGTTGCGGGCGACGTGGATGCCGGCCAGCCGGGCGGCCACCTCGTCGTCCCGGACGGCGCGCAGCGACCGGCCGAACCGGCTGCGTACCAGGTTCGCCATCAGCAGCATCGTCAGCAGGGCGGCGAGCAGCGCGACCCAGGCCAGCCAGCGCTCCGGCTGGAAGTACGCGCCGAGGAACGCCGGCGGCGTCTCCATCGGGAAGCGCAGCCCCTGCTCGCCGTTGAACACGTCGGTGAAGATCGTGGTGATCGCCGGGACCAGGGTCGCCACGGCGAGGGTGACGCCGGCCAGGTACGGCCCGCGCAGCCGGGCGGCGGCCAGCCCGATGACCAGGCCCGCCACCGCGGTCACCGCGGCGGCGAGCAGCAGCGACAGGGGCAGGATCCACCGGCCCTGCACCGCCCGCTCCTCGAAGCCCTGCTGCACCAGGGCGACCGTGTACGCCCCGGTCGCCATCAGCGCCCCGTGCCCGAGGGAGAGCTGGCCGTTGAGCCCGACCAGGACGGTGTAGCCGGCGGTGACGCAGAGGAACGCGCAGACCCGGGCGACCTGCAGGTTCTGGTACGGCGGCAACTGGTTGGTCAGCAGCACCACCGCCGTGCCGGCGAGCACGGCCAGGACGAGGTGGCGCAGCAGCGTCGACCCACACGGCCCGGCGCCGGGCGGGCCGGGCAGCAACCGGCGCAGCGGCGACGGCGCGGTGGGCCGGGAATCCGGGGCGACCTCGGGTTGGGTGGCGGTCACACGTGCCTCGCTCTCACGCTGGAGAAGAGCCCCCCGGGGCGGACGAGCAGGACCGCCAGCAGCAGGACGAGGATGGCCAGCGGCATGGTGTCGGGGCCGAGGTAGCCGGTGACGTACGACAGGATCAGGCCGACCAGCAGGCCGCCGACCACGGCGCCGGCCGGGCTGTCCAGGCCGCCGACCACCGCGGCGGTGAACGCGACGACGAAGACCAGGTCCATCGCGTGCGGGTGCAGCCCCAGCCCGGTGGGGACGACCAGCATGCCGGCGAGGGCGCCGACCGCGGCCGCGAGGGCCCAGCCCACCGTGAGCATCCGGCCGACGTTGACGCCGAGCAGCCGGGACACCTCGGGCGCGAAGGCGGACGCCCGCATCCGCAGGCCGATCGGCGTCCGGGTGAACAGCAGCCCGAGCAGCACCACGACCGCCAGGACCGCGCCGAGGACCCACAGGTCGTACGGGGACATCGCGGCGACCCCGCCGACGGTGAGCGCGTCGGTGTCGAACGGCGCGGCCGCCGGCCGGTACTCGTTGCCGAAGACGATGCCGAGCACCGCCTGGATCAGCAGCACCAGGCCGAGGGCGACGATGACGTCGTTGAGCGGGTTGGCGTGGCCGACGAAGCGCATCAGCACCCGCTCGACCAGCGCGCCCAACGCGAGGCCGGCGAGGACGGCGGCGCCGAGGCCGAGCCAGTACGAGCCGGTGGCGGAGCCGACGGCGTAGCCGACGTAGGCGGTGGCCACGGCCATCGCACCCTGCGCGAAGTTGACCAGCCGGGCCGCCCGCCAGATGAGCACCAGGGCAAGGGCGAACGCCGCGTAGACGGCCCCGGTGGACAGCCCGTCGAAGGTGAGGAACAAGAACCGGTCCAAGCGCTGATCCTTCCTACGTGCCGGGCGGTCAGAACCCGAGGTACGCGTGGCGCAGCGTGGCGTCGTCGCGGAGCTGCGCCGCCGGGGTGGCCGTCACCACCCGGCCGAGGGACATCACCACGCCCTGGTCGGCGACGGAGAGGGCGCTGCGGACGTTCTGCTCGACGAGCAGGACGGTCAGGCCGTCGTTGTCGCAGAGCCGGCGCAGCAGCGCCATGATCTGGGCCGCGACCCGGGGGGCGAGCCCGAGCGACGGCTCGTCGAGCAGCAGCAGTTTGGGGCGCGCGATCAGCGCCCGCCCGAGGGCGAGCATCTGCCGTTCCCCGCCGGAGAGCTGGTGGCCGGCGTGCCGGCGCCGCCGGGCCAGCGGCTCGAAGAGCTGGTACACCTCGTCCTGCGCCCGGCGGGCGTCGGCCCGGTCGCGACGCCACAGGCCGCCGAGGCGCAGGTTCTCCTCGACGGTCAGCTCGGCGACGATGCCGCGTCCCTCGGGCACGTGCGCCAGGCTGCGCCGGACCAGGCGTTCGACCGGTACGCCGCGCAGGTCCGCGCCGTCGTAGCGGACCCGGCCGCCGGTGGGCCGGAGCAGGCCGGAGAGGGTGCGCAGCAGGGTGGTCTTCCCCGCGCCGTTGGCGCCGAGCACGGCGGCGATGGTGCCGGCGGGCACGTCGAGCGTGACCTCGCGCAGCACCGGCACCGGTCCGTAGCCGGAGCTGAGCGCCTCGACCTCCAGCAGGGCGCTCACGAGGCGACCCCCGGCGTCGTCTCGGCCGGCACGTCGGCGCCGAGGTACGCCTCGGTCACCAGCGGGTCGTCGCGCACCTGCTCGGGTGTCCCGGCGGCGATGACCTTGCCGAAGTCGAGCACCACGATCTCGTGGCAGACGGACATCACCAGGTCCATGTGGTGCTCCACCAGCATGATCGAGCAGGCGGCGCCGGCCCGACCGGGCAGCGCGGTGACGAGCTCGCCCAGCTCGGCGATGTCCTCGGCGCTCAGCCCGCCGGCCGGTTCGTCGAGCAGGAGCAGGCGGGGCCGGGCGATCAGGGCGCGGGCGAGGGCGACCCGTTTGCGGACGGCGTACGGCAGGGTGGCGGGGGCCGCCGCGGCGTGCTGCGCGACGCCCAGCTCGGCCAGCAGGTCGCGGGCCTCGTCGCGCAGCCGGCGTTCGTCGCGGTCGCTGCGGGGCAGGCCGAACAGGGCGGCGGCGAAGCCGGCCCGGGCGGCGTGGCTGGCGCCGGCCATCACGTTCTCGAGGACGCTGAGGCCCGGGAAGAGGCCGACGCCCTGGAGCGTGCGGGCGATACCGAGCCGGGTGAGTCGGTGCGGGCGTGGCCGGAACGGCCGGCCGTCGAGGGTGAGCGAGCCGCTGGTCGGCGGGACGAACCCGCAGACGACGTTGAACAGGGTGGTCTTTCCGGCGCCGTTGGGGCCGATCACGCCGACGATCCGGCCGGGCGGCACCCGCAGGGAGACGTCGTCGAGCGCGACCAGCCCGCCGAACCGCACGCCGACGTGCTGCAGGGCCAGATCGATTCCGTCGGTGGGTGGAGGGCTCATCTTCACCTCTTGCAGCAGACGCGGCGACGGGGGTGCGCTGGGCGACTTGGGCGAAGCATGGGGCTGGTTGTTACACCGGCAGTGTATCGATCAAGCGGACGTTGTCGATGTTTCGTTACGGCGCTGTGACTTTTGTCTGTCTAAATTGGACATTCTGCGCAGGGGCGAGACCGCGGACCCAACCCCGTTGCACTTACCGTGCAAAAGTTTTCGCCTTGGGCGTCACGGCATGACCAAGCCGCCGTCGACGGGCACGGTCGCTCCGGTCACGTAGGAGGAGGCGTCGCTGACCAGCCAGATCAGTGTGGCGGCCAACTCCTCGTGCTCACCGAGGCGGCCGGCCGGCGCCAGCGCCTTGACCATCTCGAAGGTGCCCGACTCCAACTGGTCGCTCATCTCGGACTGGAAGAAGCCGGGGGCGATGCAGTTGACCCGGATGCCCTTGCGGCCGGTCCACTGCGCGGCCAGGTCGCGGGTCAGCCCGATGACGCCGGCCTTGCTGGAGGCGTACGCGGCCTGCGGGATGCCGCCGGGCCGCAGGCCGATGACGCTGGAGATGTTGACGATGGCCCCGCCGTTCGTGGCGGCTCGGGCGAAGGCCTGCGCCATCCAGTAGCTGCCCATCAGGTTGACGTCGACGACGGAGCGGAACTGGTCCGGCGTCTCCCGGCTGGCCGGGACGGCGGTGCCCACCCCCGCGTTGTTGACCAGCACGTCCACCCGTCCGAAGTGCTCGACGGCGGTGGCGATCAGCGCCTCGCAGTCCTCGGGCCGGCGGACGTCGGTGGCGCGGGCCGCGTACCGGCGGCCGGCCGCCTCGACCAGCGCGCCCGTCCCCGGCAGTCGCTCCACCCGGCGGGCGCCGAGCACCACGTCGGCGCCGGCCTCGGCGAGCGCGCGGGCGAACGACACCCCCAGGCCGGAGGAGGCGCCGGTCACCACGGCTACCTTCCCGTCGAGGCGGAACCGGTCCATCACGCTCACCCTGGTGCTCCTCACGCTCGCCGTGCCCTGGACGCCATACCGACCAGCCGGTATGTTCGGCGTCCGGCGACGGTAGCGAGCCGCCGCCATGTGCGTCAATGGGAGGGCAGCCATGGACTTCGAACCGACCGCACGCGCCGCCGAGCACCTCAAGCGGCTCCAGGAGTTCATGGACGACCATGTCCACCCGGCCGAACCGGTCTACGCGGCGCAGCGGGCCGAGCTCGCGGCGGCCGGGAAACTCCACCACCTGCCCGCCGTCGTCGAGGACCTCAAGGCCGAGGCCCGCCGTCGAGGACTGTGGAACCTCTTCCTGCCCGCCGTCTCCGGCCTGACCAACCTGGAGTACGCCCCGCTCGCCGAGCTGATGGGCCGCTCCATCGAGCTCGCCCCGGAAGCCACCAACTGCGCGGCGCCGGACACCGGCAACATGGAGATCCTGCACATGTTCGGCATCGCCGAGCAGCAGGAGCGCTGGCTGCGCCCGCTGCTCGCCGGGGAGATCCGGTCGGCCTTCGCGATGACCGAGCCGGACGTCGCCTCCAGCGACGCCACCAACATCTCCACCCGGATCGAGCGCGACGGCGACTCGTACGTCATCAACGGCCGCAAGTGGTGGACCACCGGCATCGCCGACCCGCGCTGCCAGATCATGATCGTGATGGGCAAGACGGACCCGTCGGCCGACACCCACCGGCAGCAGTCGATGATCCTGGTGCCGGTGGACACCCCCGGCGTCGAGGTGGTCCGCTCGCTGCCGGTCTTCGGCTACCACGACCAGCACGGGCACGGCGAGGTCGTCTTCACCGACGTCCGGGTGCCGGCGTCGCACCTGCTCGGCGAGGAGGGCGGCGGCTTCGCCCTAGCCCAGGCCCGGCTCGGCCCCGGCCGCATCCACCACTGCATGCGCGCCATCGGCCTGGCCGAGCGCGCGCTGAGCCTCATGGTGCACCGCGCCGCCGGCCGGGTCGCCTTCGGCCGGACGCTGGCCGAGCAGGGCGTGGTGCAGCAGCAGATCGCCGAGTCCCGGATGGCGATCGAGCAGGCCCGCCTGCTCACCCTCAAGACCGCCTGGATGATCGACAAATACGGCGCCAAGGGCGCGCGCACCGAGATCGCCGCCATCAAGGTGATCGCCCCCCGGGTCGCCCTGGAGGTGCTCGACCGGGCGATCCAGGTGCACGGCGGCGCCGGGGTCTCCGACGACGTCCCGCTCGCCGCGATGTACGCCGGCGCCCGTACGCTGCGCATCGCCGACGGCCCCGACGAGGTGCACGTACGCGACGTCGCCCGGCGCGAGATCCGCCGGCAGCTGGAGTCGCGGTGACCGTCACGACCACCGAGCCGACCACCCCGGCCGGGCGGCGGCGGGCGCCGCGCGGCTCGGCCCGGCGCAGCATCGTCGCGGCGGCCACCGAACTCTTCGCCCGCCGCGGCTACGAGGCGACCAGCGTGCAGGAGATCGTGGCCGCAGCCGAGGTCACCAAGGGCGCCCTGTACCACTGGTTCGGGTCGAAGTCCGAGCTGCTCACCAGCATCTACCGGGAACTGCTCGCCGAGCAGACCCAGCGGCTGCGGGAGATCGCCGACGGCAGCGGGCCGGTCGAGGAGCGGCTGCGCGCGGCCGCCCTCGACGTCGTGGAGCACACCGCCGAGCACGCCGACGAGCTGACCGTCTGGGCCAGGTCGGCGCACCTGCTCGACGACGAGCAGGCCGAGGCGACCCGCCGGGAGCGGCGGCGCTACCACGACCTGTTCCGCGACCTGGTCCGCGAGGGGCAGGCCAGCGGGGCGGTGCGCACCGACCTCTCCGCCACCGTGATCACCCACGCGTTCCTCAGCGCCCTGGGCAACACGCACACCTGGTTCCACCCCGACGGCCCGCTGACCTTCGCGGAGGTCGGCCACCAGCTCGTGGCGCTGTTCCTGGGCGGCCTGCGCCCGCCCGGACCGGACCCGGTGGCGCCGCGCCTCGCGGAGCGACCGGCGGACGGGCGCCGCACCGCCGACGGTGGCGCGCCACGGCCCCGGCGGAGCCCGGGTAGGAACGGGTGAGCGACGAGGAGGGCCCCGCGCCGCCTGCGGCGCGCGACAGTGTGGAGCCGCCCGCCGCGGCCGGCTCGGCCGCCCGAGCGAAGCCGACCGGGCCCGGCGGGGAACCCGTCCGCGCCGAGCTGGCCGAGGTGCTCCAGCGCCAGGCCGGGCTGCGCGACGAGGCCCGCGCCGAGGCGACGGCGAAGCGGCACGCGGCCGGGCGGCGCACCGTACGGGAGAATCTCGCGGACCTGATCGACGACGGCAGCTGGCTGGAGTACGGCGGCCTGGCCGTGGCGGCGCAGCGGTCCCGGCGGCCGCTCGCGGAACTCGCCGCGGCGACCCCCGCCGACGGCGTCGTCGTCGGCGTCGGCCGGGTCGGCGGTACCCGGGTCGCCGCGGTGGCGTACGACTACACCGTCCTCGCCGGCACCCAGGGCGTCACCGGTCACCGCAAGACCGACCGGCTCCTCGACGTCGCCGCGCGGGACGGGCTGCCGGTCGTGGTCTTCGCCGAGGGCGGCGGCGGCCGGCCGAGCGACACCGAACATCCGACCGTGGCCGGTCTGGAGCTGACGACCTTCGCGTCGCTGGCCCGGCTGCGCTCGCTGCGGATCGGGATCGCTGCCGGGTACTGCTTCGCCGGCAACGCGGCGCTGCTGGGCATGTGCGACGTCACCATCGGCGTCGCGGGGGCCAGCATCGGCATGGGCGGACCGGCCATGGTGGAGGCCGCCGGGCTCGGCGTCGTCGCACCGGAGGACGTCGGCCCGCTCGACGTGCACCTGGCCAGCGGCGCCGTCGATCTCGCCGCGGCCGACGACGCCGACGCGGTCCGCCTGGCCCGGCGCGTCCTCGGCCACGCGGACGGGATGCTGACGGACGGCCGGCACGAGGACCAGCGCCGGCTGCGCGACGTGCTGCCGGAGAACCGGCGTCGCGCCTACGACGTGCGGGGCGCCCTGCGCCTGCTCTTCGACGTCGACTCGGTGCTCGAACTGCGGGAGCGGCACGGCCGGTCCCTGGTGACGGCCCTCGCCCGCCTCGACGGGCGGCCGGTGGGGGTGATCGCCAACAATCCGCTGCACCAGGCCGGGGCGATCGACGCCACCGCCGCCGGCAAGGCCACCCGGTTCCTGCGGCTCTGCGAGCGGCTGGGCCTGCCCGTGGTGAGCCTCTGCGACACCCCGGGGATCATGGTCGGCCCCGACGCCGAACGGACCGGGCTGGTGCGCGCGGTGGGCGACCTGTTCACCGCCGGGCGCGTCGCTGCGTACCCCGCTGGTGGCGGTGGTGCTGCGCAAGGCGTACGGACTCGGCGCCATGGCGATGGCCGGCGGCAGCTTCCACGCCACCCGGCTCACGCTGGCCTGGCCGACCGGAGAGATCGGCGCCATGGGCCTGGAAGGCGCGGTGCGGCTCGGTCACCGCCGGGAGCTGGCCGCGATCAGCGACGAGGACGAGCGTCGACGCCGGTACGACGAGCTGGTCGCCGACGCCTACGAGCGGGGGCGGGCGCTCTCCGCCGCGGCGAGCTTCGAACTCGACGACGTCGTCGACCCCGCCGACACCCGGGACCGACTCGTCGCCGCGCTCTGCTGACCGTCGCCTCGGGCAGGACCCCGTGCCGGTGCCGCCGGGTCGCGGGCGGCGCGTCAGCCGGCCGCCGCGGCGGGGGCGGTCAGGGCGCGGACCTGACCGGTGCGCGGGCCGCCGGCCAGCGCCTGCGGCGACCACTCGGTGACCACCAGGAACAGCGTCCGGCCGTCCGGCCCACCGAGGGCGCACGCGAAGCAGCCCCGGTCCAGGTCGATCCGGTCCAGCACCCGGCCACCCTCGGCCACCCGCACCGCGCAACGGTTCGGCACGTCGCCGTACCAGACGGCGCCCTCGGCATCGAGGCAGATGCCGTCGGGCGCGGCGTCGGGGATCGCCGCCCAGACCCGCCGACCGGTCAGCGCGCCGTCGGCGGCCACGTCGTACGCGGTGAGCCGGGCGGCGTACGACTCGGCGACGATCAGGGTGCCGCCGTCCGGCGTGAGCACCATGCCGTTGGGGAAGGCGAGACCGTCGGCCACCAGCCGGGGTGGCCCGTCGGGCGGGACCAGGGCGATCGCGCCCGGCGCGAACTCGCCGCCGGGGAAGTCGAACCCGATGGTGTTGACGTACGCGTTGCCCCGGGCGTCCGTCACCACCTCGTTCCACGGGTGCGCCACCAGCGACCGCAGGTCGGCGTGGCCGACCAGCGTGCCGTCCGGCTCCCGGCGCAGCAGCCGACCGGCCCCGCCGGCGACGACCAACAGCCGGCCGTCGGGCAGCCAGTCCAGGCAGATCGGCAGGCCGTCGACCCGGGCCGCCACCTCGGTCCGGCCGTCGGCGTCGACCGTCAGCACCTCCCCGGCACCCCAGTCGGCGAGCCAGAGCCGCCCGTCGTGCCAGCGGGGCGACTCCCCGAAGGCCAGTCCGTCCACCAGTACGCGTGGTGCCGTCATCGGTGCCTCCCCATCAGGTCACGGGCCCGCCGCAGGTGCGCCCGCTCGGCGGTGTTGTCGGTGCGCGCGATCGCCGCGTCGTACGCCCGGGCGGCCTCCCCGGTGCGGCCCAGCCGGCGCAGCAGGTCGGCGCGGACGGCGTGGAACACGTGGTACCCGGCCAGGTCGAGGTCGTCGACCAGGGCGAGCGCGGCGGCCGGTCCGGCCACGTCGGCCACCGCGACCGCCCGGTTGAGCGCGACCACCGGACCGGGGGCGACGGTCATGAGCTGGTCGTAGAGCGCGACGATCTGACCCCAGTCGGTGTCGGCGGCGGTCGCCGCGTCGCTGTGCACCGCGTTGATCGCCGCCTGGATCTGGTACGGCCCGGGCCGGTCCCGCCGCAGGCAGCGGCGGACCAGCGCCTGCCCCTCGGCGACCAGGTCGCGGTCCCAGCGGGCGCGGTCCTGCTCGGCCAGCAGCACCAGCGCGCCGTCCGGTCCGGTGCGGGCGGGCCGGCGCGCCTCGGTGAGCAGCAGCAACGCGAGCAGCCCGAGCGCCTCCGGCTCGTCCGGCATCAGCTCGGCGAGCAGCCGGCCCAGCCGGACCGCCTCGGCGCACAGCTCGTCGCGGACCAGCCGCTCCCCCGAGCTGGCCGTGTACCCCTCGTTGAAGATCAGGTAGACCACGGCCAGCACGGCCCGGAGCCGGTCGGGCAGGTCCGCGTCGCGGGGCACCCGGTACGGGATCCCGGCGTCCCGGATCTTCGCCTTGGCCCGGACCAGGCGCTGGGCCATGGTCGGCTCCGGCACCAGGAAGGCGCGGGCGATCTCGGCGGTGCTCAGGCCGCCGAGCAGCCGCAGGGTCAGCGCGACCCGGGCGGTGGCGCCCAGCGCCGGGTGGCAGCAGGTGAAGATCAGGCGGAGCCGGTCGTCGCGCACGGGTCCCTCCTCGGCCGGTGCGTCGCGGGCGTACAGGAGCGCGGCCTGCGCGTGCCGCTCGGCCCGGCCGGCCTCGCGGCGCAGCCGGTCGATCGCCCGGTTCCGCGCGGTGGTGATGATCCAGCCGGCGGGACTCGGGGGCACCCCGTCGACCGGCCAGCGGCCGACGGCCGTGGTGAACGCCTCCTGGACGGCCTCCTCGGCGAGGTCGATGTCGCCGAGGACGCGGACCAGGACGGCGACCGCGCGGCCGTACTCCGCGCGGAACACCCGTTCGACGTCGGTCAGGTCTGGCATGGCCGACGGTCAGACCTCGCCCTGGAACGGGCGCACCTCGATCGGCAGGGTGGTGGCCAGGGCGTACCGGCGGCCCCACTCCAGGGCGGCGTCCAGGTCGGGCGCGGTGATGATGGTGAACCCGCCGAGGTACTCCTTGCCCTCGACGTAGGGCCCGTCGGTGACCAGCACCTCCTCCCCCTTCGGACGCAGCACGGTGGCGGTCTCGGGGGCGTGCAGCCCGTTGCCGAAGACCCACGATCCGGCCTCCACCAGCTCGTCGTGGATGGCGTCGACCTTGCGCATCACCTCGGCCAGGAACTCCGGGTCGGGCAGCCCCTCGCCCGCCGGCTGGAACATGCTGATCAGGTACTGCTTCACGGTGTCCTCCTCGCCCGGCGGCCGGCCCGTCGCCGGCCCCTTCACCCTCCACACGAACGGGCCGCCGCGGGATCGACACGCCGACCGGGATGATTTTCGCCGCCGGCGCACTCCCAACGCAGAGAAAATCTTCCATACATCTATTGAAGTTAATCTTCGTCCTATGACCTAATACTGACAGTTCCTTTCACCACTCCCGCCGCCTGCGCGGCATCCCCCCAGGGAGGAAAGATGAACCGTCCCCTCCGATCGGCGCTGCGGACCGCCGCGGCCGCCCTGCTCGCCACGGTCACCCTGGCCGCCTCGGCCACCCTCGGCGCCACCCCGGCCAGCGCCGCCCCGGCCGGCCTGCCCGGCATGGACGTCTCCAGCCACCAGGGCAACGTCAACTGGTCCGCGGCGTGGAACAACGGCGCGCGCTTCGCGTACGTCAAGGCCACCGAGGGCACCTACTACACCAACCCGTACTTCGCCCAGCAGTACAACGGCTCCTACAACGTCGGGATGATCCGGGGCTCGTACCACTTCGCCCGTCCGGACACCACCAGCGGCGCCACCCAGGCCAACTACTTCGTCGACCACGGCGGCGGCTGGTCCAAGGACGGCAAGACCCTGCCGGGCGCGCTCGACATCGAGTACAACCCGTACGGCTCTACCTGCTACGGGCTGAGCCAGGCCTCGATGCGGAGCTGGATCGCCTCGTTCGTCAACCAGTACTACGCGCGTACCGGCCGGTGGGCGACCATCTACACCACGACCGACTGGTGGACCACCTGCACCGGCAACACCTCGCAGTTCGCCGCCAACAACCCGCTCTGGATCGCCCGGTACTCCAGCAGCGTCGGCACCCTGCCGGCCGGCTGGCCGACGTACTCGTTCTGGCAGTGGGCCTCCTCCGGCGTCTTCCCCGGCGACCAGAACGTCTGGAACGGCACCCTGGACCGGCTCAAGGTGCTGGCCTGCAACGGACCCTGCTGATCCGCTCCGGTGGCGGGCCGCCCGGCCCGCCACCGGAGGAGTCCCCCGACGAGGAGGTCCCGATGTCCGTCCCCGTACCCCGGCGGGCCGTGCTGCGCGGCGCCGTCCTGCTCGGCGCCGCCGCCGGCGTCACCACCCTCGGCCAGGTCACCGGCGACCGGAGCGCCCGGGCCTCCGCCACCCGCGTCGACCAGCCGACGATCGCGAACTGCGCCACCTGGGGCGCCCGGCCGCCGTCGTCGGCGGTGACCGTGGTGCAGAGCCGCCCCAACAAGATCATCGTCCACCACACGGCGTTCCCCAACTCGACCGACTACAGCCTGGCCCACGCGTACCAGAACTCCCGCGACATTCAGAACCTGCACATGGACACCAACGGCTGGCTCGACTCCGGGCAGCACTTCACCAACAGCCGGGGCGGGTACCTGACCGAGGGCCGGCACGGCAGCCTCTACGGGCTGCTGCACGGGCAGACCATGGTCCAGGGCGCGCACTGCGTCGGTCAGAACAGCCAGGCCATCGGCATCGAGAACGAGGGCATCTACCTCGACGTGCAGCCGCCGCAGGCGCTCTGGGACAGCCTGGTGACGTTCTGCGCGTTCACCTGCCAGCAGTACTTCATCCCGGCCACCGAGATCTACGGGCACAAGGACTTCAACAACACCCAGTGCCCGGGGCTGCTGCACGATCGGCTCCCCGAGCTGCGCAGCGCGGTGGCCGCCCGGCTCGGCTGAGCACGGCCGGCGTGCCCGCTTGCGGTCGCGCAGCTGCGTGACCGCGGTGGGCGGCCAGCCCGGGCCGACCTGCCGACGCGACGCGGCGCGGCAGTGGCACGTCGCCGACGCTACGAAGCTGATGACATGAACGAATCGCGGCCACGGCCGCGGTGATTCGTCTGCGTCATCAGCTTCATAGTGCGGTCCGGACCCACCCGCTCCCCCGCCGCCGGCCCCACCGACCCAGGGCGATTGCCACTGCTCGCTTATATAAGCATGGTGTGATATAAAGAGGTCGTGCACGCCTTCGACGTCCTCGGGGACCCGGTCCGCCGCCGGATCCTGGAACTCCTGGCCGAGGGTGAGCAGACCGCCGGCAGCATCTGCGCGGCGGTCCAGCGGGAGTTCGGCATCTCCCAACCCGCCGTGTCGCAGCACCTCAAGGTGCTGCGCGACAACGGCTTCGCGACCGTACGACCCGAGGGCACCCGCCGCCTCTACGCGGTGGACCCGCAGCCGCTCCGCCAGGTCGACGCCTGGCTGGATCATTTCCGCCGATTCTGGACCCCGCCGCTGGAGGCGCTCGCCACCGAACTGGCCCGGGGCCGGCGGGAGCGGCGACTGCGCGAGGGCGGCCCCGACGAGAGGAAGACACCATGATCGACGTGATCGCGCAGATCAGCGCCGTCGAACGCACCGTCGGCAGCCGTACGCTGCCCGCCGGGCAGGCGCGCGTGAGCATCATCAGCCAGACGTACGACGCGCCGCTGGAGGACGTCTGGGACGCCTGCACCAGCGCCGAGCGGATCCCCCGCTGGTTCCTGCCGATCTCCGGCGAGCTGCGGCTCGGCGGCCGCTACCAACTGGAGGGGAACGCCGGCGGCACCGTCGAACGCTGCGACCCACCGCACAGCTTCGCCGCGACCTGGGAGTACGGCGGCGAGGTGAGCTGGATCGAGGTACGGCTCAGCCCGGCGGGCGCGGGACGCACCCGCTTCGAACTGGAGCACGTGGCGCACGTCGACGACGAGCGCTGGGCCGAGTTCGGCCCGGGCGCCACCGGCGTGGGCTGGGACATGGGCCTGCTCGGCCTGGCCTCTCACCTGGCGGGCGACGGCAGCGGGGTCAGCCCGGAGCAGGCCGCCGAGTGGATGGGCTCCGACGAGGGCCGCCGGTTCATGACGCTGAGCAGCGAGCGCTGGGGCGAGGCGAGCGTGGCGGCCGGCACCCCGGCCGACGAGGCGCGGACGGCGACGCAGCGGACCACCGCGGCGTACACCGGAGTGCCGGCCTCCTGACCCGCGACGCGGGGCGCCCGGCGACCCGGGTGCCCCGCTCAGCCCGCCGCGGCCGGGTCGGCGCGGAACTCGTGGACGACCTCGATCCGGCCCACCAGGTGCCGGTTGAACAGCTCCAGCTCCTCGGCGGGCACCCAGAGTTCAAGGATGTCCCGTCCGCCCACCTGGCGTACCGGGTAGCGCGCGACGAAGCCGCGCTCCACCTCGAAGCGGGTCACGTACCCAATGCCGGAGGCGGGCACGTTCCAGTCTCGGGCGATCATGAGCGCGTACGCCTCGTTGAGCACCGGGTAGAAGATCGGCTGGTCCGGCAGCCGCGGTGGCCACGCCCGCCAGCCGGACGCCTCGACCAGAGCCAGCTCCTCCGGCCCTGTCGGCCGCCACAGCGTGACCGTCTCCATTGCCTCTCCCCCGCCCGTCGTCCCGGTCCGCGGAGGCTATCTGGGCGGCCGGCGCGAAGCGAGCCGGTTTCCTCCCGCCGGCTAGCGGCGAAACGCGGAAGCGGGCATTCGTTGTCCTCGGGCAGACTGTCGGCCATGTCGCCACGATCCGTCGCCGACCTCGTCGAGACCGTCCGGAGCGGACGACGGGTCAAGTACCTGCACTTCTGGGGGCATCGGCCGCAGCGCGACGGCAGCGTCGGCGCCGGTTGCCTGAGTCAGGTGGCCGGCGCCGTTCACCGTGGACGGCCGGACGTACGTCACCGCCGAGCACTGGATGATGTGGCACAAGGCCACCCTCTTCGGCGACGCCCGGATCGCGGAGCGGATCCTGACCACTTCGCCGACGGCGTCGAGGACGCCTGGTCGGCGGAGCTCCGGCTGATGACCGAACGGCGGTGGTTCACTCCGCTTGGAGTGCGCGGCGCGTTCCGCCGCCTGCTGCCCGGCGAATGGCTGCGCCACCATGACGCGGTCGCCTCGGTCTACGCCGGGTTCGCACATCGGATCGGCTGGCTGCACACCGAACGGGTACTCACGCCGGACAAGCACGCCGAGATGTGCGCCGCCCTGCCGGAGTGGGTCGCCGATGACCGGACAGTCGGCGACGTGCTCACCCGCTTCGGGTCACCCTCGGTCCTCCTCGGCGGCACCAACCCCCGCTACCCGAGGACGCTGCTCTACGCCGCCGACCCGCCCCGGCCGCTGCTCTGCCTGCACCTATGGAACGACTACGACCAGCCGGTCGATGACGGACTGGTGCTGCTCCTGGCTCGGGAGGACGCCTCGCCGTTCGGCGAGTCCTGCTGGTTCACCCCCGAGGGGCGTCGCCGCCGGCCCACCGACGACTGACAGTCGCCACGCCGCCCACACGTCAGGCGGGTAACGTGCTGCGGCGTGACCGGCGCACCGTACTCGCACTGCTCGTACTGCGGCGTGACCTACCCGGCGGGAGCCGGCTGGCCGCGCGTCTGCGCGGCCTGCGGCCAGACAGTCTGGCGCAACCCGCTGCCGGTCGCGGTGGCGCTGCTGCCGGTACGCACGGCGGCCGGCCTGGGGGTGGTGGTGGTCCGCCGCGACATCGAGCCGGCCCGTGGCCAGCTCGCGCTGCCCGGCGGGTTCATCGAGTACGGCGAGGAGTGGTCGGAGGCGCTGGTCCGGGAGCTGCGCGAGGAGACCGGACTGCTGGCCGAGGCCGACCAGGCACGGCTCTTCGCGGTGCACGGGGCACCGGCCGGCGGCACCATGATGGTCTTCGGCGTGCTGCCCGAGCGGGCGGCCGAGGAGTTGCCGCCGTCCGCGCCGACCGAGGAGGCCACGGAGTGGCTGGTCCTCACCGAGCCGGTCGAGCTGGCCTTCTCCACCCACACCCGGGCGCTGGCCGACTTCCTGGCCGGCAAGTCCCCGGTCTGATCCCCTTCACCCTCGTGCCACCGCGCGCCGACACTGCCACGCCACCACCGGCTCTGATCGACGGCTATTTCTACTGATTGAATAGGAATGCAGCGTCGCCGAGCCCGGAGGTCCCCCTTGTCACGCCCCCTGTCCCAGGACGAAGTCGAGCACGACACCCGCCGGACCCGGCAGTGGCTCGCCGGGGACGCCCGCTGCGACGGGGTCCCCCGTCAGGAACTGCTGGAGCTGGGCGCCGCCATGGCCGCCGTCACCGCCGCCGCCGAGGAGCGGGAGCCGGTCGCCGTCGCCCCCGCCCCGGTCGGCGTCGACCCGGGGTCCGGAGCCGCCGAGGCGCCCATCGCCAAGCCGCTGCCGCCGCACGTGTTCCGGCGGCTGGACACCAACGCCGAGATGCGCTGGGAGGCGATGGCCGGGCAGGGGCACGTCGTCCCCAACGACCGCTTCTTCGTCCGCAACCACACCGTGACACCCAGGCTGGACGCCGACGCCTGGCGGCTGCGCCTCTTCGGCACCGGGCTGCGCGGTACGCCGACCCGGCCCGACCCGGTCGAGTTCGACCTCGCCGACCTGCGGGGGCTGCCCGCCGAGGAGCACATCGCGCTGATCGAGTGCGCGGGCAACGGACGCCGCTACTTTGCCGAGCAGCAGGACGATCCCGCCCCCGGCGTGGCCTGGGGCCTCGGCGGGGTCGGTGTCGCGCGCTGGCGGGGCGTACGACTGGGCACGGTGCTCCGGCTGGCCGGCCTCACCGACGCGGCGGTCGACGTGATGCCGGAGGGGCTGGACCCGGACTACGTCACCGGCGGGGTGAACCTCGGCCGGGTACGCCGGCCGCTGCCGGTCGGCAAGGCCCTCGACGACGTGCTGCTGGCGTACGAGATGAACGGCGAGCCGCTCCCGGCCGACCACGGCTACCCGGTGCGGGTGGTGGTGCCCGGCTGGATCGGCATCTCCTCGATCAAGTGGGTGGGGGCGGTGGAGGTCTCCGCCACTCCCCTCTTCTCGCCCTGGAACACCCAGTTCTACCGGATGTTCGGCTCCGGGCATCCCACGGGCGGCGGGGTGCTGGCCGCCCAGTCGGTGAAGAGCGCCTTCGAGCTGGCCTGGAACGCCCGCATCCCGGCGGGCCCCGAGGTGCTGCTGCGCGGCCGGTCCTGGTCCGGCAACGGGCCGATCGCCCGGGTCGAGGTCAGCACCGGCGACGACGACTGGCGCCCCGCCGAGCTGGTCGCCGCCGACCGGGGCGGGGCGTGGCAGCGCTGGACGGCCGTCTGGCGGCCGCCCGCCCCCGGCCGGTGGACGCTGCGCGCCCGGGCCACCGACGTCACCGGGGCCGGCCAGCCCGACACCGCCGGCCACAACGACCTCGGGTACCTCTTCGACGGCGTCGTCCGGCACCCGGTGACCGTGGCCTGACCCCGCGACCCGCGCGACCCGAAGGGACGCCACGGGCGGGACCGCGGCGGGTGGAGGTCAGCCGGTGAGGTAGGCGGCGGGGACGGCGTCGGCGAGCCACACGCCGTTCGCACTGCGGTAGAAGAGGTGGCCGTCCCGGGCCATCGCCGCCGCGTCGACGGTGAGGATCGCCACCGGGCCGCCCCGCCGGGCGCCCACCCGACGGGCGGTCTGCAGGTCGGGCGAGAGATGGACGTGGTGCCGGGCGCCGCGACGCAGGCCTTCGGCCAGGATGGCCGGCACCACCGCGGCGCTCGTGCCGTGGTAGAGCCGGTCCGGCGGTGGCGTCGGGGCCAGCCCGAGATCGACCGCGATGGAGTGCCCCTGGCTGGCCCGGATCCGGCGCGCCGGACAGGAACCACGCCGAGCCGTGGTCGGCGACGATCAGGCCGTACCGCTGCATGGCCTCGGCGACGATCCGGGCCTGCCGGGGCAACCGGGACACGTCCACCGACCGCTTGAGCCGCAGCCGCTGGCCGAGCTGCGGCAAGGCCGGGTCGGACGCGTCCGAGGCGGAGTGGCTGGCCGGCCACGTCCAGCCCGTGCGGGTACGCGGCGGCGCCGGCGCGGCGAAGGGTCGGCGGAAGCATTCCGGGAATCCTGCCGCGGGCCCGGCGGCGGCGTCCAGCACAGCGGAGCCTCCGGCGGTGGGCGCAGCCCGAGGGGTCAGACGGTGGCCTCCCCCGCGCCCGCCCGGTATCCGGCGGCCTGCAGCTCGAACAACTCCCGGTAGGGGCCGTCCTGCGCCATCAGCTCGTCGTGGTTGCCCTGCTGGATCAGCCGGCCGTGGTCCAGCACGAAGATCCGGTCGGCGTGCCGGACGTTGGCCAGCCGGTGGGTGATCAGCACGACCGCCCGCTCCGGGTGCCGCCGCAGGTGCTGGAAGAGCGCGTGTTCGGCCCGGGCGTCGAGGGCCGCGGAGGGCTCGTCGCAGATCAGCAGCGGGGCGTCCCGGTAGAGGCCGCGGGCGGCCACGAGCCGCTGCCACTGGCCGCCGGAGAGGTCCTGGCCGTCCTTGAACTGCCGGTCGAGCAGCGTGTCGTAGCCGTACGGCAGATCGGTGATCATGTCGTGCGCGGCGGCGCCGCGGGCGGCGTCCTCGACGCTCGGACCGGGCCGGTCGGCCGGCCGGTCGTGCCGGCCGACCCGGATGTTCTGCCCGGCGGTGAACGGGAATCTCCACCAGTCCTGGCTCATCACCGCGACCTGGGCGCCGGTCTGCCGCGGGTCCAGCTCGCCGACGTCGACGCCGTCCCAGCGGATGGCCCCGTCGGTCGGCCGGTAGAGACCCGCGATGAGTTTGGCCAGCGTGGTCTTGCCGGAGCCGTTCTCCCCCACCAGGGCGACCACCTCGCCGCGCCGGATGCTGACGCTGACCCCGTCCACGGCGGCCTTGTCGGTGTCCGGGTAACGCAGGGTCACCCGGTCCAGCTCGATCCGGTCGAAGCCGTCGACGGGCCGACCGCCGCCGGTCGGGACGCGCTGCCGGGCCCGGTCGAGGAAGTCCCGGTAGTCCTGGTAGTAGAGCGCGTCCTCGTAGAGGGAGTTCGTGGCGAACACCGCGATCCGCAGCGAGGACCGGGCGGACTGCAACGCCAGCAGGGCGGTGGCCGCGGCGGCCAGCGCGACCACGCCGCTCAGCAGCAACCCGCCGAGAACCGCGTAGACGCCGAAGGCGGCGATGCCGGTCACCGACATGCCGGCCGCCCGGGTGGTGCTCTGCGAGCGGGCCAGCCGCAGCTCGGCCCGGGTCTCCGCCGCCATCATCCGGCGGAACTCGGTGAGCAGGAACTCCCGCATCTGGTACGCGCGGACCCCGGCGGCCGTGCGCCGCTCCGCCATCAGATGAGCCAGCATCCACATCCGACGGCGGCGGGTGATCCGGGCCAGCATGGCGAGATACTGGCGGCGGGCCATCCGCACCGCCGTCACCGCCTCCGGCACCGCGGCGAGCAGCAGGCAGGGCAGCAGCACCGGTTGGACCACCGTCACCGCGGCGGCGGTGGCCAGCACGCCCACCACTCCGGTGACCAGGTTGACGGTGTGGTCGACGATCGACGCCGCCTCCGCCATGCCGCGGTCCCGGGCGCGGTCCATCTCCTCGGCGAACCCCGCGTCGTCGAACGCGGCCAACTCCACCGCGGTGGTCGTCTCGAAGAGCCGCAGCTCCACCTGGTAGTTGATCTGCGGGATCAGCCGGGCCTGCGCCCAGCCGGCGGCCACGGTCAACGCGCCCTTGACCGTCACCGCGAACGCGGCGAGAGCCAGCGCTGGCAGCGCGGCGCGGATCCGGTCGGGGGTCGGGCCGGCGGCGAAGAGCTGGCGGAGCACGCCGGTCGTGGCCAGCAGACCCAGGGTGGTCATCACGCCGGCCGCGACGTTGAGACCAATGGAGGCGGCGGTGTCCCGGCGGCTGGTGCCCCAGGCCAGCACGACCGCCTCCCGGACCAGCGCCGGCAGGCGCCGGGCCATGGACTTGAAGCTGGTGTGCGCGAACTCGGTCGCCCGGTGCATCCAGTGACCGTCCTCCAGCTCCGGCAACGCCGGGCCGGCGTCGCCGTCGGCCGGGCCGTCCTCCTCGGCCGGGTGGCGGGGACCGATCACCGTCGCCATGGCGCCTCCTCACCGGTACGAACCACAACCGACCCGGAGCTTACGTTCGGCGACCGACTGCTGTCTCGGGGTGATCGGCGTGTCGAACAGGCGTCCCAACCGCAGTGCCGCCCGGCGGCCACCCCGGCGCGGTTCCACCGGATGGGCGATGTCGGGTCGCGTCGCGCCGACCCGCCCCGGGTGGCAGGCTGGTGGAGTCGCCGGCAGCGGGCGCGACGACGGCCCGCTGACAGACCCGTCGTGAAGGAGAAGATCGACCCGATGGCTGTGGACGTCACCACCACGGACGAATGGCAGGCCCTGCGCAAGCACGCCGAGGCGATGCGCGGCACCCACCTGCGGGAGCTGTTCGCCGCCGACGGGCAGCGGGGCGAGCGGCTCACCGGCGACGTCGCCGACCTGCACGTCGACTACAGCAAGAACCTCATCACCGACGAGACGCTGGGGCTGCTCACCGCCCTCGCCGAGCGGGTCCGGCTGACCGACCGGATCGCCGCCATGTTCTCCGGCGCGCACATCAACTCCACCGAGGACCGGGCCGTCCTGCACACCGCGCTGCGCCTGCCCCGCGAGGCGAGCCTGGTGGTGGACGGGCAGGACGTGGTCGCCGACGTGCACGCCCTGCACGACCGGATGTCCGCCTTCGCCGAGCGGGTCCGCTCCGGCAACTGGCGCGGGCACACCGGCGAGCGGATCAGCACCGTGGTGAACATCGGCATCGGCGGGTCCGACCTCGGCCCGGTGATGGCGTACGAGGCGTTGAAGGCCTACCGGGACGCCGGCATCACCTGCCGCTTCGTCTCCAACATCGACCCCACCGACATCCACGACAAGACCACCGACCTGGACCCGGCGACCACGCTGTTCATCGTGGCCAGCAAGACGTTCTCCACTCAGGAGACGCTGGCCAACGCCAACCAGGCGCGCCGTTGGCTGCTCGCCGGGCTGGACGCCGACGACCCGGCGATCGCCCGGCACTTCGTCGCGGTCAGCACCAACGAGCAGCGGGTCCGCGACTTCGGCATCGACCCGGAGAACATGTTCGGCTTCTGGGACTGGGTGGGCGGCCGGTACTCGCTGCCGTCCGCCGTCGGGCTGTCGTTGATGCTGGCCATCGGGTCGGCGCGGTTCCGGGAGATGCTGGCCGGCTACCACGCCGTCGACGAGCACTTCCGCACCACGCCGGTCGAGCGGAACCTGCCGGCGCTGCTCGGCCTGCTCAACGTCTGGTACACCGACTTCCTCGGCGCGCACACCCACGCGGTGCTGCCGTACTCGCAGTACCTGCACCGGTTCCCGGCGTACCTCCAGCAGCTCACCATGGAGAGCAACGGCAAGTCGGTGACCGTCGACGGCAAGCCGGTCACGTACCCGACCGGGGAGATCTTCTGGGGCGAGCCCGGCACCAACGGCCAGCACGCCTTCTATCAGCTCATCCACCAGGGGACGCTGCTCATCCCGGCCGACTTCATCGCGTTCAGCCAGCCCAACCACGACCTGGGCGACATGCACGACCTGTTCATGTCGAACTTCTTCGCGCAGACCGCCGCGCTGGCCTTCGGCCGCACCCGCGAGCAGGTCGAGGCGGAGGGCACCCCGGCCGACGTGGTGCCGCACCGGGTGATGCCGGGCAACCACCCGACCACCTCGATCATCGCGCCGAAGCTCACCCCGGCCACCCTCGGCCAGCTGATCGCCCTCTACGAGCACATCGTCTTCACCGAGGGCACGGTGTGGAACATCAACCCGTTCGACCAGTGGGGCGTCGAGCTGGGCAAGGTGATGGCCAACCAGCTCGCGCCCAAGCTCACCGGAACCGGCGAGGACCTCGGCGACGTGGACTCCTCGACCGCCGCGTTGATCCGCCGCTACCGCCACCAGCGCGGCCGGGGCTGACGCCGTACGCGGGTGGCGGCGACCCGTCCGGGGCAGCCGCCACCGGCGCCGGGACGACAGCGGCCCCACGGCTCGCCGCTCCGCCCGCGGGCCGGGTCAGTCGCGCAGCAGGTCGGCGTGGGCGGCGCGCAGCCGGGCCAGCGCCGGGTCAGCGGCCGGCACCCGGCGGTCCAGCTCGGCCCAGACCTCGGCCAGGGCGTCGGTGACGGCGCGCAGCTCGGCCGCGTGCCGCCGGCTGCTCTGCCGGTGCAGTTCCTCCAGGCGGCGGGCCCAGCCGGCGGTGACCGCGGCGACCCGCTCGGCGTCGGCGCGGGCCTGGGCGGCCGTGCGGGCGGCGGAGGCGGGCACGATCGCCGCGACCGGCCGGGGATCACCGTCGCGGGTGACCACGGTGACCGTGTCGGTCAGCTCGGCCAGGGCGACGAGTTGGGTGAGCCGGGTGCGGACCTCTCGCAGCGGCAGGGCGCGCGGCGGGTCGGTCCGGTGGGCCAGGGCGGGGGCAGCCATGGACGCATGTTGACGTCCGGGTACGACAAAACCTCGGTCGAGCGCGGCCGGGGGCCGGGAGGCGGCGTGGGTCAGGCCGTCCACTCTGGAGCCAGCACCGACCAGATCTCCAGGTCGATCCGCCCGCCGGGACCGGGGAGGACCTGGCGGAGCGTACCGTCGCGGCGCATCCCGAGGCGGCGGGCGACGGCGATGCTGGGGGCGTTGGCCGCGTTGGTGTGCCACTCCACCCGGTGGATGCCGCGCTCCCGGATCGCCCAGTCGATGATCCGGCGGGCGGCGAGCGTGGCCAGGCCCCGTCCCTCCGCGCCCGGCTCCAGCCAGCAGCCGGCCTCGCAGACCCCGGTCGTCACGTCGAAGGACACGAAGAGCACACCGCCGACCAGGGTGCCGTCGAGCCAGATGCCCCAGATGCCGCCGCCGTCCCGCGCCCACCGGTCGGCGTAGTTCTGCAGCACCCGGCGCGCGGACGCAGGGTCGGTGGCGACGAAGGACGGCGACACCCACGGGGCGATGTGCTTCCGGCACCGGTCGAGGTTGGCCAGGAACTCCTCGGCCCGCCAGGGGTCGAGCGGACGCAGCTCGGCGTCAGGGGTCAGGGCGATCGCGAACACGGCAGCAACCTAACAGCCCGAGCGCCCGCACAGCGGCCGGGCGGGCTGGGTGGGCAGGCAGGGCTGTTCCTGGTCACTGCCGACGAACCTGATGACGTAGCGGGATCGGCTGAGGGCCGGCGGATGCCGGTGATTCATCTGCGTCATCAGGTTCGTAGCGCAGTTGGGTGCCTTGTCCGGCCGGCTCCGGGAACCGGGCCCATCACGAGCGACGCGACCATCGAGCGACGCCGGGATCGCCCGAGCCGGCGGGCGCGGGCGTGCCGTCAGGGCCGCATCTCGTACGTCCCGGCGAGGGCGGCCACCCGCTGCCAGACCCGGGCGGTGCGCTCGGCGTCGCGCACCGGGCGTCGGACGTGGGCCAGCGCCCAGGCGGCCTGCTCCTCCGTGGTGGCCGCCTTGCCGTGCAGCTCGGTGGCGTGCGCGGAGAAGTCGCGGACCAGCAGGTCGAAGATCTCGTCGATCAGGTCGGCGTCGAGGCCGGTCAGCTCCGCCTGCTCCAGGACGAGGTGGCCGTAGACGACCAGGGCGAAGAGCTGGCCGAGGGCGAGCAGGAAGTCCAGGTCCCGCTGCTGGGCCTCGTCCGGGGCGTGCGCGGCGAGCAACGCGCAGAGCCCGTCGGCCTGCTCCCGGAACCGGGCCACGTTCGGCACCGCGGCGTGCGCGTCGTACGCGGCGCGCCAGTCGTGGAAGCGGATCGCGCCGAGGCCGCGGGCCGGGCCCTGCCGGAACAGGAACCCGTCGTCCGTCGGGTCGTGCCGGGTGGGCACCGGGGGAAACTCCGCCGGCTGGAACAGGTAGTTCGCCATGAACTTGAGGATCAGCGCCAGGTTGACGTGCACCGTCCCCTCCAGCTTCGGCAGGCCCCGGATGTCCCTGGCGGCCTTGTCGAAGTAGGTGTCCGCCTCGAAGCCCTTCGCGGCGATCACGTCCCAGAGCAGGTCGATGACCTTCTCGCCCTCGGTGGTGACCTTCATCTTGGTCATCGGGTTGAACAGCAGGTACCGCCGGTCGTCCGGGCCGGCCGAGCGGAAGTAGTCGACCGCCCGGTCGCTGAACAGCTTCATCGCGACCAGGCGGGCGTACGCGTCGGTCAGCTCGCGGCGGACGTGCGGGAAGTCGGTCACCGGGCGGCCGTACAGGACCCGGTTGTGGGCGTGGGTGACCGCCTCGTACATGGCGTGCTCGCAGATGCCGATGGACGCGGTGCAGAGGTTGAACTTGCCGACGTTGACGGTGTTCAGCGCGGCGTCGAAGGCGGCCCGGCCGGTGTGCAGCAGGTCCTCGGCGCGGACCGGGTAGTCCTCGAGCCGGAACTCGCTGACGTACATCTGCGCGTTCACCACGTTGCGGACCAGCCGGTACGCGGGGTGCCGGCTGTCGGCGGCGAAGAAGACGTACCCGTCGGGACCCTCGACGTCGGCCCGGCGGCCGAAGACGGAGACCAGCCCGGCGACGTTGCCGTTGCCGATGTAGTACTTGCCGCCGGTGGCCCGGAAGCCGCCCGCGCCGTCGGGGGTGAGCACCATGTCGGTGGAGTAGATGTCGGCGCCGTGCGGGCGCTCGGAGAGCCCGAAGGCCATCACGTGGCCCTCGTCGAGCAGTTGGGCCGCACGGGCCCGGGCGGCGGCGTTGCCGCTCTGCCAGACCGGGCCGAGGCCGAGGACCGTGACCTGCCAGGTGTACCAGTAGCCGAGCCCGTAGAAGCCGAGGATCTCGCTCAGCGCCGCGTTGCGCGCGGTGTCCCAGTGCTTGTCCGGGTGGCCGCCGGCGTCCGCCGCAGGGGTGAGCAAGGTGGCGAAGAGCCCCTCCTTGGCGGCGAAGTCGAGGAAGTCGCCGTACCAGTCGCGCCGGTTGTAGCCGTCCACGAGCGCCCGCTTGCCGCGAGACTCGAACCAGTCGACGGTGGCCCGCAGCAGCCGGCGGGAGGGCTCGTCGAGGTGGGTGGGGTCGTAACTGTGCGGGTTGAGCAGCAGCGGGTCGGTCACGGAGTCGCCTTCCTGGTCGGGGGGTCGAGGTCGCGGAGGGTGGCCAGGACGTCGTCGAGCCAGGCCAGCACCATCCGCTCGTACGCGATGCCGCCGCGCAGCACGACGTGCTGGAGCGACTCGCGGGCGTCCAGCGCGTCGGGGTCCGGGAAGTCGCGGCGCTCGCCGGCCAGGTAGCCGGCGAGGGTGGCCTCGTGGTCGGCGCGGTACCGCTCGACCTCGGTGGCCAGCGCGGCGCGGCCGGCGGGGTCGTCGAACGCCGCGCCGCGGATCTTGACGGCCAGCTCGTGCCGGACCGCCTCGGGTTGTACCGGGGCGTGCAGCCAGGTGACCAGCGCGGCCCGGCCGGCCGGCGTGGCCGACCAGACCCTCTTGTCGGGCAGTCCTTCCTGGCCGACCTCCTCGCCCGCGATCCAGTCGTCCGCCGCCATCCGCTTGAGCACCCGGTAGATCTGCTGGTGGGTGGCGGTCCAGAAGCGGCCGATCGAGCGGTCGAAGCGGCGGGCCAGCTCGTACCCGGAGGCGGGCTGCTCCAGCAGCGAGACCAGGATGGCGTGCTCCAGCGACATGCCAGCATCTTGCTATGCAACTCGTTGCATAGCAAGGCCGGGTTCAGATGATGAAGTGCGTCCAGTAGGTCAGCCAGACCACGAAGAGCGCTCCCTGGAGCAGCGCCAGCGCGGCGGTCAGCCAGGTGTCGAGGGTGGCCCGGCGGGCCCACCGGGCCAGCACCAGGCCGACCGGGAACGCGGCGAGCAGGTAGCGCAGCAGGCTCTTGTGCACCGGCGGGCCCATCGACAGCGGCACCAGCACCACGATCGCCGTGTAGACCAGGTACGGCAGCTCGGCCCAGCGCATCCCGGCCACGACGACAACCAGGACGGCCACGGCGCACCAGACCCGCAGGGCGTCGGCGCTGTTGTCCCCGGTCAGTGCCGCGTAGGCCACCCGGAACGGGTTCTGCACGCTGATCCCCCAGCCCTTCTCCTGGGCGTGCTTGTACGCGTACCAGTCGCCGGACTGCCAGCGGCAGAACGCCATAAAGGTCAGCCAGCCGGCCGGTACGAGCAGCAGCGGGCAGCCCTGCCGCAGGTACCGCCCCAGCGTGCGGGGGTCCAGCCGGTATCCGTGCTGGCGCAGCAGGACCAGCGCGAGGGGAACCACCACCAGGAAGCCGACCGAGCGGCTCAGCGCCAGGAAGTAGCCGACGATCCCCACCAGCAGCCAGCGGCGCCGCTCGGCGTACCAGAAGGCGGCCAGCGCGAGGCAGAGGAAGAGCGACTCGGTCAGCGCCGCCTGGAACAGGAAGGCGGTCGGCAGGAGCAGCAGGTAGCGGACGAAGCGCCGACCCGCCGCCGGGTCGTCGCCACCCGCCGCGCCATCCGCCGGTCCGCCCGCCGAGCCGGACCCGAGCAGGCGGGCGCCGAGCTGGTGGGCGTAGTAGAGCTGGAAGATCAGGGCGAGGTTGCTGACCAGCAGCAGGGCCCACGCGGTGTGCCCACCCAGCAGCGGCGCGAGCGGGCGGGCCAGGAACGGATACAGCAGCGGGAAGCCGAAGTCCCGCCAGGGCCGGTCGAGCGGGAGCTGGGCCAGGTGGTCGTAGAGGAACGAGTCCCAGGCGAACCAGAGCGAGATCCACCGGTACGGCGAGACGGCGTCCTGCTGGACGCGCATCATCACCTCGTCGGCGGGCGGCGCGCCGGGCACGCCGTCCCAGGCGCTCAACGCGATCACGCCGACCAGGCTGAGCACGACCTTCGAACCGACGAAGACCGCCAGCACGAACCCCCACGGGGCGGGCACCCGGGCGGCGAGCCCGGACACCCTCCGGCCGGTGCGGCGCAGCCGGGCCTCCGCTTCCGGCCGGTCCATGGCGGGCGCGTCGGCCGCGCCGGCCCGCCGCCCGTCCACCATCCGTCCCCCACGCGTCGCCCCCGCCCGCGACCGCCCGGGGCCGCGAACCGTCGCCCGGCATCCCCGTTCCGCGGCCGTTGACACCTGCCCGGCAATGATCGTCTGGCGCGGCGGGCCGCGGGGCGGCTGGCTGGCCGGGGACCGGCGAGATTCGCGCCGCACCGGAAGGTGAAATCGGGGGCAGGCCGGGTAACCGCGCTGCCGCAACTGACCGGACGGCGGCGGAGGGCTCGGACAGCATGGACGAGAAGAACGGCACCGTCGTGATCGGCGCCGGACCGGCGGGGCTGACCGCGGCGTACGAGCTGCTCCGGCACGGCGAGCCGGTCCGGGTCTTCGAGGCCGACGACGTGGTCGGCGGGATCAGCCGCACGGTGGAGCGGGACGGCTGGCGTTTCGACATCGGCGGGCACCGGTTCTTCACCAAGGTGTCCCGGGTCGAGGACTTCTGGCACGAGATCCTGCCCGACGAGGACTTCCTGCTCCGGCCCAGGATGAGCCGGATCTACTACCGGGGCGCGCTCTACGACTACCCGCTCAACGCCGCCAACGCGCTGCGCAACCTGGGCATCGTCGAGGCGTTGCGCTGCGTCGGCTCGTACGGGCGGGCCCGGCTGCGGCCACCGAAGGACCAGTCGCACTTCGAGGGCTGGGTGTCGGCCCGGTTCGGCTGGCGGCTCTACTCGAAGTTCTTCAAGACGTACACCGAGAAGGTCTGGGGGATGCCGGCCGACCAGTTGCAGGCCGACTGGGCCGCGCAGCGGATCAAGAACCTGTCGTTGTCCAAGGCGGTGCTCAACGCCCTGCTACCGAGGCGCAACCGCAAGGACGTGACCAGCCTGATCGAGGAGTTCCAGTACCCGAAGTTCGGGCCCGGGATGATGTGGGAGCGCTGCACCGAGCAGGTGGAGAAGCGGGGCGGCTCGGTGCGTACCGGAACCTCGGTGACGGCCGTGCACCGCGACCCGGCGGCGCGGCGCGCCACCGGCGTGACGGTGGCCGACGCGGCCGGGGAACGGACCGAGCCGGCCGACCATGTGATCTCGTCCATGCCGATCTCCGCGCTGGTCCACGCGCTGTGCCCGGCCGCCCCGCCCGAGGTGCGCGCCGCGGCCGACGACCTGCGCTACCGGGACTTCCTGACCGTCGCGCTGGTCGTGCCCGAGGAGTTCTCGTTCCCGGACAACTGGATCTACGTGCACGACCCGGCGGCGAAGGTGGGGCGGATCCAGAACTTCGGCTGCTGGTCGCCGTACCTGGTGAAGGACGGGCGCACCTGCCTGGGGCTGGAGTACTTCGTCTTCGAGGACGACGAGATGTGGCGTACCCCGGACGAGGATCTGGTCGCCCTCGCCACCGCGGAGCTGGAGCGGCTCGGCCTGGTCCGGCCCGGCTGCGTGGAGGCCGGCCACGTCGTCCGGATGCCGAAGGCCTACCCGGTGTACGACGAGCGGTACCAGCACAACGTGGACGTGATCCGGGACTGGCTGGCCCGCGAGGTGCCGAACGTGCACCCGGTCGGGCGCAACGGCATGCACCGCTACAACAACCAGGACCACTCGATGCTGACGGCGATGCTGACCGCCGAGAACATCGCCCACGGCGCCGGGCACGACGTCTGGACGGTCAACGTGGAGCAGGACTACCACGAGCAGAAGAGGTCCTCCCCGACCGGCGGCGGGCGGCACGGCACCGGACGGGACGCGCCGATCGTGCCCGCCCACCCCGACGGGCTCCGACGGGTGGCCACGCTGCGGGCGGCCACCCCCACCCCCACGTCGGCGCACCGACCCTGAGCCGGTAGGGACGCGCCCGCTGGGGCGGGTAACGGGTGGACGTGAGCGTGGTCATAACGGCTGGACGGCCGGGGTGGCGCTGCTGCTAGCCTTCTCGGCAGGTCATGAGCGCCAGCGTCAAGCCCCGGCTCGCTGGCCGGCAACCCTCCTCCGCGGTGGGGTGCCCCGGGTGAAGACCAGGCACCGGCAGCACGCCGGTGCAAGCGTGGCCTGGTACCCAGGTCATCACCGACCCGAGGGAACCATGTCTGCTCACTCTCGCGCCCCGCTCGCCGACCATGTCGCGTACCCGGCCGGCTTCGCACTGGTCAAGCGCCGGCACGTCGACCTGATGCGGGTGTGCAGCGACGCCTGTCGCCGCGCCGACGCGCGCTGAGCGCCACCACCCCCCTTCCTCGAACCACCCACTCCGGCTCGCCCGCCCCCGGGCCTGCCGTCGGCGGCGTGCGCCCACGCCGCCATCCGACCCAGGAGACACCTGTGCGATTCCTTCCCGCCCTGACCCGCGTCGCCGCGCTCGGTGCCGCCGCCGTCCTCGCCGCGACCGGCCTCACCGCCTGCGGCGACGACGCCGCCACCGGCAAGGCCGCCAACCCGTACGGCCTGCTCCAGCCCGGCGTGCTGCGGGCCGGCACGCTCACCGACGCCCCGCCGAACGTGTACCTGAAGGACGGCAAGTTCACCGGCTTCGACAACGACCTGCTCACCGCGGTCGCCGCCAAGGCGGGGCTGAAGGTGGAGTTCGTCGGCACCGACTTCTCGGCGCTGCTGTCGCAGGTCAACAACCGCAAGTTCGACGTGGGCAGCTCGTCGATCACCATCACCGAGGCGCGGAAGAAGACCGTGGACTTCGGCAACGGCTACGACTTCGGCTACTTCGGACTCGACGTGCCGGCCGGCTCGCCGATCACCGGCTTCGACCAGCTCGCCGGCAAGCGGGTGGTGGTCGTGCAGGGCACCGTGCAGGACGACTACGCCACCGGCAAGAACCTGAACCCGGTGCGGGTGCCCGACTACAACGGCGCGATCAACCAGCTCAAGGCCGGCACCGCCGACGCCTGGATCGCCCCCGCCGAGATCGGTGACAAGTCGGCAGCGGACAGCAACGGCAAGATCACGGTGGCGACCACGCAGCTCAGCCCGGCCCCAACCGCGTACGCGGTGGCGAAGGGGAACGACAAGCTGCGCGAGGCGCTGAACAAGGGCCTCGACGAGGTCATCGCCGACGGCACCTGGACGAAGCTTCAGGCGCAGTACTACCCGGGCCGCCCGATCCCGGCCGACTTCAAGCCCGGCAGCGGCGCGGTCGCCGTCCCTGGCCCGGCGGCGCCGTCGGCGTCGGCCGCTTCCTGACGTACGCGAACACGAGCGAGCGGGGCGGTAGGAGATTCCGATGGATCCGTTGAGCACCCTGTGGGAGACCTTCTTCGACTGGGACTCCATGCGCGAGGCGCTACCCGACATGCTGACCGTCGGGTTGCCCAACACGCTGATCCTGGCGGTCTCCGCCGCCCTGCTCGGCTCGCTGCTGGGCATACTGCTGGCGATCGCCGGCATCTCGCGTAGCCGCTGGCTGCGCTGGCCGGCCCGGGTCTACACCGACATCTTCCGCGGCCTGCCCGCCGCCGCGACCATCCTGCTCATCGGCGTCGGCCTGGCGCCACTGGGCATGGAGGTCTGGGGCCCGAACCCCTACCCGCTGGGGATCCTGGCGCTGTCGCTGATCGCCGCCGCGTACATCGGTGAGATCTTCCGGGCCGGCATCCAGAGCGTCGAGACGGCGCAGCTGGAGGGGGCCCGGGCGCTCGGCTTCTCCTGGGGCGAGGCGATGCGCCTGGTGATCGTCCCGCAGGGCGTCCGGCGGGTGCTGCCGGCCTGGGTGAACCAGCTGATCGCCCTGATCAAGGACTCCAGCCTGGTCTACTTACTCGGCCTGCTGGCCAGCCAGCGGGAGCTGTTCCGGATCGGGCAGGACTACGCGGCGAACACCGGCAACCAGTCCGCCCTGCTGCTGGCCGGCCTGTTCTACCTGGCGTTGACCGTGCCGCTGACCCACGCGGTCAACTGGATCGACCGGCGCCTGCGCCAGGGTCGCGCGATCACCGTCGACCCCGACGACGACGGCGGGCTGGCCGTGGCCGGCCAGGTCGCCCTGCCCCCGGAGACCGCCGCGCCGCAGCGAGAGGACCAGCGATGACGACCACCACCACCGGCACGACGACCTCGGTCAGCCTCGGCGTCCGGGACGTGCACCTCGCCTTCGGCGCGAACCGGGTGCTGCGCGGCGCCGAACTGGACGTGGCCCGGGGCGCGACGGCCTGCGTGATCGGCCCGTCCGGCTCCGGCAAGTCCACCCTGCTGCGCACCATCAACCGGCTCATCGAGCCGGACTCCGGCGACGTCCTGCTCGACGGCCGCAGCGTGCTGCGCGACGACCCGGACGCGCTGCGACAGCGGGTCGGCATGGTGTTCCAGCAGTTCAACCTCTTCCCGCACATGACCGTGCTGCGCAACATCACCCTCGCCCTGCGGAAGATCAGGAAGCTCTCCGAGGACGAGGCGATGCAGGTGGCCCGGACCCAGCTCGACCTGGTCGGGCTGGCCGCCAAGGCCGACTCCCGTCCCGCGCACCTCTCCGGCGGTCAGCAGCAGCGGGTGGCCATCGCCCGCGCCCTGGCCCTGCAACCGCAGGTGATGCTCTTCGACGAGGCGACCTCGGCGCTCGACCCGGAGCTGGTGAAGGGGGTGCTCGGGGTGATGGCCGACCTCTCCGCCGGCGGCATGACCATGGTGGTGGTGACCCACGAGATGGGCTTCGCCCGCGAGGTCGCCGACACGGTGGCCTTCATGGACCACGGCGTGGTCCTCGAGGCCGGCGAGCCGGCCGCCATCTTCGAATCCCCCGAGCACCCCCGGCTGCGCCGCTTCCTCGCCCAGGTGCTCTAGCCTCCGGAGCTCAGGCCTCCGGGCAGCGGTCGGAGAGGGCGTACCGGGTCAGCACCACGTCGCCGATCTGGCGGACCTCCAGCACCCGGGCACGCCGTCCCGGGTGCCAGGGGAAACTGCCGTCCCCGACGAAGCGCGGCGCCCGGCCGTCGCCGACGAAGAACGGCGCGACCACCAGGTGCAGCTCGTCGGCGAGTCCGGCGCTGAGGAACTGCGCGTGCACGGTGCCGCCGCCCTCGACCATCAGCCGGCGTACGCCCCGGGCGGCCAGGTCGGCCAGCAGCGTCCCGGGACCGGCCGGCTCGCCGGCGTCGACCACCGTCGCCACCCCGCCCAGCCGCTCCCGGGTCTTCTCCAGCGCGCCGCTCGGGCAGTACACCAGCTTCGTCGCCTCGCCCATGGTGAAGAAGCGGGCCGCCGGGTCGAGGTCCCCGCTGGCGGTGACCGTGACCTTCGCCGGGGACGGCGGCAGGCCCCGGGCCACCCGCTCGGCCCGGCGCCGGTCGGAGCGCACCAGCAGCCGCGGGTCGTCCCGGCGGACGGTGACCGCGCCGACCAGGATGGCGTCGCAGCCCGCCCGGACCGCGTCGATCCGGTCCAGGTCGTCGGCGTTGGACAGCAGCAACCGCTCGGCCGAGGCGTCGTCGATGTACCCGTCGATCGACATCGCGCAGCTGAGCAGCACGTACGGCCGGTCGGTCATGGCACGAACGGGAGGTCGAGGGCGTGGTCGCCGCGGCGGACCTTCGCCGCCAGGTAGCCGGCGTTGGCCGGGGACAGGTGCACGCCCGTCGGCACCCGCTCGGCCACCGTCACGCCGAACCGGTCGAGCTGGTCGGCCTTGTCCGGGTTGTTGCTGAGCAGGGCGACCCGGGGCACGCCCAGCGCGGCCAGCATCTGCGCGGCCACCCGGTAGTCGCGCTCGTCGGCGCCTCGGCCCAACGCCAGGTTCGCCTCGTAGGTGTCCAGGCCGGCGTCCTGCAGGGCGTACGCGTCGAGCTTGGCGTACAGGCCGATGCCGCGCCCCTCCTGCCGCAGGTAGAGCAGGAAGCCGTCGGCCTCGGCGATGCGCTCGACGGCCTCCCGCAGCTGCGGGCCGCAGTCGCAGCGCTGGCTGCCGAAGACGTCCCCGGTCAGGCACTCGCTGTGCGGCCGCACCAGGGGCGGCGGCCCGCCGGTGGCCTGCCCGTCCAGGGTCGCCGCCCAGTCACCGAGGCCGAACGCGAGATGCTCCCGGCCGTCCACCAGCCCGTCGAACGAGAAGACCCGGGCGTCCGTGACGTACCCGTCGGGGAACCGCAGCGGCACCGTCACCTGGGTCCGGACCGTCGCCGCCGGCAGCGCTTCGTCCATTGCTCTCCTCCGTCCGGTGCCGCCGGACGGGCCGGCCGCGCTTACCAAGGTCCACCGTAGGCGCGGTCAGCGAGCGGTGCTCGCCGTCGTCGCCGGGAACCGGCCCAGCAGCAGCACGGCCGCGCCGGGCAGGCTCGCGACGAGCACCAGCGCGCCGTACACCATGGCGGCGGCGACGCCCTGCGCGGCGGTCAGGCCGGCGGCGGCGAACGCCCACGCGGCGACCCCCTCGCGCGGGCCGAACCCGCCGACGTTGGCCGGCAGCCCCATCGCCAGCAGGGCCAGCAACGTCAGCGGCACCAGCCGGGCCAGCGGCGCGTCGGCGCCCGCGGTGCGGGCCGCGACCACGAAGGTGGCCAGGTGGCCGGCGACCACCACGGCGGAGGCGACCACCACGCCCAGCCAGGTACGCCGGGCGAGCAGTCCGGACCGGACGTCGGCCACCGCGGTGCGCAGCGCCCGCCCCCACCGGGAGGCGCCGGAGCGCGGCGCCCGGCGGGCGAGCAGGACCAGGCCCAGCCCGACGGCCAGCAGCGCGCCGGCCACCGCCGGCAGGTACGGCCGGACCGGCGAGGGCAGCGCGGCCAGCACGACCACGGCGATGACCAGTTGGACGACCTGCCCGGCGGTGCGTTCCCAGACCACCGCGCGGATGCCCCGGCTGACGTCGCCGGCGTCCCGGCCGTGCCGCACCGCCCGGTGCACGTCGCCCAGCACCCCGCCGGGGAGCGTCGAGTTGAGGAAGACCGCGCGGTAGCAGTGCGCCACCGCGGCGCCCATCGGCAGCCGCACGCCGAGGCCGCCCGCGACCAGCGCCCACCGCCAGGCACAGCAGACGGTGGTGACGAGGCCGATGGCGAGGGCCGCGGCGAGCGCCCGGCCGTCGATCAGCCGCAGCCCGTCGAGGAACGGCCCGGTGCCAACCCACCAGACCAGGGCGGCGAGCACCCCCAGCCCACCGAGCGTGCGGACCCAGGCCCACGGCGACCGGGCCGCGGCCGGGGACGCGGCGGCCGCCACCGGGGGTACGACGGGCGCGGCGATGGTCGCGTGCGACAAGCGGTCCTCCCTCTGTCCACCCGGTCTCACGTACGGCGTGGCCGTCCGGTTCACCCGCCGGCCAGCAGGTCGGCGTGGTGCAGCAGCACCCGCAGCCGCCCCTCGGCCGCCTCGGCCAGCCGCCGCCGCCGGTACGCCCCGGCCGGCGCGGCCAGCTCCGGCCGCTGCTCGCCGGCCGCGTCGAGCCAGCCGGTCAGCCACTCCGCGGTCAGCGTCGCCTGCTCCGGGCCTAGCCGCCACGGGCTAGGCCGGACCAGCACCTCGATGCCCCGCCGGGCGAACGCCGCCCGGGTGGCCGCGACCGCGTCCGGCCCGAGCAGGGCGCGGCCGTCGACGGTACGGCGCTGGTGCGCGTTGAACGCCGCGGCGAACTCCGCGTCCAGCGGGTCGGCCGGGGTGAACTCGACCCGGCCGACCACGGTGAGCATGAACAGCGTGAGGTGCCCGGCGCACGCCGCCACCACCCGCTCGACCTCCGCGGCGGTGAGCATGTCCAGCAGCGCCGAGGCGGTGACCAGGCCGGCGCCGGCGAGGTCCGCGGCGGTCAGCCGGGTGATGTCGGCGCGCCGGGTCTCGACGGTGACCTTGCTGCCGTCGGCGGCGGCGTCCACCAGGTCGGCCATGGCCCGGTCCAGCAGGTCGGCGTCCCGGTCATACAGGATCCAGTGCTGCGGCCCGGGCAGCAGCGGCGCCAGCCAGCGTCCCATCGCACCGGTCCCGGTGCCCAGGTCGTGCACGACCAGCGACCGGTCACCGGTCAGCCGGCGGCGGACCCGGGCGACCAGGTCGGTGGCGCGGGCCGCGGCGTCGGCGGGCTCGCGCAGCCGCAGCCAGTCCGCGAAGTCGGGCGGGAGCTGGGTGGTCATGCCGCCGTGGTCTCCTTCAGTGCGGCCGCCAGGCGGGTCGAGGTGACCGCCCAGTCGGTGAGGGTGTCCCGCCGGTCCCGGGCGGATCGCCGCAGCCGGGCCCGCTGCGCGGGGTCGGTGAGCCAGCCGCGCAGCGCGCCGGCCAGCGCGTCCGGGTCGTCGGGCGGCACGAGCAGGCCGGGCCGGCTGCCGTCGGGGGCGTGCCCGAGCGCCTCGGGCAGCCCGCCGGCGTCGGTGCCCAGCACCGGTACGCCCCGGGCCAGCGCCTCGGTGACCACCATCCCGTACGTCTCCCCGCGCGAGGCGAGCACCAGCAGGTCCGCGCGGGCGTACGCCTCGCGCAGGGCCACGCCGGTGCGGGCGCCGAGCAGGCGGACCCGGCCGGTGAGGCCGGCGTCGGTGAGCTGCCGGCGCAGCCGGTCCACGAAGTCGGGGTCCCGGGTCAGCGCGCCCACGCAGTCGCAGGTCCAGGGCAGGTCGGCGACCGTGGCCAGCGCCGCGGCGAGCACGTCGTGGCCCTTGTGCGGGGTGACCGCCGCGACGCAGAGCAGCGCGGCGCCGGCCGCCGAGCCGGGGGTCGGCGGCGCGGGGTCCACCCCGGGCGGGGCCGCCCGGACCCGATCGGCGGGCAGGGCGTACCGGTCGAGCAGCCGGCGGCGGGTCCACTCGCTGGTGGTGACGACGGCGGTGGCGGCGGCCAGCGCCGCGGCCTCGGCGTCGGTCTCCAGCGGCAGGTGCACGAGCGGCACCAGGCGCAGCCGGCGGGCCTGCGGCGCCAGCACCCCCGGCACGGTCGAGGCGACCAGCCCGTCGAGCAGCACCAGCGCGCCGTCGGGCAGCCCGGCGAGGACGCCGGCGAGGGCGGCCCGCTCCCCCGCCCCCGGTCGCGGCCAGTCGCCGGGCACGGGATGCTCCCGGACGGTCCAGCCGGCCGCGGCGAGCCCCTGGCAGACCCGGCGGTCGTAGCCGTTGCCGCCGCTGGGGCTGGCCGGGTCGTCGATGTCGCCCGGCAGCACCACGTGCAGCGTGGTCATCCGCTACAGCGACCGGTCGTAGCTGGCCCAGGCGACGTGCGACTCGTGCAGCGTGACGGTGATGCCGCCCAGGCCCCGCGCGCCGTCGCCGAGCCGGCCGGCGTGCACCCGCTCGGCGAGCCGGTCGGCGACCGTGCGGGCCAGCACCTCCGTGGTGGTGTTCACCCCGGCGAAGTCGGGCTCGTCGTCCAGGTTGCGGTAGGTCAGCTCGCCCAGGACGGCCTTGAGCTGCTCGGTCGCCCGGCCGATGTCGACGACGATCCCGTCGGCGTCGAGGTCGGGGCGGCGGAAGGTGGCGTCGACGACGAAGGTGGCGCCGTGCAGCCGCTGGGCGGGCCCGAAGACGTCGCCGGTGAAGCTGTGGGCGACCATCATGTGGTCACGGACGGTCACGCTGAACACGGATCACTCCCCGTCGTAGGTGATGAGGTGGCAGAGCGCGGGCAGGCGGCCCGTGCCGAGTCGGTCGAGCACGTCGGGCAGTTCGGCGAACCGGGACCGACCGGTGAGCAGCGCGTCGAAGGCCGGATCGGCGAGCAGGTCCAGGGCCAGCGCCAGCCGGTCGCGGTAGCTCCGGTCGGCCCGCCGCGGCGACACCGTACCCACCTGGCTGCTGTGGATGCGCAGTCGTCCCGAGTGGAACGCCCCACCGAGGCGGAGCGTGACCGGGCGGTCGCCGTACCAGCTCAGCTCCAGCACGGTGCCCTCCGGGCGGAGCAGGTCCAGGGACCGTTGCAGGCCGTCGGCGCTGGCGCTGGCGTGCACCACCAGGTCCCGCCCGCCGGCGGCGTCGGCGGGAAGGGCGAAGTCGACCCCGAGCGCGGCGGCCACCGCGGCCCGCGCCGGGTCGGCGTCGACCAGCTCGGTCCGTACCCCGGGGAAGCGGGCCAGCAGGGCGGCGACGCAGCAGCCGACCATGCCGCCGCCGACCACGGTGACGCGGTCGCCGACCAGCGGCGCGGCGTCCCAGAGCGCGTTCACCGCGGTCTCCACCGTGCCGGCCAGCACCGCCCGGGCCGCCGGCACCCCGTCCGGTACGACCACCACCGCCTCGGCCGGCACGACGTACGCGGTCTGGTGCGGGTACAGGCAGAAGACGGTCCGCCCGCGCAACGCCTCGGGCCCCTCCTCGACGACGCCCACGTTGAGGTAGCCGTACTTGACCGGGGCCGGGAAGTCGCCCTCCTGGAACGGGGCGCGCATGGTGGCGTACTGGTCGGCGGGGACCCGGCCGGCGAGGACCAGGGTCTCGGTGCCCCGGCTGACGCCCGAGTAACGGGTGCGGACCAGCACTTCGTCGGAGCCGGGGGCCGGGAGGGTCAGCGACCGGATCTCGCCCTCGCCGGGGACGCGGAGCCAGAAGGCGCGGGCGTCGCGGGTCACGAAATTCCCTCTTTTCCGCATCCGGACCGAACCGGACGGCCGTATTACCCGTGTTGACTGGCAGGGTTGTCGATCATAGACACGGAGGCAGGGTGTCCACGGTTCGAAATGGGCCGCTACTCGGGCTGATCGCCCAGTTCGTCCTGCTGGCCGGGCTGGCCGGCACGGTCGGGCTCGGCGCGCCGGGCTGGCTGGCCGGCCTCGCGTACGGCGCGGCCCTGTGCGGTCTGTTGCGGCGCGGCCTGCGGGCGGCCGGGAGGGACGCGCTCGGCCCGGCGGACCGGGTGACCCTGACCCGGGCGGTCCTGGTCGGCGGCGTGCTGGCCCTGACGGTCGACGGCTGGGGGCGGCCGGCGTCGGTGGCGGTGCTGGTCCCGCTCACCGCCGTGGCGCTGGCCCTCGACGCGGTCGACGGTCGGGTGGCCCGACGCACCGGGACCGCGAGCGACCTGGGCGCGCGGTTCGACATGGAGGTCGACGCGTTCCTGATCCTGGTGCTCAGCGTCCACCTGACGCCGGCCGTCGGCGGCTGGGTGCTGGCCGCCGGCGGGATGCGGTACGCCTTCGTCGCCGCGGGCTGGCTGCTGCCCTGGATGCGCGGCACCCTGCCGCCGCGGTACTGGCGCAAGGTCGTCGCGGCCGCGCAGGGCGTCGTGCTGGCCGTCGCGGCCGCCGCCGCGCTGCCGCCGCCGGCGACGACCGTGCTGGTGGCGGGCGCGCTGGCGATCCTGGTCGAGTCGTTCGGCCACGACGTCGCCTGGCTGTGGCGGCACCGCCCCGTCACCGTCACCGTCCCGCAGGCGAGCCTCCCGCAGGTCGCCGTCCGACCCGCGACCGTTCCGCACGTCGCCGTCCGGCACGCGAGCGTCCCGCACATCGCCGTCCGGCACGTCACCGTGCCGCGCGCGATGCGGGTCACCGTCACCCGCGCCACCCACGTCGCCGTCTCCGGCGAGCCGGCCACGGGCCGGTGGACGGCCCACCAGCCGGTCTGAGCCGGCACGACCGCCGCCACCCCGGGCACGCAGGGAAGGACCGAGGAGTTGTCACTCATCACGCGCTTCCGTCGAACGGCGGTGGAACCGCCGGACGACGAAGCCGCCCCCTCGACGGTGGTCACGCCCCGGGGCCGCCGCATCCTGGCCGGAGTCGTCACCGGGCTCGCGGCGGTGCTGGTGCTGGCCGCGCTCGTGGCGCCGGACCAGCTGAGCCGGCTCCGCCCCGGCGCGTTCCTGCGGATTCCGGTGGAGGGGCTGGTCGCCGTCGCGCTGCTGCTCGTCCTGCCGGCCCGGGTACGCCGTCCGGTGGCCGTGGCGCTCGGTCTGACGCTCGGCCTGTTGACCGTCCTCAAGCTCCTCGACATGGGCTTCTTCGTGGCCCGGGACCGGCCGTTCGACGTACTGCTCGACTGGGGGCTCTTCGACGACGGCTTCGGCTTCCTCACCGACTCGGTCGGCCGGGGCGGCGCGGTCGCCGCCGCGGCCGGCGTGCTGCTCCTCGCCGGCGCGCTGTTCGTGCTGCTCACCCTGTCGGTGCTGCGGTTGACCCGGCTGGTGGTCCGACACCGCACCGCCACGGTCCGCGCCGTCGCGGCACTGGCCGTGCTCTGGCTGGCCTGCGCCGTGTTCGGGGTGCGGGTCTCCCCCGGCGTGCCGGTGGCGGACCGGGAGGCGACCACCCTGGTCGCCGCGCACGCCGGTCAGGTGCGGGCCGGGCTGCGGGACCGCGAGGCGTTCGCCGGCGAGGCCGCCGCCGACGCCTTCCGGGACGTCCCCGGCGACCGGCTGCTGACCGGGCTGCGCGGCAAGGACGTGCTGGTGACGTTCGTGGAGAGCTACGGCCGGGACGCGGTCGAGGACCCGGAGTTCGCGCCGCACGTCGACGCGGTGCTCGACGCCGGCTACCGTCGGCTGCGGGCGGCCGGGTACGACGCGCGCAGCGGCTTCCTCACCTCCCCGACGTTCGGCGGCGGCAGTTGGCTGGCGCACGGCACCCTGCTGTCCGGGCTCTGGATCGACAACGACCAGCGCCACCGGGACCTGCTGGCCGGGGACCGGCTGACCCTGAACGGCGCGTTCCACCGGGCCGGCTGGCAGACGGTGGGGGTGATGCCGGCGGCCACCCAGCCCTGGCCGGAGGGGAAGTTCTTCGGCTACGACCGCTACTACGACGCCGAGAAGCTGGGCTACCGCGGCCCGAAGTTCAGCTACGCTCCGATGCCCGACCAGTACACCCTGGCCACCTTCCAGCGGCTGGAGCGGGCGAAGCCGCACGCCCCGCTGATGGCGGAGATCCCGCTGGTCTCCAGCCACTCGCCCTGGTCGGTCATCCCGAAGCCGGTCGGCTGGGACGCGGTCGGCGACGGCTCCATCTTCCACCAGGCGTCCACCAGCAGCGGCGGCAGCCGGGACGTGGTGCAGCGGGACGCCACCCAGATCCGCGCCGACTACCGGCACTCGATCGAGTACACGCTGGACACCCTGGTCTCCTACGTGCTGGCGTACGGCGGAAACGACCTGGTGCTGGTCTTCCTCGGCGACCACCAGCCGGCGACGGCGATCACCGGTGAGGGCGCCAGCCGGGACGTGCCGATCACCGTGGTGGCGCACGACCCGAAGGTGTTCGACCGGATCGCCGGCTGGGGCTGGCAGGACGGGCTGCGCCCCGGGCCGCGGGCCCCGGTGTGGCGGATGGACACCTTCCGGGACCGCTTCCTCACCGCCTTCGGTCCGCAGCCCGGCCGGTGACCGCTCCGGCGCCGCTCACGCCGGGTAGGCGTGGGTCTCGGCGGCCTTGACCGCCGCCCAGACCCGCTGGCCGGGGGCGAGCCGCAGGTGGGCCGCCGCGGCCGGGGTGACGTCCGCCGCGACGGTGATCGGGCCGTCGAGCTGGACCCGAAGGTTGTCGCCGTGCCGCTGCACCCCGGTGACGGTGGCCGGCCACACGTTGCGCGGGCTGCCGTCGGGCCGGGCCGGGTGCAGGGCGACGGCGGCGGGCCGGAAGGCGACGAAGGCGTCCCCGACGACCCGGTCCGCCGCGGTGAGGGTCAGCTCGCCGACCCGCACGGTGTGCCCGTCGGCGCGACCGCGGTGCAGGTTGAGCCCGACCAGCCGCGCCACGTAGTCGGTGCGCGGCCGGGCCGTGACGCCGGCCGCGTCCCCCTCCTGGACCACCCGCCCGTGCTCGACGATGAGCAGCCGGTCGGCGAGCACGAAGGCGTCCAGCGGGTCGTGGGTGACCAGCAGCGTCGCGCCGGAGTGGCCACCGAGGTGCCGCTGGAGCTCGGCCCGGGTGTCCAGCCGGGTGCCCGCGTCCAGGGCGGCGAGCGGCTCGTCGAGCAGCAGCAGGGTGGGGTCGACGGCGAGGGCCCGGGCGAGGGCGACCCGCTGGGCCTGCCCGCCGGAGAGCTGCCGGGGCCGGCGGCGGGCCTGCTCGGCCAGGCCGACCCGGTCCAGCCAGCCCCGCGCCCGCTCGCGGGCGGCCGACCGGTCGGCGCCCTGCCGGCGCGGCCCGAACGCGACGTTGTCCAGCGCGCTCAGGTGCGGGAAGAGCAGATAGTCCTGGAACACGACGCCCACCGGACGCCGCTCCGGCGGCACCCAGCGCCGCCGGTCGGGGCGGTCGAGGTCGACGCCGTCGAGGGTGAGGTGCCCGGCGGCCAGCGGGTGCAGGCCGGCGAGCGCCCGCAGCGCGGTGGTCTTGCCGGCGCCGTTCGGGCCGAGCAGCGCGACGACCTCACCGGCGGCGATCCGCAGCCGGACGTCGAGCTGGAAGGCGTCCCGGTCGGCGACCAGGTGCGCGTCCAGCAGGGGCGGGGCGGTCACGGGGCGCCGACCCAGCGGTCCCGCAGCCCGGCGAGGATGGCGACGGAGACGGTGAGCAGGATGAGGCTGAGCACGATCGCGGCCGGCAGGTCGGTCTCCAGGGCGAGGTAGACGGCGAGCGGCATGGTCTGGGTCCGGCCGGGATAGTTGCCGGCGAAGGTGATGGTGGCGCCGAACTCCCCGAGGGCCCGGGCCCAGCAGAGCACCGCCCCGGCGGCGACGCCGGGGGCGACCAGCGGCAGGGTGACGTGGGTGAAGGTGGTCCAGCGCCCGGCGCCGAGGGTGGCGGCGGCCTCCTCGTAGCGCGGGTCCGCGCCGCGCAGCGCGCCCTCGACAGCGATGACCAGGAACGGCATGGCGACGAACGCCTCGGCGAGCACCACCCCGGCGGTGGTGAACGGCAGGGTCACCCCGAACGTGGCGTCCAGCCAGGACCCGAGCAGCCCGCGGCGCCCGAAGACCAGCAGCAGCGCCACCCCGCCGACCACCGGGGGCAGCACCAGCGGGACGGTGACCAGCGCCCGGACCAGCCGCCGGCCGGGGAACTCGACCCGGGCCAGCAGCCAGGCCAGGGGTACGCCGAGCAGGACGCAGAGCAGCGTGGCGAGGGTGGCGGTCTGCAGGGACAGCCGCAGTGCGGTGAGCACGCCGGGCTGGGCCAGCCGCTGCGGCAGGGTGGTCCACGGCGCCCGGGCGAGCAGCCCGACCAGCGGCAGGACGAGGAAGAGCAGCCCGAGGCCGGCGGGCAGCAGCAGCGCGAGGGGCACCCGGGGCCGGCGTCGCGCCGGGCGGGCCGCCCGCGCGGCGGTGTCGCGGGTCCGCACCTACGCCTGCGGGGGCTGGAACCCGGCGGCGGTGAGCACCGCCCGCCCGGCGTCGGAGCGGACGTGGTCGACGAAGGCGCGGGCGGTCGCCGGGTCGCCGGCCCGCTTGAGCACGACGATCGGGTAGTCGTTGATCGCGCGGTCCGACTCGGCGAACTCGATCGCGTCCACGTCGGACGCGGCGGCGCGCGCGTCGGTGCGGTAGACCAGCGCGGCGTCGACCTCGCCGAGCTTCACCTTGGCCAGCGCGCCCTTGACGTCCTGCTCCAGAGTGGCCGGGGTGAGTCGGACGCCGGCCGCGTCGAGAGCCGTGCGCGCCGCCGCTCCGCAGGGCACCTGCTCGGCGCAGAGCGCGACCTTCGCCCCGGGCCGGGTCAGGTCGGGCAGCCCGGCGATCCGCCGGGGGTTGCCCCTGGGCACGGCGATGACGAGCTGGTTGCGGGCGAGGGTGACCGGGCTCGCCGCGGCCTCACCGGCGCCGGTCACCGTCTTCATGGTGGCGGGTGAGGCGGCGGCGAAGACGTCGGCCGGGGCGCCCTGGGAGATCTGGGTGGCCAGCGCCGAGCTGCCGGCGAAGTTGAAGGTGACCCTCGTGCCGGGGTGGGCGGCCTCGAAGTCCCTGCCGAGCCGGGTGAACGTCTCGGTCAGCGAGGCGGCGGCGAAGACGGTGACCCGCCCGCCGCCGGCCGTGCCGGCGGGCGCGTCGTCACCGCCGCAGCCGGCCAGGCCGAGGGTCAGCGCGGCCACCCCGGCCAGGGCGGCAGGGATCCACCGTACGGTCACGGGCTGGTCCTTCCCCTGGGGGCGGTGGCGCGTTCCACCACGACGGTCGTCGACTTGATCACGGCCACGGCCACCGAGCCGACCGTCAGGTCGAGGTCGTCGACGGCCTCGCGGCTCATCAGCGACACGATGCGGAACGGCCCGGCCTGGATGTCGACCTGCGCCATCACCGTGTCCTTGACCACCGCGGTGACGATCCCGCGCAGCCGGTTGCGGGCGGACGACAGCTCCGGGTGCCCCGGGGCGCGGACGAACGCGGCCAGGTCGACGCCGTCGACCACCCGGTGACCGTGGTCGTCCCGGCTGGCGGCCAACCGGCCGGCGTCGATCCAGCGGCGGACCGTGTCGGGGCTGACCCCGAGCAGTTCGGCGGCCTCGCCGATCCGGAACACCGTCACTCGGCCACCCTAACGGCCCGCACCTGCGATGGGGAAGACGCCGGAAGCCTGGCATCCTCAAGCCGGTATGCCGGAGTAGGACCGCGCCTGCGCTACCTTCCGTGTCCGCCCCAGCCGGACCCGAGCAGCGTCGAGGTGGGAGCCCGCGGGGAGACGGGACACAGGCGGGCGTTCGGGTTTAGCCTCGGGGGGCACGGTCGGCCCCGGGGGAGCGGCATGAGCAGCCTGACGACGGACACGGTGATGCCCGCGGCGTTCTTCGGCCACGGCAACCCGATGAACGCCCTGGAGGTCAACCGCTACACCACCTCCTGGCGCGACTTCGGGCGGGCCGTGCCGCGACCTCGGGCGATCCTGGTGGTCTCCGCGCACTGGTACATCGGCGCCACCGCCGTCACGGCCATGCCCCGCCCCCGCACCATCCACGACTTCTACGGCTTCCCCCGGCAACTGTTCGACCTGGAGTACCCGGCGCCGGGACTGCCGGAGCTGGCCGAGGAGATCAGCGACGCCGTGCACCCCACCTGGGTCGGCGCCGACGTGGACTCCTGGGGCATCGACCACGGCACCTGGTCGGTGCTGACGCACGCCTTCCCCGAGGCGGACATCCCGGTGGTGCAGTTGAGCATCAACGCGTTCAAGGGGCTGGACTACCACCTGGACCTGGGGGCCCGGCTCGCGCCGCTGCGGGAACGCGGGGTGCTGATCGTGGCCAGCGGCAACGTGGTGCACAACCTGGGCGGGGTGGACCCGCGGCTGACCGACGAGGGCTTCGACTGGGCGCGGCGCTTCGACGACGCGGCCCGGGAGGTCCTGCTCGACGCGCCGACCGAGGCGGCCCGGCTCGACGGCCACCGCGACTACGACCTGGCCGTGCCCACGCCGGACCACTTCATCCCGCTGCTGTACCTGGCGGGGCTGGCCGACGCCACCGCCGGCCGCCCGGAGGTGCTGGTCGATGGGTACGCGTACGGGTCGCTGTCGATGACCGCATACACCCTGGGGCTCAGCTGCCCGCGGACGGCGCCGGCGACCGGGGCGCCGTCGCTGCCGGCCGACGTGCCGGCGGACTCGGCCAACATCTGACATCCACCGTCGGCGCGGCCGGGCCGACCGGCCCGGCCGCGCGTACCCGCTCAGTCCTCGGCCCGCCAGCGGTAGAACACGTTGGCCACCGCGTCCTGTGGGCCGTGCCAGGCGTCCGGGTTGTAGGGGCTGATGTACGGGCTGAGCTCTTCCATGATCTTGGCGAAGACCGGCTTGTCGTCATGGTTGTTCCGGGTGGCCTCGGCGATCGCCGCGTCCTGCTCCAGAAGGTGGACGTAGACGTCGTCGATCGAGTACAGCCAGCGCCCGGTGACCCCCAGCTCGGCCGGCAGCGAGCCGGCGTCGGACTCGGCGAAGATCCGCGCGACGTCGGCCTCCGCGCCGGGCTTGATCCGACCGATGATCACGGTCAGCGTCGGGTCGGCCGACGCCTCCCCCTCCGGCAGCCAGCGGTAGAACTCCTTGGCGACGGAGTCGGAGGGGTTCTTCCAGTACCTCGGGTACGGCGTCACGTACGGGGCGATGGCCTCGGCGATCTTCTGGAACGCGGGCAGCCCGCGGGTCTGGCCCGACACCTTCGGGTCCTGCTCGCGCTCGATGACGTGGATGTAGAGGTCCTCGTGGGAGAGCAGGATCCGCCCGATCACCCCGAGGTCCTGCGGCCGGGTCGTCTTGTCGTAGTAACCGAAGACGTCGCCGACGATGTTCTCACTGCCCGGAACCATGTGACAGACGATCACGTTTCGGAAGACCATGACTGCTCCTTGGGTGGGATCGGATGGACGGGTGCGGATGGGGCGGAGGTGATCAGGCGGTGAAGCGGACCGGAAGCTCCAGCAGGCCACGGAACGGCGACGCCGCCGGCAGCCGGCGCAGCTCGGCGGCCGGCACCCCGAGCCGCAGCTCCGGTAGCCGGCGCAGCAGCGCCCCGATGCCGATCTGTGCCTCCATGCGGGCCAGCGACACCCCCAGGCAGTAGTGGACACCGTGACCGAAGCCGATGTGCGGGCCGCGCTCGCGGCAGAGGTCCAGCCGGTCCGGGTCGGCGAAGTGCTCCGGGTCGTGGTTCGCCGAATTGATCACCACGCCGACGATCGACCCGCGCGGGATGCGTACGCCCTGGTACTCGACGTCCTCGGTGGCGATCCTGGGGCTGGCCACCGGCAACGGGCCGTCGAACCGGAGCAGCTCCTCGATCGCCGCGGGCAGCAGCTCCGGCTTGGCGCGCAGCAGGTCGAGCTGGTCGGGATTGGTCAGCAGGGCCACCGTCGCGTTGCCGATGAAGTCCGCGGTGGTCTGGTGCCCGGCGAACAGCAGCAGGAACGAGGTGGTGACGAGCTCCGCTTCGGAGAGCTTCCCGTCGTGGTCGCAGGCCTCGATCAGCGCACTGATCATGTCGTCGGCCGGATGCGCGCGCTTGGCCTGCACCAGGTCGACGAAGTAGTGGTGCAGCCGCAGCTGGGCCTCCTGCACGGCCGCCCGGTCCTCCTGCGGACTACGGCCGGACGACCCGGACGTCCTGATCACCTGCGTCCAGTCGAGGACCCGGTCGTGGTCGGCCTCCGGTATCCCGATCAGCTCGCCGATCACCCGCATCGGCAGCGGAATCGCGAACTCGTGCATCAGCTCGGACTGACCCTGCGGGACGATCTTGTCGAGCAGGTCGTCCACGATCTGCGCCACCCGGGGTCGCAGCGCCTCGATGCGGCGCGGCGCGAACGCCTGCGACACGATCCGGCGCAGCCTGGTGTGCTCCGGCGGGTCCGAGTTGAGCATGTTCTTGTTCAACCCCTCCGAGTTCGGCCCGAAGATCCGGAGGTAGTGCTGGTCCGGGCCGTACAGGTCCTTGGAGAGCCTGGGATCGGTCAGCGCCGCCTTGGCGTCGTCGAACCGGGTGATCAGGTAGGAGTCGAACCGCGGCGAACTGACCGGGCAGACGGGGGCGTCCGCCCGCAGCCACGCGAAGGTGGGATAGGGGTCGGCGGCGAACTCGTCGGTGTAGAGCTCCGACGCGGGTACGGCATCGTCGGTCATCGGGACTCCTCGGGCTCGCTCCGCACGCTGTGCAGGACCTGGTAGGTGTGCCGTTGCGCGGATTCGCGGAGCTCGCGGATCATGCGCAGCAGCCGGTCACGGTGCTCGCTGCGGCCGAAGGCGTCCAGCCGTTCGCGGTCCGCCCAGTCGCTGATGATCAGGTAGCTGCGCGGGTCGTCGGCATCGCGGACCAGGTCCTGGTGCAGGCATCCGTCCAGCGTGCTGATCTCCTCGGCCGCCGAGAGCCACTCCGCCTCGAACCGTTCCTCGCAGCCCTCCCGGGTACGCATCGCGAGCACGGTCCGTACGGTGGTCATCGCGCGCCTCCGAACACCAGTTGCAGGTTCTTGCTCAGCGCGTCGGCGTCGATCGGCTGGCTGCGGAACCCGACGTGCCCGTCCGGGCGGACCAGGTACAGGGCGCTGCCGGCGACGCCGTACGCGGCCCGGAACTCGCCCCCGGCGTCCCGCACCACCGGCGGGTCGAGCAGCCCCGGCGCGTCGCCGTCCGGGCTGAGCAGCAGGTACACGTCGATCTGTCCGGACGCCTGCCGGCGCACGTCGGCGCACAGCTTGCCCACCGCGGCCACGGTCGCCTCGTCGGCCGAGCCGTCGGCGTAGACCAGCAAGGTGTGCCGGGTGCCGCGGGTCAGGTCGTGCAGTCGCAGCGGATGCCCGACACCCCGCCGGCGCAGGCCGCCGACGTCGGGTGCGCGGTCGCCGGGCCCGGGGCCGGCCCGCAGGGCGTCCGGCGCGGACAGCGACTCCCCGACGAGCGGGCTGTCCGAGTAGCTGAGCAGCATGGACATCTCCTGCAGGAACTGACGCTTCAGGTCGTTGCGGTCCAGCTCGTCGGTGAACGCCATCCGCACCGCGCGCCCGACGATCTCCTCGCCCTCCGGCCGCCGCTCGGTCTCGTAGCTGTCCAGCAGCCCGGGCGCGGCGAGCCCCCGCACCGCCAGCGCCAGCTTCCACGCCAGGTTCCAGGCGTCCTGGATCCCGGTGTTCATGCCCTGGCCGCCCGCGGGTGGGTGCAGGTGCGCCGCGTCGCCGGCCACGAACACCCGGCCGGCGGCGTACCGGTCGACGATCCCGTGGCTGATCCGGAACACCGACGACCAGCGCAGGTTCGACGCGCGCGTGCCGGGCGGGGCCAGGTGGTCGATCGCGGCCTGGACGTCGGCGAGGGTCGGTTCGGCCAGCTCCTCGCTGAACCCGGGCGGGGCGTCCTGCCCGCCGGTCTGGGCGAAGAACCGGGGCGGCGCCAGCGTCGCGATCCGGTACCGGGACTCGCCACGCAGCGGGACGCAGACCAGCATCCCGTCCATCCGGCCGTCGGTCTCGTGCATGAACCGGAGCAGGTGACCCTCGGGCATGTCCCAGTCCACGTCCACGTCCCCGAGCATGAACAGCTGCGGGAACCGGCCCAGGCCTCCCGAGAACGTCAGCCCGAGCAGCTCGCGCACCCTGCTGTGCGCGCCGTCGCAGCCGACCAGGTACTTCGCGCGTACCGTCTCCTCGCCGCCGGCGGTCGCCACCGTGGCCAGCACGCCGCCGTCGTCCTGGGTGAACGCGATCAGCTCGGCGCCGCGCTGCGGGCGCACGCCGAGGGTGGCCAGCCGTTCGGTGAGGATGCGCTCGGTCTCGTACTGCGGCAGGCCGAGGTGCGCGTACGGCAGTTCCGGCAGTTCCCAGCTCATCCGGTGGGTCTGCACGCCGTTGACGAACACCATGTTCCCGGTCAGCCAGATCCCGGCGTCCATCGCGTCGCGCACGATGCCCTGCTCCGCCCAGATCTCCATCGTGCGGCAGTGGATGCCGATCGCCTTGTCGGCCTGGGCGGGCGGGGTGGCCTGCTTCTCGATCACCCGGCACTCGATGCCGCGCCGGGCCAGCTCGACGGCGGCGGTCAGCCCGGTGGGCCCCGCCCCGACGATGAGTACGTCCGTTGTGGTGTGCACGTCGATCTCCTTGCCCGTGCTCGGTTCTCGCCTGCTTTCGGGATGAGCCACGTCGTGGAAGAGGCGGCGCCGGATGTCCAGGAGGAACGGCGCGATCGGACCGGCCTCCTCCTGGGCGTGTGCCGGGTTGCCGATCCAGCGGTAGAACTCGGTCTCGCTGCGCCATTCGGCGAAGATGTGGTGGACGTCCGAGCCGGGCTGACGCAGCAGGTCCTCGCGCAGGTACCCGGGTACCTCGGCCATCCGTGCGGTGACCTCGACGTACCCGCGCTCGAACTCGGCCAGCCGGTCGGCCGGCACGGTGAGCTCGACATCCACGAAGACCTTCGAGCCGGTGCCCTCGGGGCCGCGCATCACCCGGCGGCTCGCCGGCCCGGACGCCTCGCACAGTGGACGGACCGTGTCGGCGAACCGCGCGGCGACCGGTCCGGTTTCGTAGTCGTGCAGCGCGGACTCGTCGGCCCACTCGGTGACGACGACGAACGAGCGCGGATCGTTGGCGTCGAGCAGCAACTCCCGCCGCAGGTTCCCGGCCAGCCGGCTGATCTGCCCGGCGGCCGTTCGCCACGCGGCTTCCACGGCGTGCTCGCGCCCCGGGCGCGCGCGGATCCGGACCATCGTCCTGATCATGGATTTCCCTTCGAACGCCGGCGGGAGACGATCGGGCTGATGAACGCGCTTGAGCCGCGCGCACCGACCAGGAAGGCGTCGACAGCCATCCGGCAGGACTCGCGAACGATGAGCAGCAGGTTGCGGACCATCACGGAACTCCTTCCTGATTCCGGCGGAGGTTCTTGCTCGTGGTGCCGGCGAGGTCCCCGACCGGTGTCGCCCGGACCACGACGACGTCGTCCTGCGACCCTGCCGGACGTCGCGTCACGCCGCCGTCACCGACGACCGGCACCGAGTCCCCGGCCGTTGACGGCGGCGGAACGGGTCCGGGCACAGTGGAGCCAGGGAGACCACGAGAGGCGGGTCCGGCGGGGCGCGGGGACGGGTCCAGGTCCGGCCGGCGGCCGCTAAGCCGGCGCGTGGATCGGCGCGAGCACGTCGCTGATCAGCGCGGACATCGCCGCGGACGGTGCGAGTTGCAGCTCGCGCGACAGGAGGTCGCGGTAGGTGAAGAAGGCGTGCAGCGCCTCGTACGCGTTGCCCTCCGCCAGGTGCGCCTCGACCACCAGCCGGTGCGGCGTCTCCCGCAACGGGTCGGCCGCCATCGCCTCGAGCGCCGCCTGCAACGCCTCGCCGTGCTCGCCGACGCGCAGGTGGGCCCGGGCCAGTTCGTCGAGCAGGTGCAGCCGCAACTGTCTGAGCCGTTCCCGCTCCACCAGCACCCAGTCGTCGTACCAGCCGGGCAGCAGGTCGTGGCGCCCGGCGGCGAGGACCCCCGCCGCCGGCCGCGGGTCGCCGCCCTGGCTCACCCGGGCGGCCACCCGGGTCAGCTCGTCGACGTCCAGGTCGACCTTCGGGTGCAGCCGGACCGTGTCGCCGTCGGTGATCACCGGGCAGAGCGGATCGCGGCGCAGCCGCCACAGCGCCGTCCGCAACGACGACAGCGCGCGCTCCTCCGACCCGTCCGGCCACAGCAGGCGCGCCAGTTGGGTACGGGTGGCAGCCGGCCGCAGGCCGATCAGGGCGATGCCGCGTTGCAGGCCGCGCGGCACCACCACGGCCCGGCCGCCGTGCAGCAGCCGAAAGCCACCGAGCAGCAGGAGCCGGATCTTCGGCTCGGCGCCGGACACCGGTCCGATGCCGCCTGTCGTGGACAATCGCGTGCTCTCCTCAGAGATCACGATCGACCCCCCTGCACCGGGACCCTGGTGGGCGAAGGCCGCCCTGGCGGAATGGCCGGTCCGCGACACCGCTGTCGGGGCGGACCGGCGGACCGGACCGTCACGAGATCCCGCGAAGCCCCACGAACGTCGTCACCGATGCCGCGCCGCGTCGGTGCACGATCGGCCATCCGACCTGCACCAGGATCGGATGGGCTGGGGCTTGAGCTGCGCAAGGACCGCTGACCTCAGCTGTGAGTCTGCTGGATCGACGTCACTCCGGCGTCACCGGGCGCCGAAACTCGTGGCCGTCCGGTGACGGTCCGGTGACGCCCCTCGTGGCAGCGGGTCGAGCCGGTCAGCGCGGCGGGGTGGCCGCGATCAGGGCGAGGCCGGTCTCCGGGTCCACCCGCTTGGCCAGTTCGGGTGCGACCTCGGTGACGAGGACCTCCAGGGTCGGCCACACCTCGCCGCGCAGCAGATGCCCGCCCAGGGTGCTGCCGTCGGGTCGACCGAGCACCGTGTGCACGTGCAGCACCGGCTCGCCGTCCCGCTCGGCCACGTCACCGAGCAGCGACAGCACCTCGACCTGCCCGCCGATCGGGATCCGGAGGTAGTCGCGCCGGTCCCGGTCGAAGTAGCCGACCTCGCCGGCGGAGAACCCGCCGACGGCGGTCACCTGGCCCGACCGTACGCCCTGGGCGGTCAGGGCCCGGCCGATGGCGGCCACCGCCTCCTCGCCCTTGTCGCAGACCACCACCAGGACCCGCCGGGTCTGGTGGTGCACCTCCTGGACTCTCATCCGTCTCCTCCTGTTCCCACATCAGGCCACCCGGTACGGCTCGGCCAGCGCGGCCCGCAGGTCGAGTCCGTTGCCCGGGGCGTCGAGGTTCACCGGGGCGACGCCGCCGGTCGCCCCGACGGCGCCGTCGAACAGCATCGACTCGATGCGCACGTGGTCGTGGAACCACTCCACGTGCCGCAGGTTCGGCACCGCGGCGGCGACCGGCAGGTGCTGGTGCGGCGCGCAGTGCGCGGACACCTCCAGCCCCGCGGCGGCGGCCACCGCGGCGGCGCGCAGGAACTCGCTGATCCCCCCGCACCGGGTGACGTCGATCTGCAGGCAGTCGACGTACGGCGCCATCCGGTGGAAGTAGGCCAGGTCGTAGCCGTACTCCCCCGCCGCCACGTCGGGCAGCACCCGGTCGCGGACCAGCCCGAGCCCCGGCAGGTCGTCGGAGCTGACCGGCTCCTCGTACCAGCGCACGTCGAGGTCGGCGGCGGACCGCATCACCCGGACCGCCTGCTTCCGCTGGTAGGCGCCGTTGGCGTCGACGTACAGCTCGGCCTCGCCGATGGTGCGCCGGGCGGCGGCCATCCGGGCGAGGTCGCGGGTGACCTCGCTCCCCCACGACCCACCTATCTTGATCTTCACGCGGGGGATGCCCTCGTCGTGCACCCAGCCGGCCAGCTGCCGGTGCTGCCGGTCGGCGTCGTACGTGGTGAAGCCGCCGCTGCCGTACACCGGAACCTGCCGGCGGGCGGTGCCGAGCAGCCGGGCCAGCGGCAGCCCGTGCCGGCGGGCCTTCAGGTCCCAGACCGCGCAGTCGGCGGCGGACAGTGCCAGCCCGGCGACCCCGGGCCGACCGGCGTTGCGCAGCTGTCGCTGCATGGCCGACCAGGCGGCCGGCACGTCGTCCGGGTCGAGGTCGGCGACCACCGGGGCGAGCAGCTCGGTCACCGCCGGGACCACCGCCGTCGGGCCGTAGGTCCAACCGACCCCGACCTGCCCGTCGGCCTCGGCCCGGACCAGCACCATGGTGGTGCTGTCCCAGGCGAGGGTGCCGTCGCCCTCCGGCGCGTCGGTCGGCACCCGGTACGCCGCCGCGGTCAGGCGCATCGTCGGTCACCGCGTCTTCCGGACGGCCCGCACGGCGAGCGCGGCCACCGGGCCGAACGCGGCCAGGCCGACCACCCCGGCGGCGAGCACCCGCGCGGTCCTGGACGGCCGCGCCGGGCGCTGCGCCCACCGGCGTTCCGGCCGGGTCGACACCTCGTCACCGTGCAGGCCGGCGCGGAGCAGCTCGGCCAGGTGGATCGCCGTCCGGCCGCCGGAGGCGCCCTGCTCGACCTGGGTACGGCAGCTGAAGCCGTCGGCGAGGATGACGTCGGTGTCGGCGGCATCCCGCAGGGCCGGCAGCAGCACCCGCTCGGCGCAGGCCTCGGAGACCTCGTAGTGCCCCTGCTCGAAGCCGAAGTTGCCGGCCAACCCGCAGCAGCCCGAGTCGAGGAAGTCGGCCCGCACCCCGGCGTCCCGCAGCACGGCCCGGTCGGCGGCGGTGCCGAGGATCGCGTGGTGGTGGCAGTGGGTCTGGATCAGCGCGTGGGCCGGCAGCGACGGCGGGCGCCACCCCGGGCTGTGGTGGTGCAGCAGCTCGGCCAGGGTGACCGTCTGTTCGCGCAGCCGGGTGACGTCCTCGTCGGCGGGGAACAGCTCGTAGGCGTCGCTGCGGAACACGGCCGTGCAGGAGGGTTCGAGACCCACCACCCGGGTGCCGGCGCGCAGGTGCGGTCGCAACACCTCGACGGTCCGCCGCAGCACCTTCTTGGCGATGCCGAGCTGCCCGGTGGAGATCCAGGTCAGCCCGCAGCAGACGGGCTGTTCCGGCACCCGTACCCGCCAGCCGGCCGCCTCCAGCACCTCGACGGCCGCCTGCGCCACGCCCGGGTGGAAGTGGTTGGTGAAGGTGTCGGGCCACAGCAGCACCTCGCCGCGGGAGCCGTTCCCACCGGGCGTCCGCCGGGCGAACCAGCGCTGGACGGGCTCGGCGGCGAAGACCGGGACGTCCCGGCGTTGGTCGATCCCGCCGGCCAGCTTGACCAGCCGGCTCAGGCCGGGCGCGTGGGCCAGCGCGTTCACCACCCGGGGGGCGCGCCCGGCGGCCACCGCCGCCGCCGGCAGCCAGCCCATCGAGTAGTGCGCGCGGGGCCGCAACCGGCCCTGGTAATGGTGGGACAGGAACTCCGCCTTGTACGTCGCCATGTCCACGTTGACCGGGCAGTCCGCCTTGCATCCCTTGCAGGCCAGGCAGAGGTCGAGGGCGTCGCGGACCGCCTCGGACCGCCAGCCGTCACCGATGGTGCCGCCCCGAGCCGTGCCGTCGAGCATCTCGAAGAGCAACCGGGCCCGGCCCCGGGTGGAGTGCTCCTCCTCCCGGGTGACCATGTAGGACGGGCACATCACCCCGCCGTGTTGCCGCCGGCACGTGCCGACCCCGACGCAGCGCAGCACCGCCCGACCGAAGCTGCCGGAGTCGTCGGGGTAGCGGAACTCTGTCTCCACCTCGCCGTGGTGGTAGTCGACGCCGAGTCGGAGGTGGCTGTCCAGCGGGTAGGGGGCGACCACCTTGCCCGGATTCATCCGGTCGTCCGGGTCGAAGATCGCCTTGAACTGCCCGAACGCGCGGATCAGCCGATCGCCGAACATCTTCACCAACAATTCGCCACGGGCCTGCCCGTCGCCGTGCTCTCCCGAGAAGGAGCCACCGTAGGACACCACCAGGTCGGCGGCACGCTCGACGAACGAGCGGAACTGGCGTACCCCGTCCGCGGTCGTCAGCTGGAACGGGATCCTGGTGTGTACGCAGCCCTGCCCGAAGTGTCCGTAGAGCGACGCCTGTCCGAAGCCGTACTCCCGAAAGAGACGATCGAGGTCCCGCAGGTAGTCGCCCAGCCTGTCCGGGGCGACCGCCGAGTCCTCCCAGCCCTCCCAGGTGTCGGGCTCCTCCGGTACGCGCGCGGTGGCCCCGAGCCCGGACTCGCGCAGGAGCCACATCTGCTCCTCGTCGGCCTCGTCGTCGAACCGGTGCACGCCGGTGGCGCCGTCGCCGCGCAGCGCGGTCACCAGCCGCTCGGCGGCGGCGTTCGCCTCCTCGACGGTGTCGCCGCCCAGCTGCACCATCAGCCAGGCGCCGCGCTCCGGCAGCTTGTGCAGGGCCTCCGGATGCAGGTGCTTGCGCTTCTCGAAGTTGATCAGTTTGTCGTCGATGCCCTCGAGCGTGACCGGGCCGTACGGCAGGATCCGGGGTACGTCGTCGGCCGCGGCGGCGATGTCCGGATAGGACAGGAACACCAGCGACTTGGCCCGGACCACCGGTAGCAGCCTCAGCCGCGCCCGCAGCACGGTGACGAGGGTGCCCTCGGAACCGATCAGCGCCCACGCCACCTGGAAGTTCTTCTCTGGCAGCAGGCTGTCCAGGTTGTAGCCGGACACCCGGCGCGGGATGTCCGGGTAGCGGGTGCGGATCTCCGCCAGGTACTCGTCCCGCAGCGTCCGCAACTGGCGGTGGATTTCGGCCGGGCGGCCACCGCGCCGCTGGATGTCGGCGTACCGCTCCTCGGTGGTCTCGCCGACCCACATCCGGGTGCCGTCGTAGAGCAGCACCTCCAGGTCGACGACGTTGTCGACCACCTTGCCGCTGCGCTGAGCGGCCGACCCGCACGAGTTGTTGCCGATCATCCCGCCGATGGTGCAGTGATCGTGGGTGGACGGCCGCGGCCCGAACTCCAGCCCCTCCGGTGCCAGCAGGTCGTTGAGCGTGTCGAGCACGATGCCCGGCTCGACCAGGCAGGTCCGCGCCTCCCGGTCGACCTCCAGCAACCGGTTGCAGTACTTCGACCAGTCGATGATCACCGCCACGTTGGTGACCTGCCCGGCCAGGCTGGTCCCGCCGCCCCGGGAGAGCACCGGCGCCCCGTGCCGCCGACAGGTGGCGATCGTCGCCACCACCGCCTCGACGGTACGGGGCACCACCAGGCCGAGCGGCACCTCCCGGTAGTTGGAGCCACCGGTGGCGTACGCCGCCCGGGAGCCGGCGTCGAAGCGCACCTCCCCGTCCACCTCGGCCCGCAGGTCCGCGGCGAGCGCGGCCAGGTCGATGTCGCCGGCCGGCTCGGGCGGGCGCAGCACCGGCTCCGGCAGGGACACCACGCTGGTTCGCTCGCTCATGACCGCAGCTCGTTGATCTTGTCGCGGGCCACCGTCGCAAACGTGCTCGTCCGGTGCGGCTGGCCGCGCAGGAACGCCTCGATGAAGTTCTTCGCCTGGTCGTACCGCACCTTGCCGGGCATCGGCGGCTCGTTCGGGTTGACGTCGCAGTCGACCAGCGCCGGGCCGGGGTGCGCGAGGGCCTCCCGGATCGCCCCGGGCAGCGCCTTCGGGTCGGTGACCTTGGCGCCGTACCCGCCGCAGGCCCGCGCCCAGGCGGCGAAGTCCGCCTCCGGCTGCCGGTGCCGTACCGCGTACTCGGGGTAGCCGAGGAGGATCTGCTCCCAGAGGATCTGGCCGTACGAGTTGTTGTTGTTGACGACCACCTTGATCGGCAGGTTGTGCCGCACGGCGGTGAGGAACTCGGCCATCAGCATGGCGAACCCCCCGTCCCCGACGAACGCGATCACCTGCCGGCCCGGGTACGCGTGCTGGATCGCGATCGCGTACGGCAGCCCGGGCGCCATGGTCGCCAGGTTGCCGGAGAGGTAGAACTCCCGGCCGCCGCGGATCGTCCAGTGCCGCGCGGCCCAGGTGGCGATGGTGCCGGAGTCGCAGGTCAGGATGGCGTCCGAGGTGGCCGCCTCGTCCACGCAGCTGATCAGGTACTGCGGGGCGATCGGGTCGCGGGTCGGATCCTGCAGGGCGACCATGTCCGAGCGCCACCTGTCCCGCTCCTGCTGGTACCTGGTGAGGAACGACCGGTCGGTGCGGGCCTGGAGCATCGGCAGCAGTTGCTGCAGCGCGAGCCGCGCGTCGGCGTTGACCGCCGCGTCCACCGGCAGCCGCAGGCCGATCAGGCTGCCGTCGATGTCGATCTGCACCACCCGCGCCTGCCCGGGTGACGGCAGGTACTTCCCGTACGGGAAGGAGGTGCCGACCATCAGCAGGGTGTCGCACTCCTCCATCAACTCCTCGCTCGGCCTGGTGCCGAGCAGGCCGAGGCCACCGGTGGTGAGCGGGTGGTCGTCCGGCACCACCAGCTTGCCGGGCAGGGTCTTGACGATCGGGCTGGCCAGCGCCTCCGCCACGGCGAGCACCTCGTCGCGGGCGCCGCGCGCCCCCACCCCGACCAGCATCGCGATCTTCTTCCCGCCGTTGAGCACATCCGCCGCCCGGGCCAGGTCGGCCTGCGCCGCCGGCACCGGGGGTTGCGTCAGCACGGGGCTGCTCACCGGCGGCTCCCCCGGGCTGACGTGCCGGTACGGGTCGTCGCCGGCCAGGGCGACCTGCACGTCGTTCGGGAAGGTCAGGTGCGCGACGGTCCGCTCGGCCAGGGCGTGGCGGATGGCGATGTCGACCACCCCGGGCATCTGCTGTGGGTTGGTGACCATCAGGTTGTAGGCCGCCACGTCCTGGTAGAGCAGCGTGGTGTGCACCTCCTGCTGATAGTGCGAGCCCAGCACCGAACTCTCCTGCATGCCGGTGAGGGCCAGCACCGGCACGTGGTCGAGCTTGGCGTCGTACAGCCCGTTGAGCAGGTGGATGGCGCCCGGGCCGGAGGTCGCGGCGCAGACGCCGAGCCGCCCGGTGGCCTTGGCGTAGCCGGTGGCCATGAAGGCGGCCGCCTCCTCGTGGTGCACCAGCACGAACTTCAGCTTCTCCCGCTGCCGGCGGAAACCCTCCATCAGGCCGTTGATGCCGTCACCGGGCAGCCCGAAGACGGTGTCGACGCCCCATTCCACCAGCCGCCGGGCCAGGCTCTCGCCCACGATCTCCTGCACGTCACGCCTCCTGATCTGGATCTCCTGAAGTCTCATGTCCGCCCGCCACCGGTGGACGCCTGGTCCGCGGCCTCCGGCGATGACGCCTGCTCCGCCCGCTCACGCTCCTGTCGCCGCCGGTCCCGTCGGCGGTCGAGGAGGGCCGCGAGCAGCAGGGACCCCGCGGCCGCCGCCCGGCCCCACCGCCGCAGGGCGACGCGGACCGGACCGGGCGGCGGGGCCGGGGGCGGTCCGGGCACCACGACCCGGTCCACCCCGGGGTACGCGAGCCGGGCCGCCGAGGCGGCCTCCTCCTCCGACCGCACCGCCCGGCTACCGGTGAACACGACCTGCCGGTCCTCGTCCCGGTAGCGCCACCGCCACAGGTCGCCCTCCGGCCACAGCTCGATCCGCTCTCCCGGCCGGTCCCGGGCGGGCGTCTCCGACTCACCGGAATCGGCTTCGGGCGGCCGGACCGAGCGGTGTGCGGCCCGGCGCAGGTCCGCCCGGGTGAGCTCGCCGACACCGGCGGCGTCGCCGCGCCGCAGCGCCCGCGCGACCAGGAACGCGACCAGCCCGGCGAGCAGCGGCAGGACGAACACCAGCACCCGGAACAGCGACAGCAGGTCGTAGACGGGCACCCGGATCAGCCGGGCGATGATGTCGTCCCCCGCGGCGACCGTCAGCACCGCGTAGAAGGTCAGCGCACCGACCCCGACGCCGAGGCGGACCGGATGGTCGCGGGGCCGGTCGAGCAGGTGGTGCTGCCGGCGGTCCCCGGTGCGAAGCCGCTCGGCGAACGGCCAGGCGTACAGGGCGAGGAAGGTCACCCCGCCGAGCACCACGCCGGGGAAGAACGCGGCCGGCACCAGGTGCCCGGCGATCCGGAACTCCCAGGACGGGAAGAGGCGCAGGGCGCCGTCGCCCCAGGCGACGTACCAGTCCGGCTGCGCGGGTGAGGTGGCCTGGGCCGGTTCGAACGGGCCGTAGAGCCAGACCGGGTTGATCTGGACCAGGCCGCCGAGGGCGAACAGCACCGCCAGCAGCCAGGCGAAGAGGGCGAGCGAGCGCAGCGTGTAGCTCGGCCACAGCCGGGAGCCGACCAGGTTGTGTTCGGTGCGCCCCGGTCCGGGGAACTGGCTGTGCTTCTGCCGCACCAGGATGCCCAGGTGCAGTGAGATCAGGGCGACCAGGACCGCCGGCACGAGCAGCACGTGGGTGACGAACATCCGGGGGATCATCGCGTCGGAGGGGAACTCCCCACCCAGGGCCAGGGCGACCAGCCACGCCCCGACCAGAGGGATCGACTGCACCACCGAGGTGAGGATCCGCAGGCCCACGCCGGAGAGCAGGTCGTCCGGCAGGGAGTAGCCGGTGAACCCGTTGGCCAGGGCGAGGGTCAGCATGGTCACGCCGATCAGAAAGTTGAGCTCGCGGGGTTTGCGGAACGCCCCGGTGAAGAAGATCCGGGCCAGGTGCAGGACGATCGCCGCGACGAAGACCAGCGCCGCCCAGTGGTGGGTCTGCCGGATCAGGAGGCCGGCCCGGACGTCCCAGCTCAGCCGCACGGTGGAGGCGTACGCGGCGGACGTGGTGCGGCCCTCCAGGGGCGCGTACTCGCCGTGGTAGACCCGGTCCGCGTTGCTGGCGTCGAAGAAGAAGGTGAGGTAGACGCCGGTGAGGAGCAGCGCCACGAACGAGTAGAGCGCGAGCTCGCCCAGCATGAACGACCAGTGGTCGGGGAAGACCTTCGCCATCGCCCGGCGGGCGATCGGGGAGAGCCGCAGCCGGTCGTCCAGCGCCCGGGCCAGCCGGTCGGTGATCACGGCGAGTCCCAGAAGCCGGCGCCGGGCGGGGTGGTGAAGTCGCCGGTGGCGTGGAGGAACCCGTCCGGGCCTTCCTCGATCGGCAGGCCGGGGAGCGCCCGGGCCGCCGGGCCGGCCACCGGCCGGGCGCCCGCCAGCAGGTCGAACGAGGACTGGTGGCAGGGGCAGAGCACGCGTGCGGTGCCCTTGAGGTAGGTGCGGACCGGACAGCCGGCGTGCGTGCAGAGCAGCGACCAGACGACGAGACCGTCGAGGTGGCCGCCGGCGGGCGGCCGGGAGAAGCGTTGCGGTTCGAGGCGTACCGCGAAGGCGGGAGCGTCCCCGGTGTCGACGTGGCCCTCGGGGAAGACCGCGACCATGCTGTCGGCGGGCACGTCCTGCGGCCGCACCGGCCGTCCGGCGGCGTCGACCAGCCGTACGCCGGGCCCCCACGGGGTGTCCTTGAGCGCCCGCTCCGGGCGGGCCCGGTCGAACGGCAGCAGGGAGCGCAGCGGGAACAGCGCCGCGGCGCCGAGCGCGGTCAACGCCAGCCCGAGCGCGGCGAGCAGGCCGCGCCGGCGGACCGGGCTGTCCGGCGCGGTCAGCTCGGCGGCGGTCATCGCCTGCTCCGTCGGAGGTGGCGTGAAGCCCTCGTGTTCCTCGACGTACCCGCCGACCGGCACGAGCCGTCGCGCCCAGACGGCCAGGCCCACGGCCAGCCCGGCGAACGCCACCGCGAGGCAGGCGCCCTCCCACCGGGTGTTGCCGCCCTGGGCGTACGTCACCGCGAAGCCCACCGCCCCGGCGGCGCTGGCGCCGAACGCGGCGACGATCCGGCGGCTCGCCGCCCGCTCGGTCGCCGACGGACCCCGGGCGCTCACTCTCCCGCCCTCCGGCCCAGCCACCGGGCGGCGGCCACCAGCAGACCCAGCGCGGCCAGCCAGGCGACCAGACCCTCGGCGAGCGGGCCCAGCCGGCCGAGCGGGTTGCCGCCCCGGTCCAGCCGCTCGCCGCGCAGCCGCTGCACGTAGGCGGCCAGGTCGTCGACCTGCCGGTCGTCGAGCACCTGGCTGGGGAAGACCGGCATCAGGCCGGGACCGACCCGGACGGCCTCCGCCACCTGCACGGGGGTGCTGTCGTACAGGGGCGGCGCGGTCCAGCCGTTGGTCAGCGCGGCGCCCGCGCCGGTCGCCCCGTGGCAGGGTGCGCAGTTGGCGGCGAAGATCTCCCGGCCGGAGCCCAGGTGGCCCGGCGCGACCCGGGGAATCCGCGGCCCCCCGCCGCCGAAGCTGGCGACGTGGTCGACCAGCGCCGAGATGTCCGCGGCCGAGAACACCGGGTCCCTGCGGCGTGCCTGCTGCACCTCGCGCGAGACCGGCATCCGTCCGGTCGAGAGCTGGAAGTCCACCGAGGCGGGGCCGACGCCGACCAGGGACGGCCCCCGCTGGGCACCCTGTCCCCGCTCGCCGTGGCAGCTCGCGCAGTGCTCCAGGTAGAGCTGGGTGCCGCGGTCGTCGGCGGCCGGCGCGCCGGCGGTCGGGGGCGCCGAGGCCGCCGGTGACCGTGCGGGGGCGAGAGCCACCGGGCCCGCGGCGAGCACCAGCGCCGCGCCCACCGCGAGGGCCCGGCGCGGATGCAGCAAGGGCCGGACCGTCGCCGCTCGTGGTCGCCGCATCGGTCAGTCCAGGGTGTACAGGTAGGCGGCGATGTCCTGCGCGTCGATGGCGGTGACACCCAGTTTCGGCATGGCGGTGCCCGGCTCGACCGCCTGCGGGTCGGCAATCCACCGGCGCAGGTTGTCGGCGTTGTTGGGCAGCTGACCGGCGATGTACGAGCGGGCGCCGAACCGGGTCAGCGGCGGCCCGACCAGGCCGTCGGCGCGGCTGACGCCGGGGATGGTGTGGCACGACCCGCAGCCGTACTGGGCGATCAGCTCCGCGCCCCGGTCCGGCCGTCCCGCACGCACCTCGGGCGGCGGTGGTGGCGCTGCCGAGGCGCATCCGGTGACCGCGGCGACCGACAGCACCGTCAGCGCCACCCCGAACGCCCAGCTCCGAGCGGGCAGCTTCATCGCACCATCCCTTCCGTTCCAGGCCCGGTCGCCACCGGGCCGCCGCCGCGGCGCACCGGGCCACCGATCAGGGCGTCGGGCCGGTCACGGTCCATGCGCAGCAGCCAGCGCAGGAACACGGTCAGCGCCACGACCAGCACGACCAGGTCCATCGGCGCCCACATCAGCAGGCCGGCCAGCTGCTGGTCGGCCAGCGGGTCGGCGCCGAACATCCGGTCGGGATAGACCGGGGCCGGGGCGAAGGTGAGCACCGCACCGAGCGCCGAGGCCGGCAACATGGCGCCGGCCAGCAGCAGCACCGTCACCGGGGCGGGCGCGCGGTGGCGCGGCGGGCCCACCACCGGCACCCAGAACAGCCAGGCCGCCGCCAGCAGGGCGAGGTGCTCGGCGGCGTGCACGGCGGGCCGGTCCACCGCGGCGGCGTACGGCCCCGGCAGGTGCCAGAACCACAGCACCACGGTCTGTCCGCCCCCGGCCAGCAGGGCGTACGCGGTGGGGCGGCGCAACCGGCGCACGGCCGGCGCCACCCGCCATCGGGCCAGCAGCCGGCGCAGCGGCGCCGGGGCGGCCAGGCTCAGCGGCAGCCCCGCCGCGCCGGCCGCCAGCAGCGGCCCCGCCACCAGCAGGAGCAGCATGTGCTGCGCCATGTGCCCGGCGAACGAGGACTCGGCCAGTTCGTGCACCGGACCCTGGTCGGCGGCGAGCACCGTCAGCACCCCGACGCCGAACGCGGCGACCCGCCAGCCGGGCACGACCCGGCCGACGCCGCGCCGGGCCCACAGCTCCTGGACGCCCCGCCCGTAGCCGGCCACCAGCAGGCAGAGCGTGACCACCGCGAGCATGGTCAGCAGGCCCTCGGCCACCGGATCCTGACCGGGCTGGTGGGCCCGGTACGCGGTCAGCCCTGACATGGCGGCAGCACCAGCACGGCGACCCCGCCGAGCACGATGATGGCCAGGAACAGGAGGTTGGACCAGACGCCGACCACGGCGAGCATCCGGGACCGGCCGAACGCCCGGTCGTCCTCGCCGGCCCGCCGGGTCCGCCGCCACACCAGCGCGGCGACCAGCAGCGACCCCACGGTGAACAGGGCCGGGATCACCACCGCGAGCCCGACCGCCTGCCAGAGCGGTACGGCGGCGACGCGCTCGGAGCCGGCGGCGCAGGCGAGCTCGTCCAGGCCCCAGGCGGCGAACACGTGCACCCCCCAGGCCACCGCGCCGCCGAGCACGCCGTACCAGAGCAGCAGCCCGCCGGTCAGGCGCGCGTGCGGACCGGGTCGGGTGGTCATCACAGCCGCGGGGAGAGGTAGATGGTGAACAGGATGGCGACCCAGACCAGGTCCACGAAGTGCCAGTACATCGCGGCGTTGCGAACCCGTTCGTGCCGGTGGGAGCCGAAGCTGCCGCCGCGCAGGGAGGCGGCCAGCAGCCAGCCGATCATGGTCAGCCCGACCAGGACGTGCAGCCCGTGGAAGCCGGTGATCAGGTAGAACAGCGAGCCGTACGCGTCGGTGGTCATGGTGAACTGGGTCAGCTTCTCGACGTACTCGCCGGCCTGCAGGGCCAGGAAGGTCACCCCGAGCACCATGGTGGCGGCCAGCCCGGACTGCAGTCGCCAGCGCTGGCCCTTTCGGATGCCCCGCTCCGCCCACACCACCGGCAGGCTGCTGGGCACCAGCACCGCGGTCATCACCAGGGGCGTGAGCAGCTTCGGGGCCTCGATGCCGGCGGGCGGCCACGTCGGGCCGTACTGGAAGCGGAGGTAGAAGTAGCTGCCGAGCAGGCAGGCGAAGAGGGTGGCCTCGGTCGCCACGAACATCACCATGCCCCACCAGCCGGCGGACCGGCCGACCGGCAGTTCGGTGCTCAGCGCCTCGGCGCCGGTGGCCGCCGCGACGACCCCACCACGGTCGCTCACCCGGTCACCCCCAGTTCCTCGTCGGGACGGCGGGGCGGCCAGAGCCAGACCGCGATGGTCGCGACCACCGCCAGGGCGGCGACCGCCGCCGCCGGGTACCAGGCGAGGAGCATCGAGGTGAAGAAGATCAGCAGCGCGCCGGCCAGCACGAGTGGCTTGAGGGTGGACTCCGGCATCTGCACCGCCCGTTCGGGCTGCGCGTCGAGCTCGCTGGTGACCAGGGTGCGCCGCCCGTCGCTGAGGATGCGGTCCGCGGTGGCGCCGGCGCCCAGGGACTCGGCGGTCCGCTCGTCCCACGCGGGGTGCAGGCTGTGCACGCGGGGCAGGGCCGGGAAGTTGTACGGCTCGGGCGGCGAGGCCGTGGACCACTCCAGGCTGTCGCCCTCCCACGGGTCCGGCGGCGCCGGCCGGCCGCGACGGACCGCGTGCACCACGCCGACGAGCACGAGCAGCAGTCCGACGGCGAGCAGGTACGACCCGAGGGTGCTGACCAGGTTCCACCCGTCCCAGCCGGGCTCGCTGCGGTAGGTGTAGACCCGCCGGGGCATGCCGAACAGGCCGTACAGGTGCATCGGGAAGAACGTGACGTGCATGCCGGCGAAGACCAGCCAGAAGGCCCAGCGGCCCAACCGCTCGTGGTACATCCGCCCGGTGATCTTCGGCAGCCAGTAGTAGACGCCGGCGAGCATCGGGAAGACGGCCCCGCCGATCAGCACGTAGTGGAAGTGCGCCACCACGAAGTAGGAGTCGGTGACCTGCTGGTCGAACGCGGTCACCGCGAACATCGCGCCGGTGAACCCGCCCAGCACGAAGGTCACCACGAAGCCGATGACGAACAGCAGCGGCACCCGCAGGACGAGCCGGCCCAGCAGCATGGTGGCCAGCCAGGCGAAGATCTGGATGCCCGACGGGATGGTGATGATCGTGCTGGCCGCGCTGAAGAAGCTGTACGACAACTGCGGCAGCCCGGTGGCGAACATGTGGTGCACCCAGACCCCGAACGAGATGATCGAGATCGACACGATGGACAGCACGATCAGCGGGTAGCCGACCACGCCGCGCCGGGTGAACGCGGGCAGCACGGCGGAGACGATGCCCAGCGCCGGCATGACGATGATGTAGACGTCGGGGTGGCCGAAGATCCAGAAGAGGTGCTGCCAGAGCAGCACGTTTCCACCGGCGGACGGGTCGAAGAAGTGGGTGCCGAACCGGCGGTCGAGGAAGAGCATCATATTGTCCGCGTTCAGCGCCGGCAACGCGAAGATCACCATGAACGCGGTGGCGACGATCGCCCAGACGAACAGCGGCACCCGGTTGAGCGACATCCCGGGGGCGCGCAGCTTGAGCGCGGTGACGATGAAGTTGATCGAAGCGGCGGTGGTGGAGATGCCGAGGAAGAGCAGCCCGAGCGCGTAGACGTCCATGTGCAGGCCAGGGTTGTGCTGCTCCTGGTTGAGCGGGGCGTAGGCGAACCAACCGTTGTTGGGGGCGGCGCCGAAGGGCAGGCTCGCCCACATGAACAGCCCGGCGAAGAGGAAGACCCAGTAGCCGAAGGCGTTCAACCTCGGGAAGGCCATGTCCCGGGAACCGATCATCAGGGGCACCAGGAAGTTGCCGAAGCCGAAGAGCATCGGGGTGGCGAACAGGAAGATCATCGCCGTGCCGTGCATGCTGAAGAGCTGGTTGTACTCCTGCGGCGACACGACGCCGGCTTCGGGCCGGGCGAGCTGGGTGCGCATCACCAGGGCGCTGAGGCCGGCGAGGACGAAGAAGAACCCGGCGGTGACCAGGTAGCGCCGGCCGATCCGCTTGTGGTCGACGGTGCTGAACCAGCCCCGCAGCGAGGGAGGCTCGCCCCAGTGTTCCGCCAGCCGCGCCAGGTCCTGCGAACTGACGCCGGGCGGCGGTGTGGTGGTCGTGGACATCGCTGCTCCCTCCCGACCTACTCCAGCGACCGCAGGTACGCGATGAGATCGGGCAACTGTGCGGCGTCGACCGGCTGCGGGGGCATGGCGTTGCCGGGCTTGACCGTCTGGGGGTTGGCGATCCAGCCGCCGAGGTGGCCGGCGTCGTTGGGCACCGCGCCGGCGCCGATGCTCCACCGGGAGCCGACGTTCGACAGGTCGGGTCCCACCCGCCCCTGGGCGGTGGTGCCCCGGACCGCGTGACAGGCCGCGCAGGTGCCCTGCACGAACGCCTGCTGACCCCGACGCTCGGCGTCGGTCCGGGGCGCCCGGGCCGGTGCGTTCAGGTGGGCCAGCCAGGTGTCGTAGTCGGCCCGGGGTTGCGCCACCACCAGGAAGGCCATGTGGGCGTGCTGGGTGCCGCAGTACTCGGCGCACTGGCCCCGGTAGCTGCCGGGCCGCTCCGCCCGCAGCCAGGTCTCCCGGGTTTCGCCGGCGATCAGGTCCGTCTTGGGCATGAGCTGCGGCACCCAGAAGCTGTGCAGCACGTCGTCGGTGCGCAGCCGTACCTTGACCCGCTCCCCCACCGGGATGTGGATCTCGTTGGCGGTGGCACCCGAGGCGCCCGGGTAGCGCACCTCCCACCACCACTTGTGGCCGGTCACCTCGACGGTGGGGGCGTCCGGCCCGGGACCGTCGCCCAGCGCGGCGAGGTCGCGCAGGCCCACGCCGTAGACGGCGACGAGGATCACGAACGGCAGGCCGGCGCCGGCGATCGTGACGAAGCGCAGCGGCTGACCGTGCCGCACCCGGGCGTTGCCCCGCCGGAACACCAGCGCCCAGGCCAGCAGGGCCATGACCTCGGCGAAGACGGCCACGGAGATCCAGAAGAGCAGCCACCAGAGGCCGGCGACGCGGGTCGCCCCGGCCCCGCCGGGATTCAGGGCGGACGGTGCGTCGCCGGCGCAGCCGGCGAGCAGGAGCGGGCCGGACAGCGTGGCCAGCACCGGAAGACGGCGCGGCAGCCCACGCCGCCGGGCATGCCGGGCGGCGCCCATGCTCAGGCCCGCTGTCTTCTCCACCGGGAGGGACATTAGACGGTTCCGGACGGTTCCAACGCTTTTGCCGGATATGGGGAGTACGAGCGGTTGAGGAGCTTATGGTGAACGCGCAGCGAACCCAGCCGGCAAGCGCCCGGGCGCGGACAGGGAGATCATGCGAGCCTCCACGGTGGATCTCGTCGCGGACACCGCCAGAGCGGCCGCCGGCCGCCGGACGATGGCCTGGACCGCCGCCGGGCTCGCCACGGCGGCGACCGTGGCGGGCGGCTGGCTCGCCCCACCCGACGCGGTGCAGGGCTCGGCGCAGCGACTGATGTACCTGCACGTCCCCGCCGCCTGGGTCGGCTACGCCGCGTTCGCCGTGGTGCTCGCGGCCAGCGGCGCCTACCTCCTCGGCGGCGACCTGCGCTGGGACCGGTTCGCCCGGGCCGGCGCGGAGATCGGGGTGATGCTGACCGCCGTCGCCATCGCCACCGGCTCCCTCTGGGGGCACCTGGTCTGGGGCACCTGGTGGGCGTGGGACCCCCGGCTGGTCAGCACCACACTGCTGCTGCTCGCGTACGCCGGCTATCTGGCCCTGCGCCGCGCGCTCGGCGAACGGACCGACGGGCGCGACGGGGACGACCACCGGGTGGCGCGCCCGGCGGCGCTGGTCGGCATGGCGGGCTTCCTGCTCGTTCCGGTGGTGCACTTCTCCGTGGTCTGGTGGCGGTCGCTGCACCAGCAGGCGACCGTGTTCGCCCCGCAGCGCCCGCCGATCGACTCCCGGATGGCTCTCGCCCTGCTGCTCGCGGTCGCCGCCGCGACGCTCGCCGCGCTCTGCGTCCTGCTGCACCGGGTCGTCCGGCTGGAGCGCCGGCTCGCCGCCGACGCCCCCCGCACGTCCGACCGCGTCCCGGCCCGGGTCGGATGAACCGCCGCCGCACCGGCCGGGCCGCAGTCGTCGTCGTGCTCCTCGCCGCCGGCGCGCTGCTGGTGACCGGCGCGCTGCGCGGCACCCTCACCTACTACCGCACCCCGGGCGAGGTGCTGCGCGACCCGGACGCGGCTCGGGACCGGGTACGCCTCGGCGGGGAGGTGGTGCCCGGGTCGCTGCGCCGCGACGGCGACCTGGTGGTGTTCCGCCTCGCCGAGGGGGGCCAGGCGATCACGGTCGAGCAGCGCGGCGGGCCGCCGGGGACCTTCCGGGAGGGCGAGGGGGCGGTCGTCGAGGGCACCCTGTCGGCGGACGGGACGTTCCGCGCCGACCACGTCGTGGTCCGGCACGGCAACGAGTACCGCCCGTCCACCGCCCCGGTGGAGCCGGTCGATGCTCGGTGAGCTCGGCACGTCGAGCCTCACCGTCGGGCTGCTCTGCGCCACGCTGACCGCGCTGCTCTGGCTGCGGGTGGCCCTGTTCGGCGCGCCCACCCGACCGGCCCGACTGGCCACCGCCGCGACCCTGGCCGCCGCTGCCGTCGCCTGCGGCGTGCTGGAGGCGGCCCTGCTCCGGCACGACTTCAGCGTCCGGTTCGTGGCCGAGAACGGCGGACGCCGGGTGCCGCTGTACTACACGGTGACCAGCCTCTGGTCCGCCCTGGACGGGTCGTTGCTGCTCTGGCTGCTGGTCCTCGGCGGGTACGCGGTCCTGCTCGCCGGCCGGCGGTACCCGGCCCGGCTGCACGCGTACGCGATGGCGGTCGTCAGCGCCGTGACCGTGTTCTTCTTCGCGCTGTCCTGCTTCGCCGCGAACCCGTTCCGCGCGGTGGATCCGGTGCCCGCCGACGGTCCCGGGCCGAACCCGCTGCTGCAGCAGCACCCGGCGATGGGGGTGCATCCTCCCCTGCTCTACGCCGGCTACATCGGCCTGGTCGTGCCGTTCGCCTTCGCGCTCGCCGCGCGGCCGGCCGGGCGGGAGGGAGGCGGCTGGCTGCGGGTGGCCCGGCCCTGGGCGCTGGCCGCCTGGGCGGCGCTGACCGCCGGCATCGGGCTCGGCGCCTGGTGGTCGTACGCGGTGCTGGGCTGGGGTGGCTACTGGGCGTGGGACCCGGTGGAGAACGCCTCGCTGCTGCCCTGGCTGACCGCCACCGCGTTCCTGCACACCGCCCCGGGTCGGGGCGCCCGCCGGGCCGGGTGGAACCTGGTGCTGGCCTGCGCGAGCTTCGTGCTGGTGCTGCTCGGCACGTTCCTCACCCGGTCCGGCGCCGTGGCCAGCGTGCACGCCTTCACCGACTCGCCGCTGGGCCCCATGCTGCTCGGCTTCGTGCTGCTGGCGGTCGTCGCGTCAACGGTCCTGACCGGGTGGCGGGCCCCCGAGCCGGCGGGCCGCACCCCGTCGCCAGTGCTGTCCCGCGACACCGCCGTCCTGGTCAACGGCGTGCTCCTGGTGACCATCGCGGCGGTGGTGCTGATCGGCACGATCTTCCCGCTGCTCTCCGGCCCGCTCGGCGGCGTCCGCACCTCGGTCGGCCCGGACTACTACCAGCGCACGGCGGTGCCGCTGGCGATCGTGGTGCTGCTGGCGATGGGGGTGACGCCGGCCCTGCGGGTCCGCGACCGGGGCGGGGCGCTGCGGCGGCTCGCCGTACCGGCCGGCGGGGCGCTGGCCACGGTCGCCGTGGTGGGTCTGCTCAGCCGGCCCGGCCTGCCCGCGCTCACCGCCTTCGGCACCGCCGCGTTCGTGCTCACCGGCCTGGCCGGGGAACAACCGGACCGGCTCCGCCGGCCCGCCCGGGGCCGGCTCGCCGGGCTCGTCGCGCACGCCGGGATCGCGTTGGTCGCGGTCGGCGTCGCCGGATCCTCGGCGTACGGCCGGGACGCCGAGCGGACCGTCCGGGCCGGCGAGAGTCTGCGGGTGGGTGATGTGAGCGTCCGCCTGGTCGGGGTGGACCGGAGGGGCGACGGCGGCGCCATGGCGGTGCACGCCCGGCTCCGGCTCTCCGGCGCCGGCGGCGCGGAGCGGACCGTCACCCCGGCCCTGCGCTACCACCCGGCCCGGGACACCGCCGTCACGGTGCCGGTGATCGAGACCGGGTTGCTCCGGGACACCTACGTCACCCTGATCGCGGTCTCCCCCGACGACGGCAGCGCGACGCTGCGGCTCGCGGTCAACCCGCTGGTCGGCCTGCTCTGGGCCGGCGGCGCGTTGACGGCCGTGGGCGGACTCGGGTCGGCGATCGGCGCGGCCCGCCCGCGCCGACGGGCCGGGACGCCCGGCGAGGAGGCCCGACCGGCGTCCGTCGGCGTCCACGCCGGAGCCGCGGGATGATCCGCGCCGCGGGCCGGCGGCCCCGCCGGGTACCCGTCTGGCCGGTGCTGGTCCTGGCCGTCACCGTCGTCGTCGGCGTGGTGGTGGCGCTCGGCCTGCGGTCGGTGCCGACGCCACCGGGTGGCGGCGCCGGCACCGCCGGGCCGCCCGTGCCGGCCCCGGCACTGTCCGGCCCCACCCTGGACGGTGGCCGGTTCGACCTGGCCGACGCCCACGGCCACGTGCTGCTGGTCAACGTCTTCGCCTCCTGGTGCGGGCCGTGCCGGGACGAACTGCCGCTGCTGGTCGACGCCGGGCGGCGCTGGTCCCCGCAGGGGCTGCGGCTGGTCGGGCTGAACGTCCGCGACGGCGGCGAAGCCGTCCGCGCGCTGCTGGCCGAGACGGGCGCGACCGGGCTGACCGTGCTGCCGGACCCGGACGGCACCCGGGCGGTCGACTGGGGTGTCCGCGGCGTGCCGGAGACCTTCGTGGTGGACCGGGACGGCCGGATCGTGGACCGGCAGCGAGGTGTGGTGACCCGGCAGTGGCTGGAGCAGCGGGTGGCGCCGCTGCTGGCCGGATGAGGTGGCGCCCGGTCGCGGCGGCGCTGGTCCTCGTCGCCCTGCTCGCCGCGGCCGGCGCGGGCCTGGCCCGGTCGGCCGGCGACACCGGCCGGGACGACCCGGTCCGCTCGGTCGCCGCCGACCTGCGCTGCCCCGCGTGTCAGGGCGAGTCGGTGGCGGACTCCCGATCCCCGATCGCGGCGGCGATGCGGCAGGCGGTGGCGGACCAGGTGGCCCAGGGGCGCAGCCGCGACGAGATCCGGCGCTGGTTCGTCCAACGCTACGGCCCGGAGGTGCTGGCCGATCCGCCGACCCGCGGGGTGGAGCTGCTGCTCTGGGCCGTACCCGCGCTCGCCCTGCTGGCCGCGGGCTACGCGGCCCGGCGCACGCTGTGGCCCCGGCGCGCCGATGACCTGCCGGCGGCGCGACCGGCCGCCCGGCCGGCACCCGGCGCGGCCCAATGGGCCTGGCGGTGGTCCGCGCTGGGGCTGATCGCCGTGGTGGTGTCGGTGGCCGTCGCCGCCCGCGGCCTCGAACGGCCCGGGTCCGACCCGCCGCCGGCGGATCCGGTCGCGGTGGCGGTCGGGCTGGCACGCGACCTGGAGGCGCAGGACCGGTACGACGCCGCCGCGCAGCTGTACCGGGAGGCGCTGCGCGACCGCCCCGACGACACGATCCGGCTGCGTCTCGCCTTCGCCCTGCTCAGGGCGGGGGACGCGGCCGGGGCGGCGCAGGCCGCGCAGGAGGTGCTGGGTCACACCCCGGACTCCCCGGACGGGCTGCTCGTGCTGGGCCTCGCCCAGCGGCGTACCCGCCCCGCCGAGGCGCCGCGCACCCTGCGACGCTTCCTCACCGTCGCGCCGGAACACCCGGCTGCCCCGGAGATCACCCGGTTGCTGGCCGCCCACCCCTGATCCCCCGCTCGGCGGTGCGCCGGGCGGCGGGCGTCAACCCCGGCGCCGTGACCGGGCCACCAGGAAGCCGATGACCAGGCCCGCCGCCACGGTGGCCAGGGTCCGCCCGGAGACCGCCGAGCGGAGCTGGCTCAGTCCCTTCCGCGGATCGACGACCGTACCGGCCACGTTGCCCGCCGCGCCGACGAGCACGTCACCCAGTCGACCAGTGTTCATCGTCGTACCGCCCTCCGTGTCCCGGTGCCCGGTCGGCCGTACCCGTCCGCACCTGGTCCAAACGGCCCGCGGGACGGACGGCCGGGGTTCACTTCTCCTGCGGCTACCGCTGCTGGAGCTGCTCGCGCACCCGGGGCGCGACCTCGGTGCCGAACAGACGGAGGTTCTCCATGAGGACGGCGTGCGGCATCGGGCCCATGCCGTACTTCAAGTCGAAGCGGTTCGCGTCGAGGGTGGTCATGGTCCTGGCGATGCGTCGGGCGACCGTCTCGGACGAGCAAGACGTAGAGGGAGCCGTACTCGACCTCGTGTTCGAAGTAGTCACGGGTGGTCTCCGGGAAGCCGCGCTGCCGGCGGGCGTCGAGCGCGCGTACTGGTCATCGTCAGCTCCCCGAAGTGTGATTGACGCGTCAATGTTGATGCGTCAATCATATGCCTATACTTGACCAGTCAAGGAGATGAGGTGACAGCGAATGAGTGACGACGGCCACGCTGCGACTCCGGTCGCCGGGCGGCGGATGACGAGCAGCGAACTGACGGTCTGGCGGACGCTGATCGACACCACCGCCGAACTCCGGCGGATCCTGGGCGCGCAGCTGCTCCAGGATTCGGGCCTCTCACCGGCCGACTATCAGGTGCTCCTCGCGCTGAGCGAGGCGGCGGGCCGGCGGCTGCGATCGTCGGAGCTGGCCGCGATCATCGGCTGGGAACGGAGCCGGCTCTCCCATCACCTGAACCGGATGGAGCGGCGCGGCCTGATCGGCCGGAACCACTGCGCCACCGACAGCCGCGGTTCCGAGGTCTCGCTCACGGACGACGGCGCCCGGATGTTCTCCGGCGCGACCCTCCCCCACCTGAGGGCCATCAAGAGGCACTTCACCGACGCCCTGACGCCCGAGCAGGTCGAGGCGCTCGCCGACGTACTGCGGGCGCTGCAGAGCCATCTTCACCCGGAACCGACCACTCGTGTTGAGGAGAAACGGCCATGACGGCCAGCCTGCCGCCCACGCCACAGCCGCCGCGGATCGCCGTGCTCGGCGCGGGCCACACCGGTCCGGTGATCGCCCGCGTCGCGCTCGCCGCGGGCCACCCCGTCACGATCGCGGCCTCCGGCGACCCCGAGAAGATCGCCCTCATCACCCAGGTACTGGCACCGGGGGCCGAGCCGCGATGGCCGGCGGATGCCGTCGAGGACGCCGATGTCGTGGTGCTGGCCATCCCGCTGCACAGGTTCGCGGCCTTCGACCCCGCCCTGGTGGCCGGCAAGCTCGTCGTCGACACGATGAACTACTGGCCGCCCGTCGACGGCGTTCAGGAGATGTTCGACGACCCCCGGTACGGCAGCAGCGAGATCGTCCAGCGCCGGCTCGCCCGGTCGACGGTCGTCAAGACCCTCAACCACATCGGCTACCACGAACTTGAGGACGACCGCCGCCCGGCGGGCTCGCCGGAGCGCCGCGCGCTCGGCGTCGCCGGCGACGACCCGGGCGCGGTGAAGACCGTGGCGGAAGTCATCGAGGGCATCGGCTACGACGTCGTCCCGCTGGACAGCCTGCGGGCCGGACGCCTCCTCCAACCGGGCGGCCCGGTCTTCGGTGTGTCGCTGCGCCGGGCCGACTTCGAGCAGGCGCTGGCCGCCTGAGCCACACAACCGAACCCCATTCCGCAATCAGCACAGAAGGGCTCACCATGACCACCGCACCCTCGGACGCCGTACGGGCGGACGCCGCCGAACCCACGACGTTCCCACTCGTGCTCGGCCTGGACACCTTCGGCGACGTCACGCATGACGACCACGACCGCCCCCTGTCCCACGCCCGGACGATCCGCAACCTCGTCGAGCAGGGCGTCCTCGCGGACCAGGTCGGGGTGGACTTCTTCGGGATCGGTGAACACCACACCGACGACTTTCCGCTCTCGGCCGCCGACGTGGTACTCGGCGCCATCGCCGCGCGGACCACCCGGATCCGCCTCGGGTCGGCGGTCACGGTGCTGAGCTCCGACGATCCCGTCCGGGTGTTCCAGCGCTACTCCACCCTCGACGCGATCTCCGGCGGTCGGGCGGAGGTCATCCTCGGCCGGGGATCCAGCATCGACTCGTTCCCGCTCTTCGGCTACGACCTGTCCGACTACGAGCAGCTCTTCGAAGAGAAGGCGCAGCTCTTCGCCGAGCTGCTCAAGGGCGGGCCGGTCACCTGGGAAGGAACGATGCGCGCCCCGCTGCACAACCAGGACGTCGTGCCGCACACCGAGTCCGGACCCTTCCCGGCGTGGATCGGCGTCGGCGGCAACCCCCAGTCGGTCATCCGCGCCGCCCGGTACGGATACTCGCTGATGCTCGCCATCATCGGTGGGTCCCCGGCGCGCTTCGCCCCGTTCTCCCAGCTCTTCCAGCAGGCCCTGAAGCAGCTCGGAGAGGCCCCGCGACCGGTCGGAGTGCACTCGCCCGGGCACGTCGCCGCCACCGACGAGCAGGCCCGCGCGGAGTTCTGGCCGCGCTACCAGGAGGTCATCCGCCGCGTCGCCAGGACGCGCGGATTCGCCGTGCCGACCAAGGAATCCTTCCTGCACGAGATCGGGCCACACGGGTCGCTCTACGTCGGATCGCCGGAGACCGTCGCCCGGAAGATCGCGGCGAACCTCACCGTCCTCGGCGCTAACCGCTTCGAGCTGAAGTACGGCATGGGCGGCCTCTCACACGAGGCACTCATGACCGCCATCGAGCTCTACGGCACCCAGGTCATCCCGCGCGTCCGGGAGATGACCGGGGCCCGCTGATACGGTGCGCGCATGATCCGGAAGTTGACGGACGCGTACCTCCGGGCGGTGGACGAGGCGCTGCCGGGCTTCGTCGAGCGGCTCTACGTCGTCGGCTCGGCGGCACTCGGAGCCCGGGTGCCCGACGCCAGCGACGTCGACACGGTCATCGTGACGTCGCGCGTCGCAAGCCCAGGTGACCTGGCTGCGCTGGCGAAGGTTCACGAGGGCATGCCGGCCAGGCCGCACCTGGACGGCGTGTACCTCGATCGGGCGACGTTCGACGAGTTCCCCGTCGATCGTCGGGTGGTGCCGTTCGTGGTCGACGGCGAGTTCCGGATTGACAAGCCGTGCGGGGAGTTGACTCCCGTGCTCTGGCTGACCCTGCGGCGCTACGGAATCCGGGTTCGCGGGGTGGAGGTCGACGAACTCGGCATACCCGTCGACTCAGCGGCGCTGCGCCGGTACAACCTCGAGAACCTTCGTGACTACTGGCGGCCACTGGCGACCGGCGTCGTTCAGGCCGTTGCCCAACTGCCCGCCGACACCCCGGTGGACGCATCCGGCGTCGCGTGGTGCGTCCTCGGTCCGGCGCGGCTGCACTACACGCTCGCCCACGAAGACATCACCTCGAAGGCCGGCGCCGCGACGTACCTCGCCGAGACCTTCCCCGACTGGGAAGCCCTGGCCCACCGGGCCGTCCGGTGGCGCGCCGGTCACGAGGAATCGTTCACCGCGGCGGACCTGCGGGCGGTCGCCCGCGGCGTCGATGCCGTCGTCGACGACGCGTGGAAGCGCTGGGGCGACCAGATCGCCCAGGCCTGAAGTCGTACGGGCGTGGCATGGTGAGCCGGTGACGAAGACCCAGTACTACACGGCGACCAGCGCCGACGGCTTCATCGCCGACGAGGCCAACTCGCTGGACTGGCTGTTCGAGGTCGAACGCACCGGCCCTGACCGGTTCGCCGAGTTCTTCGCCGGGGTGGGTGCCATGTGCATGGGCGCGACCACCTACGAGTGGGTGCTCGGCCACGACCGGCTGCTGGAGCAGCCCCAGAAGTGGCAGGACTACTACGGGGACACGCCCTGCTGGGTGTTCACCCATCGTGAGCTGCCCGCGATACCGGGTGCGAACCTGACGTTCGTCTCCGGCGACGTGGGCCCGGTCCATGTCGCGATGGTCGAGGCCGCACAGGAGGCCAACGTGTGGCTGGTCGGCGGGGGTGAGCTGGTGGGAGCCTTCGCCGACCACGGGCTGCTCGACGAGATCATCATTGGCGTCACGCCCGTCTTCCTCGGCGGAGGCGCGCCGCTGCTGCCCCGCCGGCTCCTGTCCTCCCAGGTGCGACTGACCCGGATGGTGCAGGACGGCCAGATCGCCGAACTGACCTACGATCTGCGCCGCGAGCCGCCGCACTGACGGGATCGCGGCTTCAGCTCGCGCGGGCGCGGTGGGCCCATGGATCGGAGGGTCAGCTCACGCAGAACACGTTGCCCTCCGGGTCGCGCATGACGACGTAGTAGAAGGGGTCCGCCGGATCGTCGCCCTCGCGTCCGGCACTCCACGCCGGCGCTCAGCCCGACCGCTCGGGGGTGCCCTGGAAGCGCTGCGTGACCTCCTGCGGATACTCAGCCAACTCAACCTCCGGTGGCCACGACGGCCGGCTCTCGGTCCTCCACCTTCGCCGCGGCCAGCCGCCGCGCCCGCTCCTGGGCGCCGATCAGGTCGTCGGGCAGCGAGTCGGGCACCTCGGTGTCGAACCGGCGCAACGCCCTGATCAGGAAACCACCGGCGGTGACCAGCGCGAGCATGAACCCGAACACCAGGTACGCGAACCCGATTCCACGTCCCGGGCCGACCCCGATGACCGCGCCGACCGAGCCGGCGAGCGCTCCGCCGGGGGCGAGCATCGGCTCGAACAGCGCGGTCCCCAACGGGGCGAGGAGCGCGAACCCGATCGGCAGGGTGGACCAGGAGATGGTCTGGTTCAGCGCGAACACCCGTCCGTGATAGCGCTGCGGCACCTTGACCTGCACGATCGTGGCATAGATGTCCTGCGCCGTGGCCATCGCCGCGGTCATCAGGAACAGTCCGACCGTCACCACGACGATCGAGGGGCGGACCCCCACCAGCGCACAGCCCGCGGCGGTGCCGAAGTTGCCGATCAGCACCCCGATCATCCGGTGCTGCCGTGGGCCACCCCAGACGGCCATCAACGTGCCGCCCGCGATCGCGCCGAGCGCCTCCGCGACGGCGACCTGGGCCACCTGGGCCACCGTCCCGAAGGAAAGCACGAGTGGGGTGGTCAGCACCAGCGCCGGAGCGAGGAACACGTTCCCGAGCGCGAAGTAGCCCAGCATCAGTCGGAATCCGCGGTGGTTCCACGAGTAGCGCAGCCCGTTGACGATGGCCACCGGCAGCGGCTCCCTGGGCCGCCAGCCCAGCGAGTCGGGGAAGCGGATGCACAGCAGGGTCAGCACCGCGAACAGATAACTCGCCACGTCGATCAGCAGGATGCCCTTGAGTTCGATCGCGGCGAGCAGACCGGCCGCGATCACCGGCATCAGCAGCAGCGCGAACCCGTTGGTCAGCTGGGTGATGCCCATCGCGTGGCCGAGATAGCGCTTCGGCACCAGCTGGGGCACCGCCGACTGCAACGCGATCCGCTGGAACGAGGCGGCCACCTGACTCAGCGACACCAGCGCGTAGATCTCCCACAGCGCGAGATGTCCGGACCAGAGCAGCCCGGCCAGGATCAGCTGCAAGGCACCCGAGACGCAGCTCGCGACCAGCATGATCCGCCGCCGGTCGACCCGGTCGACCAGCGCGCCGGCGACCGGCAGGGTGAGCACCCCGCAGAGCAACGCCAGCGCCCAGAGGAAGCCGAGGTCGGTGACGGAGCCGGTCCGGGTGTAGAGCCAGATCGGCAGCGCGAAGCTGGTCAACGCCGAACCGGTGGTGGAGACGAGCTGACCGAGCGAGACGGCCAGGAACCGGCCCATGCTCGGCTTGACGGTCTTCGTGGCCTGGTCGGCGTCCAGGTGCTGCCAGTCGCGCAGCGCCCAGGCCGCGTCCGCCCCGCGCGCCTCGGGTTCCAGCGCGGTCGTGTCGCCGGCGGCCAGCGCCGGATGCGTCGCGGTGACGATCTCGGCGAGTTCGTCGGCCCGGTGCTTGAGGAAGAAGTGCCCGGCCTCGTCCAGCACCACCAGGCCGAGGGTGTCGCTGAGGAACTGCCACTCCGCGTACCGCTCGGCGTAGTACTCGGTGACCGGGTCCGCCGAGCCGACCACCGAGACGATCGGCGCCCGGAGCTTCTCCACCCGCCGGTCGAGCAGCCCGGTGAAGTACTCCTCGGAGGCCCGCGAGTCGGCCCGCATGTTGCTGATGATCCGGTCGGCCTGCTCGGGGTCGAGTTCGTCGGTGTCGACCCCCATGCCCTTCAGCCAGCTCGCGTAGTGCTTGTTGCTCCGCAACGCCTCCAGCCGGATACGCATCGCCGAGAAGGCGCCCTTGGGGCGGGCGAACGGGAACATCGCGCCGATGTACACCGCCTCCAGGTCCCGCCCGGCCGCCTCGATCTTGCGGGCCACCTCGGCCACGATCGCGCTGCCGACGCCGCAGTGCCCGTACAGCACGAGCGGGCCGGAGATCCGTTCCAGCACCTCGGCCGCGACCCGACCGGTCAGCTCGTCCAGGGGCACCGCGTCCTCTTCGAGGCCGACGTCGTGCCCCGGAATCGCCACCGAGTACAGCGCGACGCCGTCGGGGAGCGCGTCGGCCAGCGGTTGATAGACGATGGCGCTGCCGCCGCCGTACGGCACGCATACGTAGGTCAGCGTCCGCCGGTCCGCCGGGATTGGCCTGGTCAGCTCGTAGAGCAGCCGGCGCGGCCCGTCGTGCTGCGCCGGTCCGTCGATGAACCCGGCGAGATCGCGGATCGTCCGGTTCTGGAACAGGTCCATCACGCCGACCGGGCGGCCGGCCAGCTCGGCCTTGCGGATCCGCGCGACGACCTGAGTGGCCAGCATCGAGTGCCCGCCCAGGTCGAAGAAGTCGTCGTCGATGCCGAGCGTCGGCACGCCGAGCACCTCCGACCAGATCCGGGCCAGCGTCCGTTCGGTCGGGTTACGGGGTTCGACGAGTTCCGCGGCCGACTCACGGGACGCCACCGGGGAGGGCAACGCCCTGCGGTCGAGCTTGCCGTTCGTGGTCAGCGGCAACGCGTCCAGCGACACGAACGCCGCCGGCACCATGTACTCCGGCAGCCGCTGCTTCAGCGCCGCCTTCAGCTCGGCGGCCGACGCCGGGCCGACCAGGTAGGCGGCCAGCCGCTTGTCGCCCGGGGTGTCCTCGCGGACCACGACCGCGGCCTCGACCACGCCGTCCTGCTCGCGCAGCGCGCTCTCGATCTCGCCGAGCTCGATCCGCAGGCCGCGCAGCTTGACCTGGTGGTCGATCCGGCCGAGGAATTCGATCACCCCGGCCGTCGGGGGAGCCATCCCGCCCGCCCCCGCCGGTGCGGCCTCGGACGCCCCGGGGGGCCGCCGCGAGCCGTGGGGCGGCCGCCAGCGGACCAGGTCGCCGGTCCGGTACAGCCGGGCTCCCGGGGTCGGGCCGAACGGGTCCGGGACGAACCGCTCGGCGGTCAACGCGGGCCGGCGATGATAGCCGCGGGCCAGGCCGACGCCGCCGATGTACAGCTCACCGTTCACCCCGGGGGGCACCGGGTTGAGCCGTTCGTCGAGCACGTACAGGCGCAGGTTGGCGATCGGGCCACCGATCGGCACACTGGTCAGCCCCGCCAGCTCCGCCGGCCGGCAGGGCCACCAGCTGACGTCGATCGCCGCCTCGGTCGGCCCGTACAGGTTGTGCAGTTCGCAGTCCGGAAGCCGACCGGAGAACTCGACGGCCGACGCCAGCGGCAGTTCCTCGCCGCTGCAGATCACCCGGCGCAGGCCGGCACACGCCTCGACGCCCTCCTCGGCGAGGAAGGCAGTCAGCATCGACGGCACGAAGTGGGCGGTGCTCACCCGCTCGGCGATCAGCAGATCGCGCAGGTAGGCGGCGTCCTTGTGCCCGCCGGGCCTGGCCAACACCAGCCGGGCACCGGTCTGCAACGGCCAGAAGAACTCCCACACCGACACGTCGAAGCTGGCCGGTGTCTTCTGCAGCACCGCGTCGTCCGCGCCGAGCCGGTACGTCCGCTGCATCCAGTCCAGCCGGTTCACGATGCCCCGGTGGGTGTTGGCGACCCCCTTCGGCCGCCCGGTGGAGCCGGAGGTGTAGATCACGTAGGCGACGTTGCCGGCGGTGGCGGTGGGCGACGGGTCGTCCCCGGACTCACCGCGCCACTCGGACTCGTCGTCGAGCGCCAGTACCGTCGCGCCGGTGTCCGGCAGCACCCCCCGCAGCCGGTCCTGCAGCAGCACCACCGGGGCGGCGGCGTCGGCGACCATGAACGCCAGCCGGTCGGCCGGGTACTCGGGGTCCAGCGGCAGATAGGCGGCGCCGGCCTTGAGCACCCCGAGCAGCCCCGCGACCAGCTCGACCGACCGCTCCGCGCACACCCCGACCAGGGTTTCCGGGCCCACCCCGGCGCGTCGCAGCCGGTGTGCGATCCGGTTGGCCACCGCGTTCAGCTCGGCGTAGGACACCGAGCGCCCCTCGAACCGGACCGCGACGGCGTCCGGCGTCCGGGCCACCTGCTCCTCGACGAGGCCGTGCAGCGTCGCGTGCTCGGGGAACGGGGTGGCGGTGGCGTTCCAGGCGTCGACCACCAGCGCGCGCTCGCCGTCGGCCAGCACCTCCAGCCCGGACACCGGCGACTCCGGCGCGACGACGACGGACCGCAGCAGCGCGCCGAACCGGTCCGCCATCCGCTCCACGGTGGACCGGTGGAGCAGGTCGGTGTTGAAGACCAACTTGCCCAGCAGGCCGCTGCCGACCTCGACCAGGTGCAGTTCGATGTCGAACCGGGTGGCCCGCAGCTCCATCGGGGTCCAGTCGAACTCCACGTCGGCCCGGCCGGAGGCCGCCGCGAACCGCCCCATCTCGTAGTTCTGCAGGACGAGCATCGCCTGGAACACCGGCGAGCGGCTGACGTCGCGCGGCACACCCAGCTCCTGCACCACCCGGGCGAACGGCACGTCGGCGTGCTCGAAGGCGTCCAGCACCGCCGGGCGGGTGCGACCGAGCAGTTCGGTGAAGGTCGGGTCGCCGGCCAGCTCGGCCCGCATCGGCAGCATGTTGATGAACATGCCCACCACGTTCTCCAGCTCCGGGGCGGAGCGGCCGGCGACCGAGACGCCGACCGCGAAGTCGTCCTGACCGCAGTGCCGAGCCAGCAGGACCTGGTACGCGGCCAGCAGCGCCATGAACAGCGTGCCGCCGGCCTCCCGGGCCAGGGTGGCCAACCCGTCGACCACCTCCCGGTTCACCCGGAACTCCACGAAGTCGCCGTGGTAGGTCTGGGTGGCCGGGCGGGGAGCGTCGAGCGGCAACTCCAGCGGCGGCACCCCGGCCAGCCGCGCGGTCCAGTAGTCGAGGTGGCGCCGCACCTGCGGGCCGGCCAACGTCCGGGCCTCCCAGTGCGCGAAGTCGCCGTACTGGATCGGCAGCTCGGGCAGCTGCTCCGACTGCTGGTACAGGGCGATCAGGTCACGCAGCAGCACGTCGACCGACCAGCCGTCGGAGGTGATGTGGTGCTGGGTCAGCAGCAGCACGTGGTCGTCGACGACGTTCATCCGGTCCGGAGTGCCGTCTTGCGGCGCGGAGGCCGGCTTATCGTCGCAGGCCACCCGGACCAGCAGGGCCCGCAGCAGCGGGCCGGCGGCCAGGTCGAACGGTTCCACCGCGGCCCGGTCGACCAGGGCCTGCGCGGCGCTCTCGTCGGCCGCCTCGACGATCCGCAGCGGCACCTCGACAGCGTCCTCGACGAGCGCCAGCGGACGCCCGTCGGCGTCCCCCGGAAACCGGGTCCGCAGCGACTCGTGCCGCCGGGTGAGCCCGTCCAGCGCCGCGCGCAGCCGATCCACGTCGAGCGGGCCGCGCACCCGCAGCGGCACTGCCATCAGGTACGCCGCCTGACCCGGAGCGATCTGCTCCATGAACCACACCCGCTCCTGGGCGAACGACAGCGGCGGGTCGGTGCCGTCGGGCCGGCGGGGAATCCCGGCGGTGGGTGCGGCCGCGCGGCGCCGCAGGCGCCGGGCGATCAGCGCGTCGCGACCGGCGTCGCGGTCAGCCGCCTCGGTCCGGGCGGTCATCGGGTCGTTCCCTCCTCGGCCGAGAGCAGCGCGGCCACCTCGGCGTCGGAGAGGTCGTCCACCTCGGCGGCGATCAGCTGTTCGAGCTGGGCCGCCAGGTCGGCGACGACCGGGTGGCTGAACAACGCCCGCATCGGCACGTCGAGGTCGACCTCGGACCGGATCCGGGCCATCGCCCGCATCCCACGCAGCGAGTTGCCGCCCAGGGCGAAGAAGTCGTCCCGCGCGCCGACCTTCTCCACCTGCAGGATCTCGGCGAAGACCTCGGCCACCAGCGCCTCGGCGTCGGTCCGCGGCGCGACGTAGGCCTGGCTGACCTGCTCGGGCGCCGGCAGCCGGTCCCGATCCAGCTTGCCGTTCGCGGTCAGCGGCAGGTCGTCCAGCGCGACGATGGCGGCCGGCACCAGATGGGCGGGCAGCGTCCGGGCCAGCTCCGCGGCGAGGACGTCCCGCTCGGCCGGACCGACGACGTAGCCCACCAGGTACGGCTCGCCCTGGTCGTCCTCGCGGACCACGACCGCCGCACGGTGCACGTCCGGCCGGGCCAGCAGGGCCGACTCGATCTCCCCGAGTTCGATCCGGTGGCCGCGCACCTTGACCTGATGGTCGGTCCGGCCGAGGTACTCGATGGTCCCGTCCGCCCGCCACCGGGCCCGGTCGCCGGTGGCGTACATCCGCTGGCCCGGCGCGCCGAACGGGCAGGGCAGGAAGCGCTCCGCGGTGAGCGCCGGCCGGCGCAGGTAGCCGCGGGCCACCTGATCGCCCGCGACGAACAACTCCCCGGCCACGCCGACCGGCACCGGCCGCAGCGCCGGGTCGAGCAGGTACACCTCGACGTTCCAGATCGGCCGGCCGATGGCGACCGGGCCGGGAGGCAGCGACTCGCCGGGCTCGATCCGGGCCGCGACGCAGCCCACCGTGGCCTCGGTCGGCCCGTACTCGTTGATCACCGTGACTTCGGGGTGTGCGGCGCGCCAGGCCGCGAGCGGCTCGCCGGCCAGCGCCTCACCGCCGAGCACCAGGTCCGCGGTGGGCGACAGCTCGCCGTCCAGCAGCGGCAGGTGGCTCGGCGTCGCCTTCAGGAACGTGGGCCGGCCGCCGGCCCGGGCCGCGGGCGCGTCGATCGCGGCCAGCCGGATGGCGCCACCGGCGGTGAGCGGGCCGAGCAGCCCGGTCACGCTGAGGTCGAAGGAGATCGGCGAGTGCAGCAGCGCGGTGCCGGCCAGTCCCGGGTAGCTGTGCCGGGCCCAGGCGAGGTAGGCGTTGACCGACCGGTGTTCGACCACCACGCCCTTCGGGCGGCCGGTCGACCCGGAGGTGTAGAGCACGTACGCCGGGTGTCCCGGCCGCAGGGGGGCGACCCGGTCCGCGTCGGTCACCGGCACGCGGTCGGCGTCGGTCAACGGCGCGTCGACGTCGGCGGCCACGGCCAGGACCGGCACCTCGCCGGGCACCAGCGCCGCGGTGTCCGCCGTGGTCAGCACCAGCGCGGGCGCCGCGTCGTCGAGCAGCCAGGCGATCCGCTCGGCCGGGTAGCCGGTGTCGATCGGCAGGTACGCCGCACCGGACTTGAGCACGGCCAGCACCGCGACCACCAGCTCCGGCGAGCGCGGCAGCGCCAACGCCACCAGCGACTCCGGGCCGACACCACGGGCGATCAGCGTCCGGGCGAGCGGGTTCGCCCGCGCGTCGAGCTCCGCGTACGTCATGGTGGCGCCGTCGCAGATCAGCGCGGTCGCCTCCGGCGTACGACCGACCTGCTCCTCGACCAGTGCCGGAACGGTGCCCTCGGCGATGCGGCGCGTGGTGTCGTTCCACTCCCCCACCACCAGCGCCCGCTCGACGTCGGTCAGCAGCGGCAGCGCGGAGACCCGCAGCCCCGGGTCGGCGACCGCGGCCTGGAGCAGCCGGACGTACCGGTCGACGATCGCCTCGGCGGTGGACCGGTCGAACAGCGCCGTCCGGTAGAGCAGCCGGCTGGTACCGCTGGCCAGATCGAAGGCGAGGTCGTCCTTGGTGGTGCCCAGCGGCACCGGGTCGAAGCCGGTGTCGGGCACGTAGTTGATCGCCGCCTGGAAGATCGGCTGCACCGCGGGGTCCCGCTGCGGCGCGACCGCCTCGACGACCATCTGGAACGGGGTCTGGCCGTGCTCCATCGCGTCCATCAGGGCGTCCCGGACCCGGCCGAGCAGCTCGGTGAAGGTGGGATCGCCGTCGAGGTCGCAGCGCAGCGCGATCGGGTTGACGAACATCCCGATCAGCGGGGCCAGCTCGGGCAGGTCCCGCCCGGTGGTGGAGACTCCGACCACCACGTCCGGGCTGCCGGACAGCCGGGACAGCAGGGCGGAGAACGCGGTCAGCAGCACCATGAACGGGGTGGCCGACGCCCCCCGGCCGAGCGCCGAGACCCGGTCGAGCAGCCCGTCCGGGAGGGTGAAGCGGACCTCGTCCCCGGCGAAGCCGAGTTCGGCCGGTCGGGGGCGGTCCAGCGGCAGGTCGATCACCGGCGGGGCGTCGGCGAGCCGGTCCCGCCAGAACGCGAGCCGGGTCTCCAGCCCGACACCGGCCAACTGCTCGCGCTGCCACGCCGCGTAGTCGGCGTACTGGATGGGCAGTTCGGGCAGCACGGCCGCCGTACCGGCCACCGCGGCCCGGGACAGGGCGTCCATCTCGCCCCGGAAGACGGCCACCGAGTGCGCGTCGAACACGGCGTGGTGCAGCACCAGCAGCAACCGCCAGGCGGTGTCACCCAGCCGCACCAGTCGGGCTCGCCAGAGCGGCGGCCGGTCCAGCGGGATCGCGGTCCGGGCCAGTTCCTCGGCGATCTCGGCGGCCCGGCCGGCCCGCTCGTCGTCGGGCAGCTCGCGCAGGTCGTCGACCGGCAGCTCGATCGGCTCGACCGCGCGCACCGCTTGGAGCAGGGCGCCGTCGTCGAGGCGCAGGTGGCTACGCAGCGTCTCGTGCCGGGCGACTACCTCGGCGAACACCGCGGTGACCTGCTCCCGGGTCAGGCCGGCGGGGAACGTCCACGGGCTGGACACGTTGTGGACCGGTGATCCGACGTCGTGCTGGTTGGCGAACCAGACCCGCTCCTGGGCGTACGAGGCGGGGAAGGTCCACTCACGGGCCTCCGTCATCGCGTCGACTCACGCAGCGAGCGCGGGCGCATGTCCGTCCACACCTCGTCCACGTGCGCGAGGCAGTCGGCCTTGGAGCCGGTGAACCCGGCGTCCTGCCAGCCGGCCGGGATCTCCCGGTCGGCCGACCAGATCGAGTACTGCTCCTCGTCGTTGCGCACCACGACGAAACGGTCTTCGGCCATCACTGCTCCTGCTGCTCGATCGAATTCTGCTGGCTGGTCGGGCTGTACGGCTCGGCCATCGCGACCGCGATCTGGCGGGGCCCGGTGAACGGCTCCCGGCCGTGCGCCGCGGTCATGTTGTCCACCACCAGGACGTCGTCCGCCCGGTAGTCGAAGCGCACTGTCGCCGCCCGGTAGGCGGCCCGGAGGTGGTCCATCACGTCGTCGGGAATCGCCTCGCCGTCGCCGTAGTAGGTGTTGGTCGGCAGGCCGTCCTCGCCGAACATCGCCAACAGGCCCTCCTGGAGGTCCTTCGCCAGCGTTGACACGTGGAAGAACGTCGCGTGGTTGAACCACCTCGGCAGGTCGCTGCCGGGCCGGTGGTGGACGGCGTCGCGGACCGACCGGGTACGCAGCCCGTCCCGACCGAGCCACTCCACCTCGATCCCGTTCGCCGCGCAGTAGCCCGCCACCTCGTCCCGGTCGTCGGTGTTGAACACCTGCCGCCAAGGGGTGCCGAAGTCGCCGTGGAAGTTGCGGACCAGCATCCAGCGGCGCCGTTCGAACTCCTCGCGGACCGCCGGGTCGATTTCCCGGTACACCCGGCGGACGTCGGCCAGCGGCGTCGCGCCCAGCGAGGTCGGCGGCTGGATGCAGTAGAAGAAGAGGGTCAGCGGCCAGCTCGCCTGGTACGAGTTCTCGTTGTGCAGGAAGATCTCCTCGTCCGCCGGATAGTCGGTCGACGTGTAGACCTGCCCTTTGATGGTGCTGCGGGGCGACGAACGCTCGGTGTAGGTGAGCGGGCTGCCCGCCAGCGCCCGCACCACCCGGTCGAACCCGTCGACGCCGCCGACGTCGAAGCCGCGCAGCAGCACCCCGCCGTGTTCGACCAGGGCCGCACGGATCTCCGCGCGTCGGGCCTCGACCAGCTCCACGATGGGTGTGCCGTCGCTCTCGATCGTCAACGGCAGCCCGGCTGCGGCCGATTCGGTCACCTGGTCCTCCTTCTGTGCGCTCACCCGCGGGGCAGCCGTGGGATGGTCGTGGCCGCCGGGTCGGCGGCGGGGGTTTCCGCGGGCGCCTCGGCCCGAAGCTGTTCGATCAACGCGGCCAGTCCGGCGATGGTGGGCCGTTCGAACAGGCTGCGCATCGGCAGCCGCACCCCGACCGCCTTGCGCATCGAGGCGATGAGCTGGACCGCCACCAGCGAGTTGCCGCCGAGCTCGAAGAAGTCGTCGTCCACCCCGATGTCGTCCACGCCGAGGTTGTCCCGCCACACGGCGGTGATGGCCGCCGCCAGCCCGCCGGCAGGGCCGGCACCACCGGTGGCCGGCGCGGCGGGCCCGTCCGGCTCGTCCGGGTCGGTGTCGATGGCCCGCTGGCGGGTCCGGCGCAGGATGTCCTCCACCGGCCGGGTGGTGATCACCACCTGCGGTCCGAGACCCGCGCCGAGGCTCCGCCGGAAGGCCTCGGCCCCGTCCGCCGGCCTGATCTCTCCCGATGGGCCGGCCGGCGCCGGGTCCACCGGCCCGGCCGGCCGTCCGGCGACCGGGCCGGCCGCCGGTGCGACCAGGTCGCCGGTCACCGCCGCCTGGTCCACCCGGCGCAGGACGAACTCGCTGATCGCGACGAGTTCCCGGCCGGTGGAGTCGGCCAGCGACAGGTCGGCCACGACGACGTCGTCGGTGGTGGTGGCCCGGTGCCGCAGGTGACTGTAGAAGTTGCCCGGCAGGTCGCCGCGCACGACCACCCGGCCGTAGGACAGCGGCAGGTAGCTGCCCTCGCCCCGGCCGCGGCCGAACGCGGTGGCCACGTCCAGCATCGCCGGCTGGAGCCCCCAGGCCGCCAGGTCACCGGCGGACGCCGCGGGAGTCTCGATCCGGGCCAGTTCCTCGCCGTCGCCCACGTAGTGCTCGCGCAGCACGTCCCAGTGCGGCCCGAAGGTCACCATCCCGGTCCGCGGCCGGCGGTCGTCGATCCGCCGGCACCGGCCGAGCACCGCGGCGAGGTCCAGCACCGGGGCGTCGCCCGCCGCGGTCCAGCCAGCCGATCCGCGTACGTGGGTCCGCGTCCGGCCCGCGGCCAGGCTGCGGACCTGGAACGTACCGTCCTCGGTGGACAGCTCCACCCGGTACTGCGCCACCGATCCGTCCGGCACCGCGAACGGCTCCAGGAAGGCCACGTCGGTCAGCTCGACCACCTGCCCGGCGCCCGGCGCCGGAACACCGCTCGCGACGGCGGCGCGGGCGCACTCCAGGTGCCCGGTGCCCGGCACCACCGGTACGCCCCCGATCCGGTGCTCGTCCAGCACCCACTGGCTGGCGGCCGACACCACCCCGTGCACGACGATCTGATCCGGACCGCTGACCCGGGTGGTCAGCATCGGGTGGTCGACCGGCCCGGTGACCGTCTCTCGGCCCGCCGCGCGGAGGGTGGCCGAGGTGGTCTCGACGGCCATCCCGACCTCCGCCCAGCCGCCCCAGTTCTGCGCCACCACCGGGGCGCGCCAACCATGGCCGGCCCGGGCGTACGCGTCGAGGAAGGTGTTGGCCGCGCAGTAGTCCACCTGGCCGAGACCACCGGCCACCGAGGTGATCGACGAGCAGAGCGCGACGAAGTCCATCGGCAGGTCACCGAAGACCTGGGCCAGCGCGAGGGTGCCGGCGAGCTTCGGCGCCAGCACCCGCTCGGCCTCGGCCCGTTCCTTGACCTCGGCCAGCCCGCCGCCCGGCAGGCCGGCGGCGTGCACGATGCCGTCCAGCCCGCCGAACGCCGCCTCGACGTCGTCGCGTACCCGGCGCAGGTCGGCCGGATCGGTCACGTCGGCGGCCAGCACCAGCACCTCGGCCCCGCCGCTCTCCATCCGGCGGATCGCCGCGATGGCCCGACCCACCCGGTCGTCGCTGCCGTGCACCGCCAGGTAGCTGTCCCACTCCTCGCGGGCCGGCAACCCGGACCGGGCCAGCAGCACCAGCCGCGCCCGCCTCCGCGCGGCGAGATCCTCGGCCAGGGTGATGCCGATCCCGCCGAGGCCGCCGGTGATCAGATAACGGCCGCCCTCGCGCAGCACCCCGGGCTCCTCCGCACCCTCCAGGCTGACCTGCTCGAACCCGGTGACCCAGCGACGTGCCCCGCGCAACGCCACCTCGGCGGGCCCGCCGTCGGCCGGCCGGCACAGCTCGGCCACCAGCGCCGACGGGTCGGTGGTGGCCGGATCGGCGTCGATCAGCCGTACCCTCAGCCCCTGCTGTTCCATCGGCAGCACCCGGGCCAGCCCGGCCAGGGTGGCGTGCTCAGGGCGGACCAGGTCGCCGCCGGCGGGGTCGCCGACGCCCGCGGTGACCAGGTCCAGCCGGATCGGCTCGGCGGCCTCCTCGCCGGCGGTCAGCCCGGTCCCGGCGAGCGCCTGGACCAGCTGCAGCGCGCTGAAGAACCCGCGGTCCTGGCCGGCCCAGGCGGCGGCGATGTCGGTGCCGGCGGGCTCGCCGTCCAGCGCCCAGGCGTGCACGATACGCCCCGGCACCCCGGCCGCGGACAACGCGCCGACCAGGGCGTCGTGGTCCTCACGGACGCCCGGCCGGAGCCGGAAGCCGTGCGGCGCCGGAGCGAAGGCCGGTCCCGGCCGCACCTCGACCAGGTCGGCACCCGCGTCGCGCAACGCACCGGCCAACTCGTCGCCGCGTGGCCCGTCCACGAAGACCAGGCAACGGCCGATCGGCCCGGTACGCGGGTCGGGCGCGGCCTGGCGCCAGGTCGGCACCGCGAACCAGTCCGCGAGCGCGCGGGGCCCGCTGGGCGGGACGACCGGCACGACCGGCTGCTCCGGGTCCGGATCCACCCAGTAGCGCTTGCGCTCGAACGGGTGCACCGGCAGCGGCACGCGGAACAGCGCGGGCGGACCGTCCCCGGGGTGGCCGTCGTCCTCGCTGGGCAGCGGACGCACCGGCACGCCACGCACCCACAGGGCGCCCATCGAGCTGGACAGCGTGGTCAGATCGCCGGTCGATTCGCCCGGCCCCGGCAGGCTCGCCAGCGGGGTGAGCGCCCGCTGCGCCGGCGCGGTGGCCCGGGCCACCTGCATCCGCGCCAGGCCGGACAACTGCCGGCCGGGACCGCACTCGACCAGCGACCAGCGCCCCTCGGCCAGCAGAGTCCCTACGCAGGCGCCGAACCGGACCGGCTGGCGCAGGTGCGCCGCCCAGTAACCGGGGTCGGTCGCCTGTTCGTCGGTGATCCAGGTGCCGGTGACGTTGGACAGGAACCGGGTTCGCGGCGGGCCGAGCGGGACGGCGGCCACCACCTGGGTGAACTCGGCCAGGATCGGGTCCATCATCGGCGAGTGGAACGCGTGCGACGTCCGCAGCTTCTTGGTCCTGCCCGGCAAGCTGTCGGCGAACGCCGCGACCGCCGCGGTCTCGCCCGCCACCACGCAGGTGCCCGGCCCGTTCACCGTGGCGATCGTGACCCCGTCCGGCAGCAGAGCGGCCACCTCGGATTCGTCGGCGGCGAGGGCGAGCATCGAGCCGGCCGGCATCGACTGCATCAGCCGGCCCCGGGCGGCGACCACCCGCAGCGCGTCAGGCAGGGTGAAGACCCCGGCCAGGGTGGCCGCGACGCCAGACGGCGCGGTCGCCGGTGCGGTACAACCGCGCGCCCGGCTCGCCGGAGAACGGGTCGGGAACGAACTGCTCGGCGGTCAGGGCCGGCCGACCGAGATAGCCGCGGGCCAGGCCGACACCGCCGATCAGCACCTCGCCGGGAGTACCAGGTGGCACCGGTTCGCCATCGTCGTCGACCAGGTGGATCCGGTGGTTGGCCAACGGCCGGCCCATCGGTACCGGCCCATCCCAGGGCCCGCTCGCCAGATAGCCGGTGACGCAGACCGTGGCCTCGGTGGGGCCGTAGCCGTTGGAGAACCAGCGGGTCGGGCGATCCGCCGACCCGGTCCAGCGCTCGACCTGTTCGGGGGCGGGCGCCTCGATCCCGGTGAAGACCGTACGCCAGTGCGGCAGCCGGTCGGGATCCAGCAGCGGCAGCAGCGCGGCCGGTAGGCACCCCCAGGTCACCCGGTGCGCCTCGGCGAACCGCTGCAGCCGGACCGGGTCGACCCGGTCCGCGTCCGGCACCAGGGCGATCTCGCCGCCGGCGACCAGCGGGATGAACAGGTCCTGCACCGACGCGTCGAAGCCGAGCGGGGCGAAGCCCAAGGCCCGGCAGCTCTCGTCCGCGCCGCTGTACGCCCCGAACGCCGTCACGTGCGCGACGACGCTGCGGTGGCTGACCACGACACCCTTCGGCCGACCGGTCGACCCGGAGGTGTAGAGCACGTACGCGGCGTTGTCCGGCCGGGCCGGGCAGGCCACGGCGGCCGGCCGCGTACCGGCCGGCTCGGCGGGGATGTCCACCAGCCGCAGGTCCAGGTCCGCCAGCGCCTCGCGGCCGGCCTTGTCGACCACCGCGGCCGACAGCCCCGCGTCCCGGGCGATCTCCCGGATCCGCCGTCGCGGGTGGGTGCGGTCCAGCGGCACGTAGCACCCGCCGGCCAGCAGCACGCCGAGCACCGCGACGAGCAGCTCCGGCCGCCGCCCGGCGCAGATGCCGACCCGGGTCTCCGGGCCGACGCCGTGACCGCGCAGGGTGGCCGCCAAGGCCGCGGCCCGGTCGACCAGCTCGGTGTAGCTGAGCACCTCGTGCCACTGCCGTACGGCGACCGCCGGGCCGCGGCGGGCGGCGGCGGCGAGGATGAGGTCGGCCAGGGTGGCCTCCGGGTACTCCAGGTCCGGCCCCACGGCGTACGGCGCCGCGCCGTCCCGACCGCCCGCGTCCGGCCCGCCGCGGGTGCCGGTGAGCGCCTCGGGCCCGGTCATCGGGTTACCTCCATCGTCGCGGGCAGCGCCGGATCGACCACCTGGATGCGCAGTTCCGACTGGTACCGGCGGCCCTGACCGTCGGGGACCCAGGCCTGCTCCGGGCCGGGCAGCGCCTCGCTGACCAAGATGGCCGCCGCACCGCCGGCCTGCTGCCGCGCCGCCCGGACCATCGCGCAGAGGGACGACGCGAACATCGGGCTGGACAGGTCGACGTAGCACGGCTTCGTCTCGGTGGAGAGCTTCACGTAGACCCGTTCCGGCAGTCCCAACGACCGACGCCAGCGCCGTACGGCGAGGTACCGACCGAGGCTTCCGGTGGCGCCGGCCAAGCCGGACTCGTCGATGTTCGTCCGCCAGGTCTCGCGGACGGCGACCAGCCGGTCGATCACGATCCGGGGGGTGTGCGGCCGGGCGGTGACGAGCTTGAAGCCGTCGGCCGCGTGCATCGACAGCAGCTCGCTGAACACCTCCAGCAGCGGCCACGGCCCGTGCCCGGCCCCGTCGACCACCAGCTCCCCGCCGCTCGCGCGCACCCGCAGGGCGGTGATCGGCACGCACCGCGGATCGGCGCCGGGTGCCGGCACGAAGGCGAGCTGGACGTCCGTCCGGTGCTGCAGGGCGAAGGTCACCCGGGCGGTGTGCCGGGGCATCGACGGCGGGAAGAGCAGCCGTACCCGGCCGGGGCCGAGGTCCGTGGCGAGCCAGTCCGCCAGCCGTTCGGGCGCGTCGTGACCGGAGGCGAACACGGAGTTGTCCAGGGTGGCCCACGCGGTGTGCAGCTCGCCGAGCACGACGGTCGCCGCACCCCGGTCGATCTCCTCGACGTCGGCGGCGCAGATCTGCAGGTCCGGGCTGTGGATCCGGCCCGCCGACCAGCCGGGACGGTCGGCCGGGAAGAGGTCGTCGACCCGGGCGGCCAGGTCGGCGGCGGACAGTTGCATCAGCCGGCTGTCCCCGGCCGGGTCGTCGTCCAGCCCGGTCAACCGGGCGAACCGCGTCGCGAGCTCGGCCGAGACCGCGTCGATCGGCCGCTCCCCGGTGCCGAAGAGCGGCCCCTGGGCCAGGTACCAGAAGTCGGCGAAGTTCACCTCGCGGTCGCCCGCCTCGGCGGCCAATTCCTCGTAGAGTCCCCGGAACGCCACTCCGTACGCCTCGGCGATCGCCACGGTCAACCAGCGGGCCGCCCGCAGCAGCACGTCGAGCGGCGCGGCCACCGTGTCCAGCACCGCCGCCCCCAGTGTCACGTCGAGGTCCCGGACGGTGTCCTCGTAGCAGACGGCCCGGCCGGCGTACGTCTCCCCCGGCCGGTGCGTGGCGGACTGGCCGGTCAGCTCGGTGAAGTCGGCGTGCAGGGCCCGCAGCGCCGGGTGCAGCCGGTCCGGGTCGCCGGCCGCCGCCGCGACCTCGTCCCGCGCCGCGCACAGCCGGGCGAAGTCCGCCTCGACCGCCCGTCGCAGGTCCGCCTCCCCGACCCCCGCGATCACCTCGCGAAGTCGGCCCTCCGCCGCGCCGCTCATCGGCAGGGAGACGCCCCACCAGACCAGACCGCGCTCGACCAGCCGGTCCAGCAACAGGTAGACGTTGTCCACGTTGCGCAGTCCGCGTCGCGCGGTCGGCTCCTCCGCCACCAGGTGCCGAGCGATCTCGACCACCGGCGTCCGGCCGTCCAACCGGGCGACCACCGCCGCCTCCGCGGGGCTGAGCACGACCGGCGGCGCCGCGGGGCGCGACACCCGCCGCTCGTCGGCGAGCCGGAACGGCGCGTGCAGCCCGGCCGGCAGCCAGCGGCGGACGGCCGGGTCGGCGGCGATCCGGTCGCCGAACGCCGCCAACGCCCGCCACTCGAAGGCGACCATCCGGCGCCGGACCAGCGCCGGGCCGGCGGTCATGGTGGTCGTCGGGGTCCGCCGGGTGAGCGCCGCCCAGCAGATCGGCCCGAAGAAGCCGATGGTGTCGTTCTTCGCCGTGTACCGCTGCCAGTACCGGCCGATCGCCTGCTCGCGGGCCCGCCGCTTGTCGTGGCTCCGCTCGTCCGGGCCGCCCCGGCGCACCGAGTCCAGGGCGGTGAGCGCGTTCAGGTTCTGCCAGGTCACCGCCTCGCGGAACAGCGGATCGCCGGCCAGGTCGTAGATCGTCTTGCTGGTCTGGGCCACCGCGGCTCCCAGCACCGGTAGCAGCTCGGCCGCGGTCACGGTGCCGTCCAGGTGGGCGTCCGCCACCGCGGCCAACTCCGGCGCGGTCAGCCGCAGCACCCCGTCGGCCGGGAAGCCGGCGGCCCGCAGCACGCCCTCGCGCCACACCCGCCAACCACCGCTGCCGAGCGGGATCAGGTGCTCGGCCGCCGGGTCCGGCCGCAGTGGCCGTTCCTCCACCGGCGTCCGTCGGCCGGTCGGAACCCTGGCCGGGGCCACGGCGGTGGCGGTGCCGGCCCGGGCCGTCGGCGCGGTGCCGGCCCGGGCCGTCGGCGCGGTGCCGGTCGCCGCGAGCAGGTCGGTGCCGACCAGTGCGGCCACCTCGGCGGCCCGCTCGGCGAAGAAGAGGTGTCCACCCTGGATCGTTCGCACGGTGCAGCCGGTCGCGGTGTGACCGGCCCAGTCGGCCATCGTCGCCGGGTCGGCGTCCCGGTCGTCGGTGCCGGCCAGGCAGACCAGCGGCACCGGCACCGGCGCCTCCGGTCGGTACGTGTACCGGTTGAGCCAGTCGAAGTCGGACCGCAGCGCCGGAAGGATCAGATCCAGCAGCTCCGGCAGGTCCCGCACCCCCTGCGGCAGGCCACCCAGCTCGGCGATCCGGGCCAGGAACTCGTCGTCCGGCAGGTCGGCGAACCGGGCCAGCGTCTTCGGCAGGTGCGGGGGCCGGCTCCCACCCAGGTAGAGCCGGCTCGGCAGCGGGGCGCCCCGGCGGCGCAGCTCGCGGACCACCTCGAAGGCGAGCAGGCCGCCCATGCTGTGCCCGTACATCGCGTAGGGCCGGTCGGCCCGTTGCCGGACCGCCTCGACCACCTGGTCCAGGTCGAAGGCCGGCGGTTCGGTGATCCGCGCCTCCCGCCCGGGCAGGGCCAGCACGGCGAGTCCCACGCCGGCGGGCAGGGCCGCCGGCCAGTCGCGGAAGCTGCTCGGGCCGGCCCCGGCGGGCGGCAGGCAGAGCAGCAGCGGGCCGGCGTCGGCTGGGCGGCCCAGGCTGACGAACCACTGTGCTGCCCCGGTCATGGGGCCGCCTGCCGGGTCGGTCCGGGCGTCGGCGCGGCTCATGGCCGGGCCCCGGTCAGCCGCGTGGCCTCGAGTGGCTCGATCCAGTGCCGGTCGCGCTGGAACGGGTAGCCGGGCAGCGGCACCCGCCGCCCGGCGGCCGCGGGCACCCCACCGCCGCGCAGCCACTCGCCGGCCCGGTCGCCCAGTTCGGCCGGGGCGTCGGCGGGCACCGACGCGACCACCCGGCCCTCCGCGGGCTCGGGGCCGGTGGCCAGCGACCGCAGCGCCGCCACCGCCCCGGACAGGTCCCGGGCCACGACGGCGGCCCGGTGCGGCAGCCGCCGCCGGCCGGTTGCCAGGGTGTACGCCGCGTCGGTCAGCGACGCACCGGACCGGGTGTCGAGGTGGTCCGCGAGCCGCCCGGCGAGCCGGCGCAGCGCCCGCGGGCCGGCCGCGCTCAGCGGCAGCAGTGCCCAGGGTGGCGCCGCGTCCGCCGCCGGGCGGACCGGCGGTTCCTCGACCAGCACGTGTGCGTTGGTGCCGCCCAATCCGAAGGAGCTGACCCCGGCCCGCCGAGGACCCGCCCACTTCTGCTCGGTGGCGGTGACCACGAAGGGGGTGGCCGCCAGGTCGACATCCCGGTGGGGCCGCCTGAAGTGCAGCGTGCCGGGGATGACCCCGTGCCCTACGGCGAGCACCGCCTTGATCAGGCCGACCACCCCGGCGGCGGCGTCCAGGTTGCCGATGCCGGACTTCACCGAGCCCAGGACGCAGTACCCGGACCGGTCGGTGTGCATCCGGAAGGCCCGGGTCAGGGCCTCGATCTCCAGCGCGTCGCCGATCGCGGTGCCGCTGCCGTGCCCTTCGACGAAGCCGACGTCGGTCGGTTGCCAACCGGCTGCGGCGAGCGCCTCCGCCACCACCGCGGCCTGCCCGGTGACGCCCGGGGCGGTGAAACCGGCCCGGGCCGCGCCGTCGTTGTTCACCGCCCAGCCGGCCAGCACCCCGTAGATGTGGTCGTCGTCCTCGACCGCGTCGGCAAGCCGCTTGAGCAGTACCGCCCCGGCGCCGTTGCCGAACACCTGACCGGAGGCGTCCGCGTCGTACGGGCGGCAGACGCCGTCGGCGGCGAGCGTGCCACCGGGACGGTGCCGGTAGCCGACCTGCCGGGTGGACACCACCGCGGCGCCCCCGGCGATCGCCAGGTCGCACCGGTAGTCGAGCAGGCTCTGTGCCGCCTGGCAGACCGATACCAGCGACGACGAGCAGGAGGTCTGCACGGCGACCGCCGGACCGGTGAGGCCCAACGCGTACGCCACCCGGCTCGGCAGGTAGTCGCAGGTGCCGCCGGCCAGCAGCTCGTCCCAGTCCTCCAGCAGGCTGCCGGCCGGGTGCACGGCCGGGTTTCCGAGCAGATGATGACGCAGGTAGCGGTTGGCGGCGCAGCCGGCGAACACGCCGACCTGGGTCTCCGGGTCCGGCCGGCCGTGACCGCCGTCCTCGAGCGCCCACCAGGCCACCTCGAGGAAGAGCCGGTGCTGCGGATCCAGCAGGGCGGCGTCGGCCGCGGAGTAGCCGAACAGAGCGGCGTCGAAGTCGGTGAGCCCGGCCAGCCGACCGAAGGCGGGCACGAAGCTGGCGTCCTCGGCCGTCTCGGCGGGCAGCCCGGCCGCGATCAATTCAATGGCGGAGAACCGCCGTACGGCCTCGATCCCACCGGTGAGATTCGCCCAGAACTCGGCCGGCCCCTCGGCGCCGGGCACCCGGCAGGCCAGCCCGACGATCGCGATCCGGTCGTCGTCCATCATGCCGCCCTGCCGTTCGTTCGCGGCTGCGGGGCTCGCAAACCCGGCTCACTCCTCGCGCTCACACTGTCTCCCCTGACCGCGCCCGGCGGCGTCGGCGCATCCGACCGGCGGCGCGCAGCAGCGCGTCGTCCTCCGCTCCCGGCCCGTCGACCGGTTCACCGGCGCGCAGATGAGCGGCCAGCCCGGCGACGGTGGGAAACTCGAACAGCCGCACCAGCGGGACCCGCCGGTTCAACGTCGCCTCCAGGCGCTGCTGCACCAGCGCCATCAGCAGCGAGTGGCCACCCAGGTCGACGAAGGCCGTCTCCCGGCCGACCCGGTCGAGGCCGAGTACCTCGCACCAACTCGCGGCGATGATCGTCTCCAGCGGGTCCTGGCCGGCCGCGTCGGCGAACCGCCCCGGTGGCGGCGGCGGAAGGGCGGCGACGTCCAGCTTGCCGGTCACGCCCATCGGCAGGGCGTCCACCGCCACCACGGTGCGCGGCAGCATGAAGTCCGGCAGCCGGATCGCCAGGCCGGCCCGCAGCGCGGTCGGGTCGACCGACGCGTCGGGCGACGGCACGACGTACCCGATGATCTCCTTGTCGCCCGCGCCGGCCCCGCCGGTCCGGGGCCGGGCCACCACGGCGGCGTGCCCGACGCCGGGCAGGGCGGCCAGGGCGGCCTCGACCTCGCCCAGCTCGACCCGGTGCCCGCGGATCTTCACCAGCCGGTCCGCCCGGCCGAGGAAGACCAGCCGTCCGTCCGGCAGCCGCCGGGCCAGGTCCCCCGTCCGGTACGTCCGCACCCCGTCGTGCTCGCCGAACCGGCCGGCGGTCAGCTCGGGCAACCGCCAGTAGCCCAGCGCCACGTGCGCCGAGCGGACGACCACCTCACCGGTCAGGCAGGTGGGCCGGCCCGCCGGGTCGAGCAGCAGGACGTCGATGCCGTCCAGCGGATGCCCGATCGGCACGACCGCGTGCGCCAGCGGCGCGTCGGCCGGCAGGTGGTCCTGCGCGGCGAAGCTGATCTCGGTGGTGCCGTAACCGTTCACGAACACGGCGTCCGGGGCGAAGTGGCGACGGGCCAGCTCGACGTCGTGCCGGGTCACCTCCTCGCCGCCGAGCAGCACGGCGCGGATGGCCGGCAGGGTGGCGTCCGGGCCGAGGCTGGCGCACAGGTAGCGGTAGACGGTCGGCGTCGAGTGGTAGACGGTCACGCCCCGCATGGCCAGGGTGCGGGCGAGGTGACCGAGGCCCTCGCTGCGGATGTCCACCGGCACGGCGGCGGCGCCGGACAGCAACGCGCTGAACGTGTCGGTGACCGCCATGTCGTAGCCGAACGAGGTGAGCACGCTGGTCCGGTCGGCGGGGGTCAGGGCGAAGTTGCGGATGTGGTTGCCGACGCCGAACAGCACGTTGCGGTGGCTCTGCACGACCCCCTTCGGGGCGCCGGTCGACCCGGACGTGTAGAGCAGGTACGCCGGGTCGTCCGGACCGGCCGGGGTGGCCAGCCCGGCGGCCAGGTCGGCCAGGTCGGCCGGTCCGACCGCCGGCGCCACCGGCACGATGCGCAGCCCGGGCCGGCCGGCCAGCTCCCGCAACCGGTCCGCCTGACCGGCGTGTCCGGCGTCGGTGAGCAGCACGTCCGCATCGCTGTCGGCGAGGATGCGAGCCAGCCGGTGGGCCGGGAAGGCCGGGTCGAGCGGGACGTACGCCCGGCCGGCCGCGAGCGCCGCGAGCAGCGCGACCACCGTACCGGCGCCGTGCCGGCAGAGCAGCGCGACCTGGCCCCCCGGTCGCGTCCCGGCCGTGGACCGGATGACCGTGGCGGTGGCCACCACCGCGGACGCCAACTCCCGGTAGGTCAGGCACCCGTCGTCGGCGAGCACCGCCGGGTGGTCCGGCGTCCGACGCAGCTGCGCGGCGAACGCGGCCGGAATGGTGTCCCCGGGCGCCCGTTCAGGTCGGGCGCCGGCGGCCCCGCCGTGCAGTTCGGCCCACCGGGACGCCCGGCGCCGCTCGTACGCCGAGACCGGCAGCAGGTGTCCGGTGGAGACACCGTCGTCGCCGGCGAGCGCGGCGAGCAGGGTGACCAGGTCGGCCAGCAGCGGCTCGACCAGCTCGGCCGGGCAGTCGCCGAGCCGGATCTCCCACCGCGACACGTCGGTCCGGGTCGCCAGCTCGATCCCGTCGGCGAACGGCTCGACCGGAGCCGACGACGGCTCCGCCGGTCCGGCCGACGGCGCGGCGCAATCTTCGGTCCGGCTCGTCCGCCGGATCGACACGGCCGCGCCGGCCAGCACCTCCCGGACCGGCCGGTCGCCGGTGAGGTCCAGCAGGTACCCGGTGTCCGGGCAGCGGACCGGGACCATGACCCGGCCGGTCCAGCGCCGCACCAGCAGGGCCGCCGCGACCACCGCCGCGACCTCCCGCGGTACGCCGTGGCGGGCGGCCAGGTCGGTCAGCCGCGCGCTCAGCCCGGCGTCGAGCACGACCGACGAAGGGTGCTCAGTCGGCGCCGGCTCGGCGGTCGTGACCGGGCCTGACACCAGCGGGGTGGTGGTGGGCCCCATCAGCGGCCACCGAGGACTGCCGCGGCGACCTCGTCTACGGTGGACACCTCCGCGTCCGGCTCGGCCGTGACGTAGTCGGCGCTGGTGTAGCAGCCGGAGCCGTGCAGCACGATCTCGTGACCGGCCGGTACGATCCCCCGGTCGATCGCGCCGAGCACGCCGGTCAGCGCCATCACGATCGACCACTCGCGCAGTTGCGCGGGGTCCTCGGGGAGCGGGCGGCTGCCGGCGGCGAACCAGTCCCGCAGCATCGGGTAGCGCCGCACGCATTCGCGGCGGGACACCACGATGCCGTCGCCACCGAACCGTCGGATCAGGTCGTTCATGGCCGGCGACGTGACCGGCTCGTGGGTGTAGAAGGTCGGGTCGAGGATCTCGTCCGGGTCGTCGGTGACCTCGGGGAAGTGCGGATCCTCCCGCTGGGTCCACCCGCCGCCCGCCTGGTCCCGTTGGTAGCGGGGCAGGTGCGACCGGGAGAAGCTGCCGTGCCGCAGGTTGAGCACCATGTCCGGGGTGCCGAGATGCTGCACGAGCAGGAAGCCGGGGCGGTCCGCCGGCTCGGCCCGACCGGTCGCCTCGAGCACGTCCCGGCCGAGGTTGTAGCCGAGCAGCCCGTAGGCGCTGGAGACGGCATGCGCGTGCCAGCGCGGTCCGGCCGACGAGGTCGGCGACGCGTCGGCCTCGAACGCCGCGCGGGCGGCGTCGGCCACCAGGTAGTTGCGCAGGTCGAGGGAGTACCAGAGGTTCAGGCCATGCTTGTCGTATGCCTCGGCGGCGTACCCGTCGACGAACGCCCGGCCGAGCGCCTTGACGCCTTCGGCGGCGCCGCCGGTGAACCGCAGCAGCGGGCTCAGCCGGCGCAGGGCGGGATCGCCGGCCAACCGGTCGGACCGGAACTTGTGCCGGGTGGACGCCGGAGCGAGGACGACCACCGACAGATGGTCGGGTTTGACCAGACCGGCCGCCAACGCCCGCCCCACCGCGTCCCGCAGGGCGATCCCCTTGTTCGCGGAGGTGGGGGTGAAGATGCAGATCGACTCCCCGGTCCGCCGGATGTGCTCGACCGCCCGCGCCACGATCAGCATCGAGGCGAACGTCTTCGTGGTGTGCGTGCCGGGGTTGCCGGTGAGGTCCATGAGCTGGATCGGGTGGCCTTGGTACTCCCCCAACGGACGCCAGGTCGCCGTGGCCGCGGCGAAGAACTCCCGGATGTCGTCGGTCAGTGCCGGCAGGTCGAAGCCGGGCGCGAAGCCGGGCGTTCCGGCCCCACCTCCCGGGGCGGCGCCGCAGCGGGCGGCGGCGGCCGGAATCAAGTCGTAGTAGTCGACGATCAGGTTGCGGGCGTTGACGACGGGCGGCGTGGACAGCATCTGGTCTCCTTGGTCAGGCCAGCCGGGCGGGGGCGGGCGCGGGTGGCGCCAGCCTGAGCCGTCCTCGTAGCGCGGTGAGTTCTTCGGTGACCTGGTCGAGGGCCGAAGGCGTCCACCCGTCCGCGATGTGGGGCAGGTGGTCGGCGATCGCTGCGGCGGCGGCCGGCGGATACTCGATCCGCCCGTCGACCACCTGCACACCGTCGCGTCGCCCGACCCGGAGGTTCCAGTCGACGGCGGCGATGCGGGTGATGCCCGCGGGAAGGTCCAGGGCGATCGTCCCGGCGGAGATCCGGACCGGATACCCACCGGGCAACCCCATCGGCCCGGGCAGGTTGGTGTGGATCTCGGTGCCGCTGACGAGATCGAGCAGCAACCGGGCCGCGGCGTGCCCGGCGACGGCGTTGAGTTCCCGGCGAGGCAGCGCCCGATCGGCGGCCAGCAGCGCGGTCACGCCGGTCACCGGGCTGCCGTTGGACCAGGCCATCACCTCGTCGGCCGGATCCGTCGGGGCGGCGAGGTGCACATGGTGGCCGAGCATCGCGAGCCGGTCGGCGGCCGCCAGGTTCAAACCGGCCCGCAGGCAGGCCGCGAGGGTGGACACGTTGCCGATCCCGCACAGCACCGGCAGGTCCAGGGCGGCCAGCAGCGGGTTCACCACGTCCGGGAAGGCGCCGTTGACGAATCGGGTTCCGGGGCTCACCCGGGCCACCGCCCGGGCCAGCCGCACGGCGAGCGTGGCCTGCAGCGGAAGGGTGACCCCGAACCCGGCCTCCGCGATGAGGCGGGTCCAGGCCGAGGGCGCGGTCACGCGCTCGTACGGGGACTGCGCGGAGGCGCAGCAGACCAGCACGTCGGGCCGGAGCCGGCGCAGCGTCTCGACCTCGTCGGCCAGCGGCTCGGCGGTGAACGAGACCCGGTTGCCGCTGACCGCGGCCCGGGCCCGGCAGATGCGGGCGAGCCCGGCGACCGCCCCACCGTCGCGGGCAAGCAGGGTGATCGTGACCGGTACGTCGGACCGGGCGGCAGGACCGGACGGCGCGAGCGCGGCCAGCGAATGGGCGAGGGCGCGGGCGAGGGCTCCACTGCCGACCACCGCGATGTGCCGAGGGGTCATCGAAGCTCGGACGGCCCGGCCGATGTGCGCAGCCGCACCTCAAACTGGATCATGGCATGGAGCATGACCAGCACGCCTCCCCCCAGACAGGCACGCGCCCGCGGCATTGCGAGGAAAATCGACGCAGCCGCATAGATCGAATCGATGCGACTGCATCCCTGCGACGGATACTGCCACGGAATCCCGCGAGTGGATAGACCGTGTCTGATACCACCCAGAACAGGAAGTTCGACCTGCTCAGCCGCCTCGTCCCGGAATCGGTTGCGTCGGAAACCACTCGCGTCGCACGAAATTCGCGGTGCTGAGCTACGCTGCTGCCCGCATTTCGCAGCGGGCCGAGCGACGGACGAGAGCATGCTCGCCGGGCCCTTCCGGTACACATCGGACAGTGGTGTCGGCGGCGTGGACGAGCATCGCAGTCACCGTCAGCGCGGACCTCATGGAGGCGGCCGGTCTGCTGCCCGGCGCGAAGGTCGACATCGTCGACATCGACAACGGTGCTCGGCTGTCCACCTACGTCATCGAAGGTCCCCGGCACTCCGGGGTCATCGGCATCAACGGGGCCGCGGCTCGGCTGATCAGCAGGACGCGGCGGAGGTGCCGGACGGGCACGGCCTGGTCTCCGGCGCGGTGCTGCGGGGCGCCGGATCGCTCGGGTGACCGGGCGTTCCGGCCCATCTCGTACCGGTCGGCACCCTGTCGGCGCGGGTCCGCCCGTCAGTGCGCTGCCACGACCACCGCGTCCGGCTCGAGGTCGGCGAGCCGGGCCGGCCGCACGACCACGAGCAGGACCGCCATCGCCGCCACCATGCCACCCGCGACGACGAGGGCCATCGCCACCGCGCCGGTGCCCAGCACGCCCACCAGGGGCGCGGCCAGCGCGCCGACCCCGAACTGCACGGCGCCGAGCAGAGCGGAGGCCGTACCGGCCGCCTCCCCGTGCCGGGACAGGGCCAGGGCCGGCGCGTTCGGCATCGCGAGACCGGCCGCCGCGAGCACCACCCACAACGACACCAGCAGGCTCGGCAGCCCGCCGAGCCCGGTCGCGGCGAAGGCGAGCAGCGCCAGACCGGCCCCGGTCCCCACGCCCAGGGCGGCGACGAGGATCCGCTGGGGCGAGTGGCGGCGCAGCAGCCGTACGTTGAACTGGGTCGCCGCGATCAGCCCGACCGCGCCCACCCCGAAGGCCAGCCCGAACTGCTGCTCGTCCAGCCCGTACTGCTGCTGCAGGACGAACGACGACCCGGCGACGTAGGCGAACAACGCCGCCATGGCCAGCCCGGCGACCAGAACCAGGCCCACGAACGTACGGTCGCGCAGCAGCGAGCCGTACACGATCACCGTCGCGACCACCCCGCCGCGCTGGCGCCGGTCGGCCGGCAGGGTCTCGGGCAGGCCGAGCGCGGCGACCGCGACGAGCAGCACACCGAAGGCGGCCAGGGCGACGAACACGCCGCGCCAGTCCGTCCAGCGCAGCAGCCCGCCACCGAGGGTCGGAGCGAGGATCGGCGCCGCCCCCATGACCAGCAGCAGCCGGGACAGCAGCTTGGCGAAGGCCGCGCCGCTGAACAGGTCGCGGATCACGGCCATCGCGACCACCGAGGCCGCCGCGACACCGAGGCCCTGCACCACCCGCAGTCCACCGAGCACCCCGATGTTGGGTGCGACGACGCAGAGCGCCGACGCCACGACGTGCAGCGCGATGCCGGCGATCAGCGGCGCGCGCCGGCCGACGGCGTCCGACAGCGGGCCGATCAGCAACTGGCCGAGGGCGAGGCCCGCCAGCGTGCCGGTGAGGGTCAGTTGGACCGCCGCCGACGTGGTCTGGAAGTCGGCGACGATCGCGGGAAGCGCGGGCAGGTACATGTCGATGGTCAGCGGACCCACCGCGATCAGCGACCCGAGCACGAGGACGAGCCGCAGGCGTTGCCGGGGGCTCATCAGGTCACCCGGCGTCAGCGGGACCGCCGGACTCTCGGGGGCGTCGACGGTGGCGGTCATCGGGTCGTCTCCGACCGGTCGTCGCGCGGCCGGGCCGGGAATTGGGCAGGAGTCACATCTGGGTCCAAATCCAGATCCGGTGATCTGATTCCCGGTTGGCCAGGAGGTAACGGAGGTCACAGCGGTCCGTGCGCCACCACGGTATCCCCGACGTCGCGCGCCGGGAGTCGGATGGCGGTGGCGCGAGGGGCGCGTCGTCGGTGCCGGCACGCGAAGGCGGCCCGGCTGGTCGCCGGCCGGGCCGCCCGATCGGTCGTACGGTCAGCCGCCGAGGCTCGCGGCGGCCGAGGCGATCGCCGAGGCGAAGTAGCTCACCTGGGTGTAGACACCCGGGTAGTTGGGCCGGGCGCAGCCGTTGCCCCAGCTGACGATGCCGACCTGGATCCAGGCGTTGCCGGCGTCGCGGCGGAACATCGGCCCGCCCGAGTCACCCTGGCAGGTGTCCACGCCGCCGCTGGCGTAGCCGGCGCAGATCTCCTCGGCGGGGATGATCTCGCCACCGTAGTTGGCGTTGCAGGTGGAGTCGCTGACGAACGGGACGGTCGCCTTGAGCAGGTACCGCTGCTGCCCGCCGCCCTCGCGTGCGGCGCCCCAGCCCGCGATGGTGAAGGTGCCGTTGTCATAGGCGGTCGTGTTGGCGATCTTCAGCGTGCTCAGCCCGGTGACCGGGGTGGCCAACCGGATCAGCGCCCAGTCCTTGCCGTTGCCGTTGTAGCCGGGGGCCCGGTAGACGTAGTTCGACCGGACGGTGATCCGGCTCGGCGACTGGAGGTCGACCACGCCGAGCGTCGCGGTGATGCTGGTGTTGGTGCCGGTGGCGCCCACGCAGTGCGCCGCGGTGAGCACCAGCCGGGAGCTGTACAGGGCCCCGCCGCAGCCCATCGAGAGCCGCACCATGAAGGGGAACTCGCCCTGGGCGGCGCGGGTGCCGCCGACGACGTACGGCGTCGCCGTACCGCCGCCCGCGGCGGCGGGCGCGGCGAGGGTGAGGCTGCCCGCGGTCACCGCGGCCAGCGCGGCGGCCAACAGGCCGGTGAGGGTACGCCAGCGAACCATGTGTTCCTCCGCATCAGGACCGGTACGCCTGATGCGCACCTGATTCACGATGCGGACATCATATTGAGGTCTGTCGATTGAATAGGTCATACCCTCTGGGTCGTATTGCCGCACTATGGACGCCACGACGCCCGGCGGGACGGTGGCCCGCCCCCGCCGGGTGAAGTTTCAGCGGCCTCGGTTGGCCCGGCAGATCTCCACCGGCAGGGCCGGCGCGCCGTCGACCGGCGCCGGGGCCTCCGGCGTGGCGGCGATCCCGCCGGCCGCGATCCGGTCCAGGGTGGCCAGCCCGGCCTCGTCGACCGCGCCGAAGACCGTGTAGTTGGGGCGCAGCGCCGAGTCGGACTGGACCAGGAAGAACTGGCTGCCGTTGGTGTCCGGGCCGGCGTTTGCCATCGCCAGGGTGCCCCGGGCGTAGAGCCGGCGGACTCCGGTCGGGTCGGTCGGCGCCGGCGGCAGGTCGGTCGGGAGTTCGTCCGCGTACCGGTAGCCGGGCCCGCCCTCGCCGGTGCCGGACGGGTCGCCGCACTGCAACACCTTCAGCGTCGGGTACGCGGTGAGCCGGTGGCACGGGGTCCGGTCGTAGAACCGGTGCCGGGCCAGGTGCAGGAAGCTCTGCACGGTGCACGGGGCCTGTTCCCGCTCGAGGGTCAGCCCGATCGGGCCCTGGCTGGTCCGCAGGGTGACCCGGACCGTGTCGCGATCGGGCGTGCGTCGGGGGTCCGGCGGCAGCGGCACCGGCCGGGCCGCCGGCTCGTCCGGCGTCGGCGTGTACCCGCACGGGCCCTTCGTGGGCGCCGGTGCGGCGGCCGGGGCCGCGGTCGCGGTGGCGCCACCGGCGGCGACCAGCGCGGCGGAAACCATCGCCACGGCCGCGAGGCGGGACGGCAGCGGCGGGACGGCGTGCGGTCGGGTTTCGCTCGACACGTGGGTCCTCCCTGGACTCGTGATACCAGAAAGACCGGAGTCTATGGATCAGGTGACCCGATGTCGATGCTGGAGCCCCGCGGCCGGCGGCTCGGCGGGCAGCCCGGAAGAAGAAGCGTTAGGCGCTCAGACGGGGACTTCGGCGCTGCGGACGATGGTGTGCTGCTCCGGCAACTGAAGGAACTCGGCACGACTGGCGGCGCGTCTTCAGCGCGTACAGCGGGCTCGTGCCGATGTCGCCGTACACCACACCCCACGCGCCCAGCAGCAGCCCCGGCCCCGCCGCCTTCCCCGCCGCCCGGTCCCCGGTCGGCTGCGGCGCGGGCGCCACTTCCCCCGGACGGCGGACGCTCGGAACTGCGCCGGTCCGCCCAGGCGGCGGAGGTGCGCGGCGGCATGAACGTCGGCGGCGTGGGAAGAAGCGTGCTGCGGCTGCTGGTGGTGCTCGCCGCCGCGTCCGGCTGCCTCGACGTGTTCTGACTGGCTCGACTGGGTGGCTTCTTCGCCAGCGTGATCACCGGCGATCTGGTGCAGTTCGGCCATGCGGTCGCCACGGCGGAGACTCCCCTGCTGGCGGGCCGACGGCGGTGGGCGGCTACGCGGTGGGCGTGGCCGGCGGCAGGCGGTACCTGCGCCACGCCAGGCCGGGCTGGCGCCGCCGGACCGGAATGGTCGCGCCGGCCGAGGCGGTGCTCCTCCTCGCTGTCGCGGCGGCTGGATGAGCAGCGCAGCGCACCCCGGGTACGCCGGCGGGCCGGTGTTGCTCGGCGGCGCCCTGCTCGGCGCGTTGGTGCTGCGCGTGGCGCCGATCTGGGCGCCCGCCCTGGCGGCGGCATCGGTCATCAATGTCGTGGTCGTCGCCGCCGGCCTGGCGCGGCGGATGGCCCCGATCACCGACCGGAGGGGGGGCACGAGTGAGAGCCGTGGTGTACGAGGACGTGCGGACCGTCGGGGTGCGGGAGGTGCCTGACGCGACGGTGGAGGCGGAGACCGACGCGCTGGTGCGGGTCACCTCCAGCGCCCTGTGCGGCACGGACCTGCACATGTACGACGGGCGGACCGGAGCCGACCCGGGCCTGGTGCTCGGCCACGAACCCCTGGGTGTGGTCGAGCAGGTGGGCCGCGCGGTGCAGACCGTCCGACCGGGCATGCGGGTGGTGGTCCCCACCCATCTGTTCTGCGGCACGTGCGCGATGTGCGCCCGGGGGCTCTCCGCGGCCTGTCTACGTGCGCGGGCCGAGGGGCCGGGAGCGGCCTACGGATACGCCGGGATGGGCCCCTACCGCGGCGCCCAGGCCGACCTGCTCCGCGTGCCGTGGGCCGACGCGAACTGCCTGCAGGTGCCCGGAGAGCCCGGCGACGCGCACGAGGACGACTTCGTGCTGCTCGCCGACGCGTTCGTCACCGGCTGGCACGCCGCCGCCACCCTCGCCGGGGTGGAACCCGGTGACACGGTGGCCGTGTTCGGCGGCGGCACCATCGGCCTGCTCAGCGCCTACTCGGCCCTGCTCCGCGGCGCCCGCGTCGTGTACTGCGTCGACCGGGTGGACGCCCGGCTGGACAAGGCGGGCGAGATCGGGGCGGTCCCGATCGACTTCCGCCGCGGCGACCCGGTGGAGCAGATCCGGGAGGACAGGGCCCGAGCCGGGTTGCCCCTCGGCGAGGACAAGCTGGGCGGGGTCGACAAGGTGGTCGACGCGGTCGGGTTCCAGGCCGCGGACCGGGAACGCCCCGAGCAGGAACGCCCCGACCAGGTGATCGCCGACGCGGCACGGCTGGTCAACCCGACCGGCGCGATCGCCGTCGCCGGGGTGTACCCGGACAAGGACCTGCACCCGCGCCCCGGCGCGACGACCCACGAAGACCTGGTCGCCCCGTGGGGGACGCTCTTCGGCAAGGGCGTCGCGGTCCGGTTCGGCCGCACCCACGACCGCCGCTACACCCGGCTGCTGCGCGACCTCGTGGTCTCCGGCCGGGCCAGGCCCGGCGTCATCGTCACCCACCACGGCAGCCTCGACGACGCACCCGAGCTGTACCAGCGCTTCGACCGCCGCGAGGACGGGGTGATCAAGGCGGTGCTGCACCCGTGACACCGATCCGACCAGCCGGCCCCGACAACCCTAGGTGGCGGACCAGGTGACCTTCGGCGGTCGAACGGCGGCGCACAGCGGGTGACCTCTGGCGTCGGTGAGGCCCAGCCTGGCCGTCAGGCTGCCGGCACCGACCGCCGCCTGCGCGGTGGCTGCCTCGACACCGTCCAGCCACAGCTTGGCCCGCCGGAACATGGTGAACGTGCCGGTGTCGTCGATCTCGCCCCAGGACAGGTAGATGAAGCGCCGACCAGGTCCGCCCTGGATGTACGGCCCGCGCACATCGAGACTTCCGTCGGTGACGGTCGCGGCAGTGCAGTCCAGGTCCCAGGTCACGGCCGCGGCGTCGCCCGGCTGCAAGTCGAGCCACCGGGTCGGCTGGTCGCGCCGCTGCACGCCGACATGGATGTTGCGGTAGCCGGGGAAGTCGCCGCTGCTGCCGCAATCGCGCCCGGGAAGGTCGTGGCCCTCGATGCGGATCCGCACCAGGCCAGCGTAGACCCGGGGCGTCGGTCGAGGGACCGGGCGAGACCGAGCCGCCCGGAACGCGCGATGCCGCCCACCGTACGCATTCATGAGGCATGATGTCTCCACGCCACGTACCCGCAGGTGCGTAGGCTGGTTTCGGCCCGTGAGACCTTCCACCGGGCCAACTCCGTCAACTGCCGTCGGTGCACCTGTCACGGATCGGTGCCCTGTTTCCGTCGAACTGGTTGGCAACGCGACCCAGCCCATCACCGGCAGACAGGAAGTGGTTCGATCATGAAGATCGTCGTCATCGGCGGCACCGGCCTCATCGGCTCCAAGCTCGTGGACAGACTCGGTGCGCAGGGCCACGAGGCGGTGCCGGCGTCACCGAAGACCGGCGTGAACACGCTGACCGGCGAAGGCGTGGGCGAGGTGCTCGAGGGCGCCGACGTCGTCGTCGACGTGTCGAACTCTCCCTCGTTCGAGGACGCCGCCGTGCTGGAGTTCTTCGAGACGTCCACCCGGAATCTCCTCCCCGCCGCGGCGGACGCCAGGGTGGGGCACTACGTGGCGCTCTCCATCGTGGGCGCCGACCGGCTTCCGGACAGCGGGTACATGCGGGCGAAGGTCGCCCAGGAGAAGCTCATCGTCGCGTCCGGGATCCCGTATTCGCTGGTGCGCGCCACGCAGTTCTTCGAGTTCGTCCAGGGCATCGTCGACGCCGCCACGGACGGCGACACCGTACGCCTCGCGTCGGTGCTCATTCAGCCGATGGCGGCCGACGACGTCGCGACAGCGGTGGCCGAGGTCGCGGTCGGTGCGCCGAAGAACGACGTGGTCGAGGTCGCCGGGCCGGAGCAGTTCCGCCTCGACGAGCTGGGCCGATCCGTTCTCGGCGCCCGTCACGACCCGCGTTCGGTGGTGACCGACCCCGCCGCCCGGTACTTCGGCGCCACGCTGGGCGAACGCTCACTCGTTCCCGCCGACGGTGCCCGCGTCGCCGGTACGCGCCTCGACGACTGGCGCGCGCAGGCGGCCCGCAAGCAGTAACCCGCTACGTCGGCGCGACGGTCGGATCCGTCGGCTTGCCGAGGCGCTCCACCAGCTCCCGTACCGCCTCGGTGAACGGCTCGTCGGACTCGCGGCCCTTGTGTCGGCTCAGCGCAGCGCGCCGTCGCGGAGCACCGCGTGCGCGCCGACGGTCTGGTTGACGATCTGCGTAACCCGTACGTCGACCGCGATGCTGGCCAGCGCCACGGCGTCGGGGCGGCTGATGTCGTACCACCGTTGCATCAGGGTCAGCATCGAGTTCAGGGCCATGAACGTGGCGTCGTCGAGGGTCGCGCCGACGCCAAGTGTCAGCCAGGCGTCCGCGGTTCGGGCCACGGGCCCGGTGACCGGGAAGTCGTCGCGGACGTCGAAGGTCAGGGTCACCTCGTCCATCGGGCACTCGATCGCGGTGCCGCCGATTTCCCCGTCCCCCTGCGCGGCGTGCCCATCCCCGACTGAGAACAGTGCCCCGTCGACCGGGATCGGCAGCAGCAGGGTGCTGCCGGCGGTCAATTCCTTGCAGTCCAGGTTGCCGCCACAGGGTCGGGGCGGGATCGTCGAGTGCCGCCCCGGTTCGGCCGGCGGCATGCCGAGCACCCCCATGAAGGGACGCAGCGCCACCGTGTGGCCTTGCTGGTTGCGGCCGGTCATGGCCACCGGGTCCAGTTCCCAGGCGTGCACCACCCCTTCCTCCTCGACGCCGTACCGCTGGTTGAAGCCGCTCGGCCAGCCGCCGGCCACGGTGGTTCCCCAGGTGCCCGGGACGATCGCGTCGATGCGTACCTCGATGGTCTGGCCGGCTCGGGCGCCGCGGACCGCAACCGGACCGATCAGCGCGTGTCCGTGGTCGGGCTGGTATTGCGGTGCCCGGGGCCGTTCCCGGTTCCGCCCGCCCGGGTACGGGCCGGCCGACCACCAGCAGTCCAGGGTGCGGTAGGTGACGGTGTCGCCGGGGTCGATGGTGAGCACCGGCGGGAAGTCGGGGGAGAAATGGCCGTGCAGGGTTTCATCGCCAGGTGCGAGGGTGTGTCGCATCTGCGCAGGCTAGTTGCTGTTCCTGGGGTCGGGCGTCCAGGGGCGCGTCGGTAGCCACGACGATCATGCATGAGCTGCCCGGCGGCTCGGTCGGTCGCACGGCAGCCCGCGCCGTCTCGGCGTGCGTGCCCGTCCGCGTGGTCCACTCGTCGTCGCCGAGGTCGTCGAGGGCGATGTTGATGACGTTCGCCGGCACCGCGTCAGCCAATCGCTTGAGGTGCTCGTCCTCGTGTGAGCGCCGCGTTGGGTATGGCCGAGGCCGGGTAAGCGCGCAGCGACCGAGCCCAGGACCAGGGAGGCGAAGTTGGACTACCAGAAGTCAGACGTCGAGGTCGTCTACCGGCGCGGTGACTGGAACAGCTGGAGCGACATCGTGCGGCGGCTCGAAGGCGGTCTCAGCCGCGACCAGCAGGCGGACAACGAGCTCAGCGAGGCTGAATCGCGGCAACTGCTGGACGGCTTCCGCAGGCTCGACCAAAAGGGCGAACGCTTCACCGACGACCCCGCCGGCGCCTACCGCGCGCTGCAGTCGGTCCAGTGACCCGAGGGAGGATCCCATGGCACGCGATCGTGCGGAGATGACCACCGGCCAGCTGCGCAAGGAGGCTCAGCGAGCTGGCATCGACAACACCGACCAGATGAACAAGGCCGAGATGATCGACGCGCTCGGCGGGTCGACCAACGTCAACCGCGGTGGCGGCCAAACCCAGAAGGATCCGAAGCCGAAGGGGGTAAGTCCGCAGGACTACAAGAACCTGCCCGGCAATCAGACCTGACCCGGATCGGCGTCTCGCCCAGCGGCGAGACGCCGACGTCTGGATCGAGGCGCCACCACCGGACTGCCCGCAAGCGGGCGTTTCCGGGCGGCAAGCGCCGCCGGCAACCCGCCCTCCCGCACAAGTGCGCTGATGGTTCCGTTGGTGTTAGGTCAGCGCGCGCAGGGGAAGTCACCCGGTCAGCAGGGCCCGTTCCCGGGCCAGGACACGCGCCATAGGGGAGGCTGACATGGCCGATCGCGAGCAGCTGCACGAACTGCGCCAGCGCGCCCACGACGCGGGCATCGAGGGCAACTCGAAGATGACCGAGGACCAGCTGCGAGAGGCCCTGCGCAAGGTCGGCAAGGGCGCCGAACCCCAGATGGCGAAGCGGGAAGCCAAGAGCTGACCATCGACCTGCGGTCGTCAGCATCCGGAGGGGTATTCGCGACGGCGCGGGCACAGCCCTGGTGACCGAGCTGCTGAGGGTCAGGCTGCGGACGGTCGTGCCGCCTGGTGACCGCGGAGAGTGATCGTCGCTGAGGCAGACGTGGGAGGTGGCCAACGTGCAACATCACGAGCTTGTGGGTCAGGTCCAGGCGAAGGCGCGACTCGCCGATATCGGTGAGGCGACGTCCGCCATCCGCGCCACACTGCAGACGCTTGGCGAGCGGGTTCCGGAAGGACTAGCCGACAACCTCGCCGCTGAACTTCCTCGCGAGATCGGCGAATACCTGCGGCAGACCGCCGGGGCGCCCAGCAGGGGTGCCCGGTTCGACAGGGACGAGTTCGTCGGTCGGGTGGCCGATCGCGCGGGAATGGACCGGCCGGAGGCGGCGTTTGCGGCTCGGGTCGTCCTAGAAGTCGTCGGCGAGGCGACGCAGGGCGGCATCATGAACCGCCTTCAGGCGGCACTTCCGACGGACATCCGTCAGATGGTTCGCTCCGGTAGCAAGGGGGAGCTACCGGGTTGATCGTCATCAGCCCCCTACGTAGAGCGTTTGGGGCAAGGCGATCAGCTGAACAGCTCTCGGAATCCCGCCCGCCATGACGGGTATTCGAGGTTCAGCCCCAACGCAGACTTGGCCTTGGCGTTGCTGGCCGCGCGGAGCTGGGTGCCGTAGTACACGGCTTGAACGCCGATCTGTTCCTCGGCCTCCTCCTTGGAGACGCGCCGCGGCGGAGGGGCGTCCAGGATTTCGGCCAGGTAGGGAAGCCACTCAGCCTGAGGGGCGGGCTCGTCCCCCACTACGTTGTAGATACCGGGGCTTCCCCTGTCGACCGCTTGCACGGTGGCCGACACCGCGTCGCGCACGTGAATGAACGGATACCGGCCGTTGCCCTCGCCGACAATCGGCACGTCGCCCGACGCGACCCCTGTCGCCCATTCTCCACCCGGCCCGATCGCGGTGCCTTGACCGTAGAGAAAACCGTATCGAAGGACGACGTGCCGATCCCCGGCCCAGTGGCGTGACCTGGCGATCCGTACGCCAAACGGCATTCCTCTGCCGAACCAGCCTGGTCCTCATCGCCGCCATCATCTGGCTGCCATGATCGACAGGGCACGCCCTGGACGAACAAGCCCTAAACCGGGTTAGTGGTCGTAGGCGATTCCGTAGCGCTTCCGGGCCTCCTGTACGGTCTCGGGCTTGACCTCGCCGCGCCGGGCCAGGGCTGCGAGCGCCGCGACCACGACCGACTGCGGGTCAACCCCGAAGTGGCGACGGACGGCCTCCCGGGTGTCGGAGAGGCCGAAGCCATCCGTGCCGATCGAGTGCCAGTCCTGCGGCACCCACTGGCCGATCTGGTCCGGGACCGCCCGCATCCAGTCGCTGACGGCGAGCACGGGGCCGGGGGCGCCGGCCAGCACCCGGGTGACGTAAGGGATCCGGTCCTCGCCCTTGAGCTGCGCCGCGTCACAGTCCAGAGCGTCGCGGCGCAGTTCGCTCCAGGAGGTGGCGGACCACACGTCGGCCGCCACGCTCCAGTCGCTGGCGAGGAGTCGCTGGGCCTCCAGGGCCCAGTGAATGGCGGTGCCGGAGGCGAGGAGCTGCAGACGCGGGGCGTCCGCCGCCAACTCCTGGGCATTGGCTTCCTGGAACCGGTAGAGGCCCTTGAGGATGCCCTCCTCGATGGCCGCGCGCGGCGGCATGGGCGGCTGGGTCTTCGCCTCGTTGTAGACGGTCAGGTAGTAGAAGACGTTTTCCGCGTCCGGCCCGTACATCCGGCGCAGACCGTCGCGGACGATCACGGCGACCTCGTATGCGAAGGCCGGATCGTAGGCGACCGCCGCAGGATTGGTGGAAGCGATCAGGTGGGAATGGCCGTCCGCGTGTTGCAAGCCCTCGCCGGTCATTGTCGTACGGCCGGCGGTGGCGCCGATGAGGAAGCCGCGGCCGAGTTGGTCGGCGAGCGCCCACATCTGGTCGGCCGTCCGCTGCCAGCCGAACATCGAGTAGAAGATGTAGAAGGGAATCATCGGCTCGCCGTGGATGGCGTACGACGTGGCGGCGGCAGTGAAGTCGGCCATCGAACCGGCCTCGGTGATTCCCTCGTGGAGGATCTGGCCGTTCGTGGCTTCCTTGTAGTACAGGAGCGTGTCGCGGTCGACCGGGTCGTAGGTCTGTCCGCGCGGCGAGTAGATCCCGGCGGTGGGGAAGAGCGACTCCATGCCGAAGGTACGCGCCTCATCTGGAACGATCGGCACCCAACGCTTGCCCGTCTCCTGATCCCGCATCAGATCCTTGACCAGGCGGACAAAGGCCATGGTTGTTGCGATCTCCTGACTACCGGACCCCTTGGCCAAGGTTTCGAAGGGCTTGGCGGGCGGCTCGGGCAGCACCACCGGGTGGACCCGGCGAGCCGGGGCGGGCCCGCCCAGCTCGGCCCTGCGCTCGTGGAGGTAACGGACCTCCGGCGAGTCGGCGCCGGGGTGGGCGTACGGCACCAACTCATCGTTGAGCTTGCTGTCGGGGATGGGGAGTTCGAGGAGGTCGCGCAGCGCGCGGAACTCGTTACCCGTCAGCTTCTTCATCTGGTGGTTTGCGTTGCGCGACTCGAATCCGGGGCCGAGCGTGTAACCCTTGACCGTCTGGGCGAGGATCACGGTTGGCGCGCCCCGGTGCTCCACCGCGGCCCGATAGGCGGCGTACACCTTGCGTGGTTCATGGCCCGCCCGCGAGGCGTGGAAGCACTCGGCGATCTTCGCGTCGGTCAGCACCTTCGCCATCTCGACGAGCGCCGGGTCGGCGCCGAAGAAGTGGTCGCGGATGTAGCCGACATCCCGGGCCACGTACGTCTGGAACTGCCCGTCGGGGATTTCGCGCAGCCGGCGTACGAGCGCGCCCGTGGTGTCGAGCGCGAACAGGTCGTCCCAGGCCGAGCCCCAGAGCGACTTGACGACGTTCCAGCCCGCCGCGCGGAACTGGGCCTCCAGCTCCTGGACGATCTTGAAGTTGGAGCGCACCGGTCCATCGAGCCGCTGCAGGTTGCAGTTGATCACGAAGGTGAGATTGTCCAGGCCTTCGCGACCAGCGAGGGCGAGTGCGGCGGTCGACTCGGGCTCGTCCATCTCGCCGTCGCCGAGAAACGCCCACACCCGCGAGGCGGAGGTGTCCTTGATGCCACGGTGCTGCAGATAGCGGTTAAACCGCGCCTGGTGGATCGCCGACAGCGGGCCCAGGCCCATCGACACCGTTGCGAACTCCCAGAGCCACGGCAGCCGGCGCGGGTGCGGGTAGGAGGGGAGGCCATCGCCGCCAGCCTCCTGCCGGAACCGATCGAGGTGGCCCTCGGTGAGCCGTCCGTCCAGGAAGGCGCGGGCGTAGATGCCGGGGGAGGCATGGCCCTGGAGGTAGAGCTGGTCGCCGGAGCCGTCGGCCTCCTTACCGCGGAAGAAGTGCTGGAAGCCGGTCTCGTAGAGCCAGGCGGCGGAGGCGAAGGTGGCGATGTGGCCGCCCAGTCCGTAGCGGCTGCCCCGGGTCACCATCGCGGCGGCGTTCCACCGGTTGTAGGCGGTGATGCGCCGTTCCATCTCCTCGTCGCCGGGGAAATCCGGCTCGGCGGCGGTCGGGATGGTGTTGATGTATTCGGTCTCCAGCAACTTCGGCAGCGCGAGCCCGGAGCCCTCGGCGTGTTCAAGAGTGCGGCGCAGGAGGTACGAGGCGCGGTGCGGGCCGGCTGCCGCGGTGACGGCGTCGAGAGAGGCGGCCCACTCGGCGGTCTCCTCGGGGTCGCGGTCCGGGATCTGATCGAGTGCGCTTGGCTGCTTTCGCCCGATGTCGGTCATGGTCGCCGCCTTCCGACGGTTCCGGACCTCTCGTCCGCTGAGCGGGAGGTCGAGACGGTGAGACAGGGGACCTGCCGGCCGGGACAGCTCGGGCCGATGGAGGTCCGATGCCACTATAGTTCTGATCGATGATCGATCAAAGGGCCGCGAGCAAGCTTTCCAGTGGCCACGGAAGTCGCATCCCAGGCCGCGAAATCAGACTTGGGGTGCACAACCGAGCACATGCTCCTTGACCAACTCGTCGACCCGGGGATCCCGTCGCCGAAAGGCCTCGACGATGGCCTCGTGCTCCTCCGCGTACGACTGCTGGCGGGTGCCCAGCCACCGGATGGAGAGGGTCGTCCAGACCTCGATACCGAGTGACTCCCAGGTGTGCAGCAGCACGCTGTTCCCGGATGCGCGCACCAACTCCCGATGGAAGGCGACCGTATGACGTACCTGGGCCTCGGCATCACTCCTGCGATCGGCCTCGTGAAGCGCGGCGACCTCGGGCTCCAGGACGGAGACGTCCTTGCCCAGTCGTGGCGCGGCAAGCGAAGCGGCGATCTGCTCGAGGCCCGCACGCACGGGATAGATCTCCTCGAGGTCGGCCGCGGAGAGATTGCGTACCCGTACGCCCTTGTTGGGTGCGGACTCGATCAGCCGCAGCACCTCCAACTCGCGCAGCGCCTCCCGGACGGGCGTCTGGCTGACCTCCAGCTCCACGGCGATCCGCCGTTCCACGATCCGCTCGCCCGGCTTCCAGCGCCCGCTGACGATCCCCTCGACGATGTACTCGCGGATCTGCCGAGGCAGCGAGTGGACGACGGGCAGGGCCATGGGCGCTCCTCCGGAGTTGGGTGGCTGCCTAGACAATACGGCGGCCAATCGGAGGTTCGGCCCCAATTTCTATACGGTCCAGAGCATGATTATGCCCGGCCCTGAGATCTCTCCGGATGGTCTTGATGGCCTTCTAGGCCGGGGGCGTGCTGACCCGGGTCCCTCCTGGTGATCCCGTCGATGCCCGGCTCCGGCTTCTCCGGCAAGCCGAGCGCGCCCGGCTGGGGCCCCGAAGGCATCGCGAGGACCACATCCTCGAACAACTCGACCCGTGGCTCGCCCGAGCCCTCTCCCCCGGCCGACACACCGCCACCATCCAGGCACCGACGTCCGGCCTGGTGCTTCTCGATCGTCACTCAGTCAGCCGTCGAACCGCTCCCAGACAAAGTTCGAATCGCGAAGCGGGCGGAGCGCCGACCGATGCCGGCTCCCGGCGTACACCTCGATCGAGCCACCTCGGAGGCGGCGGTTGTCACGACCAAGCCGTTCCCGGTGGGATCCGAAGCCGGCGATGCTGTGTCTCCTACCGGGCGCTGTTCCGCGGGCGGCCCCTGCACGCATTCTGACGAGTGGAGACAGGACCCGAGCAGGAGGTGGGAGCGGTGCGTCGGACGCAGCTGAACGTCGCCTCGTGCAGGGCGGCAACGAGCGGCAGTTCTGCATTCCTCAATCGGGCGCAGCGCGAGCTGCTGCCTGCCCTGCTTGAGCTTGGCTGACAGGCGCATGCAGACTGGTGGCATGACGCAAGGCATTGCCCTGGTCCGGCGACCCAGCGACCGGCTGGCCGAGGGGCTGGTCACCCACATCGAGCGCAGCGACGTGGACGTCGCGCAGGCCCGGCGTCAGCACGAGGCGTACCGGGCCGCGCTCGCCGAGGCCGGCTAACAGGTGCGCGAGGTCGCCCCCGCCGATCACTGCCCCGACTCGGTGTTCGTCGAGGACACCGTCGTGGTCTGCGATGGCCTGGCGGTGATCACACGGCCGGGCGCGCCACAGCGCCGTCCGGAGATCCCCGGCACGGAGAAGGCGGTACGCGAGGCCGGGCTGGAGGTCGTACGCATCGAGGCCCCCGGGACGCTGGACGGCGGCGACGTGCTGCAAATCGGCACCACCGTGTACGTGGGCCGAGGCGGCCGCACCAACGGCGAGGGCCTCGCCCAGCTGCGCGCCCACTTGGCGACCCGCGGGCGCACGGTAATCCCGGTCCCGCTGCGCGACGTGCTGCATCTCAAGTCGGCCGTGACCGCACTGCCCGACGGCACCCTGCTCGCGCTGCCGGAACTGCTCAACGCGACCGCGCTCCGGCAGCCCATGCGCACGGTCGACGAGGAGGCCGGCTGCCACGTCGTGCCACTCGGTGACGACCTCGTGCTGCTGGCCGCGTCGGCGCCGCGCACCGCGGCGCTCGTAGCGGACCTCGGCTTCACGCCGGTCATCGTCGACATCGGCGAGTACGAGAAGCTCGAGGGCTGCGTCACCTGCCTGAGCGTGCTGATCCCCCGGGTCTGAGCCACGCCCCAGCCGGACCCGGTCGGCGGCAGATGAGCGGACCCGATCTCGCTCTCGCCCGAGCGCTCTGGGTCAAGGCTGGCTGGTTCAGGCGTTCGCCAGCGGCGGATCGCCTGCATGTGCCGACTTACCCCGAACTATCCGACCTCCGTAGGTCGCACGGGACGGACGGCGCGGCATCCGGCGGTGGCTGCTGTAACCGCAGATCGAGGCCGCGGAGATAATCACGCGCGATTAGCAAGAGATGCAGGCTGCGTTGATCTTGTCGTCGCGTGGGCGAGGCGACCGGGGCGCCGGTCGGGCGGTGTACGGGCCGGAGGTCCGTGCCCGGACACCATCGGGGTCCGGGGACTTGACCGGACCGGCAGGTCACAGTCAGTGCAGCCGGGTCTTCCAGTCCTCCGGTACCCGCCCCCGGGGACCGGGGGCGGGCTGGTCGAGCGGGTGCCAGTGCGGCTCGGCCAGCTCCGGCCCGTCGCCGTAGAACTGGTCGTTGGAGTAGTCCCAGAACCACGACTCGCCGGGTTCGAAGCTTTGGATGACCGGGTGACCCGTCGCGGCTGCGTGAGCGGTCGCGTGCTGGCTCGGCGAAGAGTCGCAGCAGCCGACGTGGCCGCAGGCCGCACAGCGGCGCAGGTGGAACCACCACCCGCCGGAGGATTCGCACTCCACGCAGCCCGGGCCACTCGGTGGCACGGCAGGGTCGATCGCCGCGGTCACGGCCTGCGGCTCCGGCTCGGGCTTGGTCTGGTCACCCACGATGCGTTCCCTCCCGGCTCACGGCCTCCGACGGTCGGACCGATCCGCACGTGTCCCGCCTGGTCGCCCCGGCCTCGCAGTCTGGCACCCGAAAGCGTCGGCCCGCACCCCGACCCCGCCGGGTGTGCCGGCCGGCACTCAGCCGAGGGGTCTGAGGATCGGTGCGGTGTCGGGAGGTCCCGGCCGGGTCCGACGGCGTGGCGATAGCTCACCGGCCTGACCGACGGGACGGCCGGACTTCTGCCGTTGCCGGCGTACCCTGCCCGCCAGCTGGTGGCCGGCGGCGCGCCCGTCGGCTGGACCGGCCCGGCACGGCGCCCCGCCCGTCGCTGGGCCGCAGGACCGGTCCGGCGGCCAAAGCCAGGTGCGCTTTCACGCTTGGACTGCGGTTCGAGGGAGGCGTGACGTGGCGGTGTCACTGCGTTCCGCTCGGGTAGTCCGTTCCATGGGGTGCGGACGGATCGCGGAGCACGGCTTCTTGGCCGATGGTCGCAGCGCGGTGCTGGTGGACCGCACCGGGTCGGTGAACTGGTGGTGTCCTGCGCGCTTCGACGCTCCGTCGGTGTTCGCCCGCCTGCTTGATGATGACGCCGGGCACTGGGTGATCCGTCCCGAGGGTAGGTTCAGCACGGACCGGGCCTACCTGACCGATACGCTCGTGCTTCGTACCGTCTTCACCACCGCGACGGGCAGCGTGGCGGTGACCGACGCGCTGGCCCTCGAACCGGGTGCGCGGGGCCATGAGGTCGGTCTGCACTCGCCGAGGGTGCTGGCCCGGGTAGTGCGGGGACTCTCCGGCGAGGTCCCGCTGCGCTTGCACTACCGGCCACGGTTCGAGTACGGCCGGATGGTCCCCCAGCTGGTACGGCAGGACGACGCGTTGGTCGCCAGTGCCGCGTCGGCCCGGCTGGATCTGCGCGCGTCCATCCCACTGGTGTGCGAGGTCGGGGAGGCGTTCGGGTCGTTCACCGTACGAGCCGGCGAGACGCGTCACTTCACCCTGGGGTACGCGCCGGCGTACGGCGCCGGCCCGCCAGCGGTGCTCGATGCCGAACAGGTGATCGACAATGCCGTCGCAGGCTGGCGCTCCTGGATGGGCCTGCACGACTACCGTGGCCTCTACCCGGAGCAGGTGCGACGCAGCGCGCTGGTGGTGCAGGGCATGACCTACCGGCCCAGTGGTGCCGTGGTGGCCGCCCCGACGATGTCCCTGCCCGAGGAGTTGGGCGGCGAGCGCAACTACGACTACCGCTACGGCTGGGTACGCGACTTCAGCTTCACCCTGGAGGCGCTCTGGCGCGTGGCCTGCGCCGACGAGCTCAACCTGCACGTCGGGTGGTTGACACGGTCGATGGGCATGAACGAGGGCATCGTGCCGATCATGTACGGGGTGGAGGGCGAACGGGACCTCACCGAACACCACCTCGAGCACCTGGCCGGCTTCTCCGGCAGCCGACCGGTACTGGTCGGCAACGACGCCTGGCGACAACGGCAGAACGACGTCCACGGTGAGCCGCTCAGCGCTGCCTGGCTGATGCGGGAGCACCTCGACCCGATGCCGCCGGACATCCGCCAACTGCTGCGCGCGATGACCGAGCGGGCCGCGCGGGACTGGCACCTGCCGGACGCCGGGATGTGGGAGGCACGCGACGCCGAACGCCACTACGTGTCGTCGAAGGTGCAGTGCTGGACGGCGTTGGACCGAGCCGTCCGCTTCGGGTCTCACCTGGGATCCGAGGCGGACGTCGCCAGGTGGGCAGCGGCACGGGACGAGGTACGACGAGCCGTGCTGACCCGGGGCTGGAGCGACCGGCAGGCGGCATTCACCGCGGCCTTCGACACCGATGAACTGGATGCGTCGGTGCTGCTGATGCCGATGGTCGGCTTCCTTCCCGCCGACGACGCGAGAATCCGTTCCACCATCCGGATGATCGAGGAGAGGTTGTCCCACGACGGCCTGCTGCGCCGCTGGCAGGGCGACCCCGCCGGCTTCGTGATCTGCTCCTTCTGGCTGGTCAGCTGCCTGGCGCTGGCCGGCGAGCGCGACCGGGCCGGGCGGCTTTTCGAGCGGCTCGCCGACCGGGTCAACGACCTGGGCCTGTTCGCCGAGCAGATCGACCCGTACAGCGGGGAAGCCCTGGGCAACTTTCCTCAGGCGTTCTCGCACATCGGCCTCATCAACGCCGCCGGAGACCTCACCGACCTGGACGCCGGGCGCCACGACCTTCCGCCGGCACCAGAGCGGCTCATCCCCGCCAGCCAGAAGGCGGTCGGCCGGTGAACGACCACTGCCACAATTGGGCCGTCATAGTCGAGCCGAAGTCAGCGCCAGGGCAGCCGCCGCGACCGGCGACGCAGCCGCGGACTGGGCGGGCACTCGCTCCATGAGATCGAACGCGCCGCCCGCAAATCCCGGGTGACGCCCGGAGACCTCAGTCCCCGGTGGAACCGGCAGCCTCGACGATCGAGACGGGAGTGCCAAGTTCGACGGTACGGGAGACGGTGCAGAGCCGTTCGTGCGACTGCTGCAGCGACCGGGGCAGCGCCTCGCGCGCCCGGTCGCCGTCCGCGCCCACCGGGAATGTCACGGTGAACTCGACCCTGAGGTTCTGCATCCGGTTTCCCCCGACCTCGTCCCGGATTTTGTCGCCAGTGACTTCGACGGAGAACTGAGTCGGCTCGGCGCGGCGGCTGGTGATGTGGTCCACGTCTATCGCAGTGCAGCCGCCGATGGCAGCCAGAAGCAGTTCCACCGGCGTGAAGCTGGCGTCCTCGCCCGTGCCCATCGACAACGATCCGCCGCGGACATTCCGCGCGACGTACTTCCCCAGGCTGGTGCGCTCGATCTCCACCGAGCGGAAGGTGTCCTCACTCATGACAGGGAAACTACCTTCTGGTCCCCGAGCCACCGGCCTGACCGGCCGATCGGCCCATCCTCAACCGTCGAGACCGCCATGCTCGAGTCGAACGACTGGGGCGTCTGCAACGGCGTCGGCGCCAACCTGCTCGGTCCTGCTCATGGAGCGTCGCGGCGTCATCCAACCACTCGAACCTGAACCACGAGTCCGCGCCAACGCGGACATCAGCGAGAGGGATGATGCGGACGTGGCCAATGACAGCGGTTATCTGCTCGACAATCAGCAGGCGGAAGCGGGGACTCGCTTTGGCGCCCTGGCGGCGCTGTTCAACCCTTCCACGTTTCGGCACATCGACGCGCTCGGCATCGCGGGAGGCTGGCGGTGTTGGGAAGTCGGCGCCGGAGGCCCCAGCGTGCCGTCCTGGCTCGCCGCGCGCGTCGGCCCGGCGGGGCACGTGCTTGCCACCGACATCGACGTCTCGTGGATGACCGCTGCCGCCGACGCCGGCTACGAAATCCGCCGCCACGACGTCGGCGTCGAGCCGCCGCCAGGGGATGGATTCGACCTGGTGCACGCGCGCCTCGTCCTGGTGCACGTTCCACAGCGTGCCGCGGCGCTTGCCGCCATGATCTCGGCGCTGCGGCCCGGCGGCTGGTTGCTGGTGGAGGAGGCCGACCCGATGATGCAGCCGCTGGTCTGCCCGGACGAGTCGGGACCGGCCCAGCAGCTGGCCAACAAACTCAAGCGCGACTTCCGCACGCTGATGGCTCAGCGTGGTGTCGACCTGTCCTACGGGCGCACGTTGCCTCGGTTGTTGCGCGGCGCGGGACTCGTCGACGTCGAAGCCGACGCCTTCTTCCCGATGACCGGCGCTGGCTGCACCCTGCTGGAGCAGGCCACCGTGGCGCAGGTCCGCGACCGGCTGGTCGCCGCCGGCCTGGCTACCGACGAAGAAGTCGACCGGCATCTCGACAACGTCGCGGCGGGGCTTCTCGACCTCGCCACCTCGCCCATGATCTCGTCCTGGGGCCGGAAACCTGCTTGAATCGCTCGGAGACCCGTACGATTGTCCCGGCACTGCTACGGGTCCCGCCCCCAGATCCTCGTCTCGGCATGACAGCGCACGGCGCCAGGCGCTACCAACGCGACGGACAGCGGCCATGAGCGGACGCTGACCAGCAGGTGTCAGTCACAGATCAACGCGTCGAACTCGGGCTCGCCGACCACTCTCGGCTCTGTGCCAGGCTCTCGCACGAGGATCTTCCCAACGGAGAGATGCTCCAGGTCGCTCAGCGTGAAGCGGACATACACGACGGACCAGGAGCTGTCGGTGGTCCAGCCGCGCAACGTGAAGGTTACGTCCGGTCGACAGCGAGCCGGCGACGCCTTCATCTCGGCTACTTGCTGCGCCTGCGGCTCGAATACCATCTGCCCGCCGGCCCTATGTCACCATTCTTGCTCGTGTGTCCTCAGTGGCGGCGCGGCTACGCGCATCATCTTGCGCACCAGACGAATTGCCGAACACCCCGGATTGGGGATGACTTTCGTTCATCCGGCTGGCCACGGGGACAGCGCGGTTGGAACATCGCGTGGCACGATTCGCGGACGCCCGAGCGGTACTCCCGGGCGACCGCCGCGCGCCTGGTCTCGCCGGCCGGCCGCCGGTTCGCCGGCTGGCTGGCCACTCCCGCCGAACCGCGGACCTGGGTCGAGGAGGTCGGGCACCAACCGTACGTCTCCAGCCGGCGGATCGCGATGCTGGACCCGGCCGGCCTGCCGGCCGAACTCGCCGATCCGCGCAGCGCGGCCGACCGGGCCAGGTCCGCCCGGAACGCAACAGCCGTGGCCCTGTGGCCGATGATCGCACCGTCGCACCGCGAGGCAATGGCCGCGCACCTCCAGCCGTTCGCCGCCGCCATCGTGGACCGCGGCAACCCCGGCACGGGTTTCCTCGCGGGGCTCGCGGCGGCCGACGGCCCGGCCGGCCCGGCGATGTCCCTGACCATGGCGTACGCGCTCGCCAACCACCGGCAAACCGTGCGGCTAGCGGCCGGCGACGCGCTCATCGAACTCGCCGCCCGCCCGGGCTGGGACAGCACGGGTATCGGGGCGGAGGTAGGGACACTCGCCACGGCAGACCGGATCGTGCTGCAGCGGATCGTCCAGCCCTTGGCCGAGGCGCTCAAGGCCGGCGCCCGCGATACGGTCTGGCAGGTGACGTCCGCGGCGCTGCCGGTCCTCCTGCCCGCCGGACCGCGCCCTGGTCTGGCCGACCTCGTCGACCTCGCCGCCAACGCCGCTCCTCGTGGCGGCCACTCCGCCGACCTGCCCGGCCTGGCCGCGCTCGCCGCCACGCCCGGCCGCAACCGCCTCACCGAGGCCGCCCGTCGGCTCGCCGCGTTCATGCCGACCTGACCTCTTCGGGCCCGCCGCAGAGGTCACCGAGCAGAAAGCGCTGGTCAGCGCACTGTCGATGGGATCGGAGTCTCAGCTGTGGGGACACGCACAGCGCGTAGCCAGTCGGCTGGTCGTGGCACTCACGCCAGTTCGGCGATCACTGCGCGGACCATTCGGCGGCCGTGCTCGGCCATTCGCGGGAAGGTGTGCCGGTAGTAGTCGATGCCGGTCAGTGACGGTGCGAGGGCCCAGCCGCAGGCGCGGCGCCAGGTGGCGTCGTCGTACTCGATTGCCTCTCGGTAGGCTTTTCGGGCCGCTCCGGTGAAGGTCCATAGCGCCGGAGCCACGTCCGGCGCCGGATCCCCGACACCGAGTGCGCCGAAGTCGATGACCGCGGCCAGTCGGCCGCGGTCGGTGATCAGGTTGCCCGGCTGCAGATCACCGTGGATCCATACGGGGTCCCGGTCCCAGTCAGGAGCAGCCAGGCAGGCGTCCCAGGCCGCCTCGGCCGCGGTCACATCGAAGCCGTCGTCATGTTCGGCGAGCCGGGGCAGCACACGGCGGACGCCTTCATCGGCGTGGAGCAGGGCGGACCCGCGGGAACCCGGTGGCTTGAGCGGACCGCCGGCCGGGTCCACCCCGTGCAGGGCGCGAACGAAGGCTGCCACATCGCGGGCCAGGCGTACGTCGTCGCAGCCAAGCCTGGGAGGCGTGTTCCCCACGACCCACGGCACCACGGTCCACCGCCACGGGTACCCCGCGCCCGGCTCGCCCACCTGAAGCGGAACTGGAATCCGCACGGGCAGGTGGGCGGCCAGCAAGGGCAGCCACCGCGCATCGGAATCGGCCTGGTCGACCGCCGAGGCAATCTTGGGCATACGGGCGACGAGTTCGTTGCCGATCCGAAAGAGTACGTGGTCGGTGCCCTCCCACTCGTCGGGTAGGGGTGTCACGGGAAGGTCGGCCCACTGCGGGCACTGGGCCGCCACCAGGCGGCGCACCTGCCCGACGGTGGCTCGGATCTCGTCATCATGGATGGGCACGGCCGGCACGGTAATGCGGTTAGGCGGTGAGGTGCCAACCGATTAGGTGTCCAGCACCGACGCACCCGAAGGACTACGGCGCCTGATCGAAGTAGGTGCTCTCCTAGCACGTCGCCCACCGGCTGGTGCATGACGGTGAGACGGCGCTCGACGTGCCGGCGAAGCTGTCGGCGCAGGTGCCGGTGTTCGCCACCGGCAACGGCCGCAAGACCGACCCGGTGGATGCGCAGTCGCGATGGTCGCGCTGCGCACCCCGAATCTCGTGTCGGTTCAGGTCGATGCGGACCTGGTCGTGATGGGGATGCTGGTCGACCGCCGCGACGAGCTTGGCCGGGCACGGACGCAGACCATCAATCGGCTGCACCGGTTGTTGTTGGAGCTTTCCGCGTGGGGTTTGCGGCGGCGGCCGGTACAGCCGCAGATCGGCCGGGGAAGCTCCGCCTCGCCCGCGCCGGCCGCCTGGCGCACCGTCCGGTTCGCGTCGCCCGGTTCACATCCGGTGGTGCGCAGCAGCTCGCTGTTCGCCGTACGCAGATCGATCGTCACTCCGTCGCCGTACGAGCGGACGCCCTCGGCCCACGAGGTTGCAACGACCCGTCCTCTATCGGTCTTCATCCCCGCTCGCACATCTGTTCCAACATCAGGGTGGCGACGCTGACACGAACGTGTCACGCGGTCCCAGCGTGCATGACGCCTTGAGAATGGGCAGCGGCTGCTCGTAACCTCGCCGCCCCGGCCCCCAGCCCTCCTCGCATCCGGCCTCGCGGTCGCCATCGGGGTACTGGTTCCGGTTCCACCGGCCCATCGATGGTGTTGGTGGAACGATGGAAGACGTGGGAACTACGAAAACGACTATGCCTGCTATCTCGCCGCTTGCTGGCGAGCCGATTAAGCGTGCCGATGCCGAGCGGCTCGCGGGAGTGCTGAAGGCCTTCGCCGACCCGGCCCGGCTGCGACTGCTCAGTCTGATCCAGTCCGCTCCGGAGGGCGAGGCGTCCGTGAGTGACCTCACCGCGCCGCTTGGTCTTTCCCAGCCGACCGTGAGTCATCACCTTCGGATCCTCACTGAGGCCGGCCTGCTCGAGCGCGAGAAGCGGGGCGTCTGGGCGTACTACCGCATAGTGCCGTCCGCGATCGCGGCGGTCGCCGACCTGTTGACGCCGCCCCGCAAGCGGGCGACGAAGAAGGCCCGCTGAGCGGCACTCTCGAGGGCCGCACTGTCGTAGAGGGCTGGCAGGATGCTCCTTGAGCATCAGCCCTCGCCTCGTGGCGTCCTTCCGCGTGCCGGCGAACGCTCCTCGCGTACCGGGTGTCGCCCACACTGCGGACACGCCCGCCGTCCAGCGGTGGCCGCACCGCCGGCTCGTCGTGATCCGCCGGGACGACGAGCTGTCGGCGTACGGCCTCGATATGCTCCTCGCCGGCGACGACGCTCCCGCCGCCCGGTTCCCGGCGCCCTGGCCCCGCATCGGGGACGACGACCGCTGCCTCATCGACGTCAACCCGTGCGGGACGCGGTTCCTCACGGTTGGGGCGCGCGCATCGCCGCCGAGGCCTACCTGGCTACGGGTTCGAGGAGTTGCTGGGTTTCGTACCAGAGTTGGGCCTGCGCGCTCGGGTCGTTCCCTGGTGGCGTGGGCTGAATCTGGCGGGTTCCGCGGACGGTGTAGTAGCCGCCAGTGCGTCCGGTGAAGCGGGAGTCGGTGGCGAGGGCGACGATGAGGCCGGTGCCGCGCGCGGGGTCGCCGATCCTGAGCCGGGTGAGGACCTTTCGGAGGATGCCAGCGAAGCGGAGCTCGCGGCCGAGGCCGGTGGTGTTGAAGCCGGGGTCGAGGCAGTTTGCGGTGATGGTGGTGCCGGCGAGACGGCGGGCGAGTTTCATCGTGAACATGATGTCGAGCAGTTTCGTCTTGCCGTAGCGCTCGGATGACCCGCGCGCGCTGAACGGGCTTGTGTCGGTGAGATCCTGCGGGATCCGGAGCGTTCCGTGACGGCGGGAAGCTTCGGACGCGACGTTGACGATCCTGGCGGCGGGGGCTCGCTGAAGTGCGGGCAGCAGTGTGTGGGTCAGTAGCCAGGGGGCGAGGTAGTTGACGGCCACCATTTCGGGGTAGCCGTCGGGGGTGGTGCGTGGCTGGAAGGCGTGGATGCCGGCGTTGTTGACGAGTACGTCGATGTGGTCGTAGCGGTCGGCGATCTCGTGGCCGATACGCCGGACGTCGTCGAGCCGGGTGAAGTCGCCGAGGAATGCGTCCACGCGGTCGGTGCCGATCTCCTGGCAGGTCTGTTCCGCCTTCTGCTGGCTGCGGGCGGTGATGATGATGCGGGCGCCCTGTTGGGCGAGTTTGATGGCGGCCAGGCGGCCGAGTCCGCTGGTGGCGCCGGTGACGACGATCGTGGGTTCCATGACGGTCCTGTTCCAAGGTTTGTCGGCGCTGGGTCATCCGGTGACGAAGGGGTGGTCGGCCTCGACGGCGTCGGCGGCCCGCTGATGGCGGGCGCGCCGGCGAACGGCCAGGGCAATGAGCGCGCGGCAGCGGCTATATGACGGCGCCGACCAGCAGGGTCGTCTGCTTGCCGGCGAGGAACGACATGTTCGTGTAGTCGGTCAGGGCGGCGGCGAGTTGGGGTGGCTCCCTCGGGATTCGGCGCGACGCCGCCAGCGACGGCGGTCCCTGCCGAATCGCTTGAGCGGCCGGGGTCAGCGCGGTAGGCAGACCCGAGTGGTCAAGAAGATCGCTGAAGTGTGCGCTGGTGGCGACGGCCATGAACCTGCCGAGCACGGCGACTCCGAGGGTGGCCCAAGACGGCTGGCGGTTTGCCGCACACCGACCATGGTTGCTGACAGATGCTGGATCTGCAGCCGGAACAATGATACGACGAAGAGCCGTGGCCACGACCATCTCCGCTCGAAGTAGTTTGCCGATGCCCATTACCGTAGCCTGATATGGTGGAGATATGCAAACTACCTCACCCGTGGACGAGAGCCGGCACAAGATCGAGCTGGCTCTCGGTGAGCGGATCAACGCCCTCATCAGCGCGACCCGGGCGTTGAGCGAACGCAGCGCCGCGCACTTCCATCCGCACCTGCAACCGGCCGCGTTCCACATCGCGCGCTGGCTCTACGCCTTCGGGCCAGCACGGCCCAGCGAGGTCGCCGAGGCCGTCGGAATGGACCGCAGCTCCACCAGCAGCCTGATCGGCAAGATGCGATCACTCGGCTTGCTGGACAGCTCACCGGCCCCGGACGACCGGCGCAGCATCATCGTCCGACTCAGCCCAGAAGGTCGGCAACGGGTCTCGGCAACGCTCGAGGAGCGCGGCAAGGAGTTCTACACCCGCACGCAGGACTGGTCGACCGCCGACCTCACCCGACTCGTCGAGCTCCTCGGGCGTCTCACGGCCGACCGATCATCCGAGACCGGGAGTTAGGTCCTGAGCTCGAGGGCCATGGGCCCCCAAAGCCACCCTTACATCGCCGCACTACGTCCGGCGAAGTCGCGCGGTCAGCGGCATGAACGAATGAGTTTGGATGGCGTGACCAAGCTTGCCCAAGTGGACGCACGCCGCCCCTTCGTAAATGGGTAGCGTGAGCGCAGGGAGGCAAGCAGGCTCGTGCCCGTGACGAGCAGCGACCTTTGGGACGAGGACACCGCGGAGCGGTACGACGACATCTCGGCCGAGATGTTTGCACCCCACGTGCTCGACCCCGCCGTGGACTTCCTCGCACGGCTGGCGGGTTCCGGCCCCGCGCTGGAGCTCGCGATCGGCACGGGCCGGGTGGCGATCCCGCTCGCCGCCCGAGGCATCTCCGTGACCGGGATCGAGCTGTCGCAGCCGATGGCCGACCGGCTGCGGCGCAAGGTGCCCGCGGAGGACTTGCCGGTCGTCATCGGTGACATGGCCACGACGACCGTCCCCGGCCAGTTCTCGCTCGTGTACGTCGTGTGGAACAGCATCGGCAACCTGTGCACCCAGGACGAGCAGGTGCGGTGCTTCCGCAACGCCGCCCGGCACCTGTCGCCGGGGGGTCGCTTCGTCGTCGAGCTGTGGGTGCCGGGCATCCGGTGGTTCCCCCCGGGGCAGTCGGCGGTGCCGTTCGAGGTGACCGACCGGCACGTCGGCTTCGACACCTACGACATGGTCACGCAGCAGGGGACCTCTCACCACTACCGGCGGCTGGACGATGGGAGCACGCGCTACGGCTACAGCAACTTCCGCTACATCTGGCCCGCCGAGTGCGACCTCATGGCGCGGCTGGCCGGCTTGACGCTGGAGCAGCGTGTGGCGGACTGGGACGGGGCGCCCTTCACGTCCGACAGCGAGAGCCACGTGTCGGTCTGGCGCAAGCCACTCGACGCCTCTGATGAGGCCTAGCCGGGGTCATCGGCTTGTCCACCGGCCTAGCTCCACTGCGCCCAGGTACGGCGCGATGTGCTTGCCGAGCAGCCATCGGTAGAGCGCCGCAGTCCGGGGGCGCAGGCTCGGCTGCTGGGTGATCCACCGCTCCACATGGTCCCCAGCGTGATCCGCGCCCGCTCAAGGCCAATCCACTCACCGCGCATCATCTGCGCTTCGACCATTGACCGGTACACAGCAACCCGTGATGGACGCTGCCTGTGCCGTCTCACTTGCCGGACCTGCCCAGAGCAAGATCTACGGCTGGAGTACTAGCGAGGGGTCGTGATGCCGGTGTAGAGGGGTACGGCGAGAAAGAGCGCAAACGCGATCCAAGGGGAGACGTACCCGAGTAGGCCCCCACCGAGAAAGAGCGCGGTGCCGATCAGTGCCTTGGTCCGCTCCTGCCGGAGGTACTTGCCGCCGCCCGCATGGATCAACTCGGGGTGCCGGACGGCGTACTGGTAGAAGATCCACGCGCTGATTAGCATCAGGGCGCCGACGAGGGCATAGAGGGCGATTGCGGTCTGGATGTCGCCCTGATTGCCCGCCTTCAGGAATCGGGCGACCACGGCGGTCGGAAAGGGTACCAGCGCTGAGCTGAACAATATGGCGAGGTTGGCCCAGTTCAGCGGCGGGCTGGTCGCCCGGATGCGCTCGAACACGTAGCGATGTGCCAGCCAGATCGCTGCCAGGTTGAGGAACGACGTGGCGTACGCCAGGTACGCCGGCCATTCTTCGAGCAGCCCCCGCAACAGGTGGCCGGGTCTGATCTGGGGCGGCTTCAGGTCGAGCACGAGCAGGGTGATGATGATGGCGAGCACCGCGTCGCTGAACGTCTCTGTTCGCTCGACACTCCTGGCTGAACGCGCCTCGTCTTCTGCCGCACCCAATCCTGATCTCCCATCCCAACCACCCGCCGACTGCTGTGGCCGGATTTCGCCACCTCGCTCAACGAGTGAGGCAGGTCCTGGACGTCGAGCCGTCGGGCTCGGCGCCGACGTCCAGACCGGATGGGAGTAGATCCGGCGCGCGCCTGTCCAGCGCTGGTCGCATCACTGGTCCGCCTTCATTCGAAAGCCTGGGCCAGGTGCGGCTTGGGTGTCGTTCGCCTGGACGTGGTGATCGTGCTCGCATCGGACCTGCACGGAGAGTTGGGCGCCGCACCTGTCGTGGCGGGTGATGATGGCCGGGCCCGCCGAGTCGGCGCGGTATCGGTCGCCCCACTGCATCAGTCCTAGCACTGCCGGCGCCAGATCGGTCCCCTTGGGTGTGATCACGTACCGGAGTCGGCTGCGAAAGCCTGCCTCCTGGTATGGCTCGGTGGACAGGATGCCGTGCTCGACGAGCTTGCGGAGCCGCTCAGCGAGCAGATTGCGGGGGCATCCCAAAGATGCGTTCGAAGTCGCTGAAGCGGGCTGCGCCGTACCAGACCTCTCGAAGGATCAGCAGGGTCCACTTCTCACCCAGCATGTCAACACCAGCGTCCATGCACCTACGTTGGGTGACGCGGTTGGCGGCAGATCCGGATACTGAGACGGACACCAGGTCCGTTCCCGAGTGGAGGTCCGTCGGGCAGTTCCCATCCGTCCGCGCGATGCCGCTGCTTGTCTGCCGTTCAAGCGGTTTCGACGATCCGGTGCTCCCAGGCCCAGACGGCGATCTCGGTGCGGTTGCGTAGGCGGAGTTTCGTCTGGATGGTCGAGACGTGGCTTTTGACCGTACTCAGGGAGATGAACAGCTCGGCCCCGATCTCCAGGTTGGTGCGGCCGCGTGCGATCTCCCGGACCACCTCGATTTCGCGTTCCGACAACGACGGCAGCGACTTGTCGGGTTCTGGTTTCGGCGTGGTCAGGTGGCGTAGCAGCCGTACGGTGATCGACGGGGAGACGAGCGCATCGCCGTTGTGGGCGGCGCGTACCGCCTCGACGAGCAGGGCCGGGCCGGCGTCCTTGAGGATGAAGCCGGCCGCGCCGCCGCGTAGCGCGCCGTACACGTATTCGTCGAGGTCGAACGTGGTGACCACGATGACCCGCATCGGGTTGGGTACGCGGGGCCCGGCCAATGCCCGGGTCACTTCGATGCCGTCGAGCCGGGGCATCCGGATGTCCACCAGGCAGACGTCGGGACGCAATTGGCGGGCCTGCGCGATCGCGTCGACACCGTCTGACGCCTCGGCGATGACGCTGATGTCCGGCTGGTCTTCGAGGATGAGCTTCAGGCCGCTACGGATCATCGCCTGGTCGTCGGCGAGCAGGACGCGGATCGTCCTCGTGACAGTCCATCGTGGATAGGCAGGGTGGCCAGGACCGACCAGCCGGCGTCGGGGCGGGGACCGGTGTGCAGCGTACCGCCGAGGGTTTCGACGCGTTCGCGCATGCCGATGAGGCCGTACCCGCCGCGGGGAAAGGCGCGGGCGGGGCCCGGCGGCGCGTCGTCGACCACTTCGACCGTGACGCCAGCGGGGTTCTGGTCGACGGTGACGGTGACGCCGTGGGCGTGCGGCGCGTGGCGGGCCACGTTCGTCAGCGCCTCCCGGACGATCCGGTACACGGTGCTGGTCACCTCCGGCGGCCATGCCGCGCTCTCGTCGGGTACCCGTAGGCGCACCGGCGGGCCTTGCCGGTTGAAGCGCTCGACGAGTACGCCGAGCTGTTCCGGCCCGGCCGAGGCGGGCGGCGCGTCCTCAACGTCGCGTAGCAGCCCGACCACGCCGCGCATGGCGCGCAGCGCCTCGGTGCCGGCGGCCTCGATCCCGGTCAGCGACCCTGCCACCTGCCCCGGGTTCTTACGCGCGACGACGTGGGCGGCCTGCGCCTGGATCAGCATGCCGGTGATGTGATGGGCCACCACGTCGTGCAGTTCCCGGGCCAGCTCCAGCCGCTCGTCCCGGCGTACTTTCTCCGCGGTGGCCGCCGCCCGGTCGTCCAGCAGCCGCAGCGCCAGCCCGACCCCGACCGCGCCGAGCCAGGCCGCGGCGTTCATCGCCACGACCCCCGAGGCGCCCGAGGACTGCGGCCGGGCGGCGAGATAGGCGCCGCCGACCACCGCGAGCCCTCCGGCGGCGAGCGCACCAGCAGGTACGGCAGGCAGCGCGCGCACCGCCGACCCGACGAGTACGGCGAGCGCCAGCGCCATGGCCGGTCCCGGCTCGGTCGGGAGGTGGAACACCCGGGCCGCCGCGATGGCCAGTCCAGCGGTCCCGAGACCGGCGACAGCCGCCCACGCCCGCTGCCGCCGCCGTACCAGCGTCAACACACAGACCACGACGGCGGCCGCACCGCCCGCGAGCCAGTACCGGGCGCCCCACGTCTGCGCGATCGCAACGGCCTCAATGCCGATCGCGGCGAGGAAGACCACGGCGAGTCCCGCCGTGGCCGCGACCCCGAACAGCCGGTCCCAGATGCTCACCCTGTTCAAGCTACGAGGCCCGCCCGGCCGCACGCAGGGCGATCCCAAGCGCCACGGCAACCAACCAGGTGACCGTGTTCACGACGGTCACCACGGTGAAGCCCGCCGCGTCCGGAAGCGCGGTCAGCCAGGTGCCCACCACCACCGTGAACCCGCCGGCCGCAACGGCCGCGGCGCGCGGTCCCGGCAGCGTCCGGATCCCCGAGCCGACGAGTACGGCAAGCGCCAGCGCGGTGACCGGTCCAGGCTCCTGCGGCAGGTCGGCGACCCGGGCCACCACGATCGCCACCGCCGCGACCGCGAGTCCCCCCGCCACCGGCCAGGTCCGCTGCGGCCCGCGCAGCAGCGCGAGCAGCCCTGCAACCACCCCGGCCACGAAGTCGAACAACCAATTGAGCCCGCCCCAACTGTCCGCGATCAGATACGCCGTGAGCCCGAGCCCGGTGACGAAGACCAGCCCCAGTACCGCGTTCATTGCCGTTCGGTGTGTCGTGTTCATGCCGAGGACGCTAGGAAATCGCCGGCTCGCGCGAACCGGTCAAAAGTAGGGTCGTCTGCGCACCAGCCCCTGCTTTGGACCGATGCCCGGCGCGCCCGCCGTTCGCAGGATGAGCCTATGGAAACACCACTCGTACTGCACGCCGAGCGGCTGACCAAACGGTACGGCCGCCGCACGGCATTGACTGACTGTGACCTGATGATCCCGCGCGGGCATGTCGTCGGGCTTGTCGGCCCGAACGGCGCCGGTAAGTCCACACTCCTCCAGCTAGCCTGCGGCCTGCTCGCACCGACTGCGGGTACGTTGTCCGTCCTCGGGTCCAGACCGGCAGCCAACGCGGCGCACCTGGCCCGGGTCGGCTTCGTCGCCCAGGACACTCCGGTGTACGCCTCGTTCAGCATCGCCGACCACCTGAGGATGGGTGCCTGGCTGAACCCGTCCTGGGACCCGGCGCTGGCCAAGCGGCGCATCGCCGAGGTCGGCCTCGACCCGGCGCAGAAGGCGGGCCGGCTGTCCGGCGGCCAGCGCGCGCAGCTCGCGTTGGCCATCGCCGCTGCGAAACGACCCGAGCTGCTCATTTTCGACGAACCGGCCGCCGCGCTGGATCCCCTGGCGCGCAAAGGCTTCATGCGCGGTCTCGTGGAGTTCGTGGGCGAACTCGGCGCCAGTGCCGTGCTCTCCTCGCACCTGTTGAGCGATGTCGAGCAGGTCTGTGACTACCTCGTCGTACTCTGCGACTCGCGCATCCAGATCGCCGGTCCGGTACGGGATCTGCTCGCCTCGCACCACAGGATCGCTGGCGATCCGGCCAGGATGGCCGCCGCGGTCGAGGTTATCTGGGCGGAGCGTGGCCGCGCCCTGGTCCGGGGCGATGCGGCGGCACGGGACGGTGCCGCGGCGCGGGACGCCGAGCCGGTCACGCTGGAGGAACTGGTCCTCGCCTACATGTCGCGGGCCGCCGGAGCGGGTGCCGCGCCCCGCGCGAGTGCGGCGGTGGCGCGATGATCAGGATGAGCTTGCGGCAGTTCCGTATCCAGGCGCTCGTCGGAGCGTTCCTGTTGGTCCTGACCGCCATCTACCTGGTGCGCCTCGGCGGGGACATCCGTGCCGTGCGCGACACATCCCAGCTTCCGAGCCAGTACGGGCAGACGATGCTGTTCCTCGCCGCCGGTTTCGGTCTGGTACCCGCGCTCGTCGGTGCGTTCTGGGGCGCGCCGCTCATCGCTCGGGAACTGGAGACCGGTACCCATCGGCTGGTGTGGAACCAAAGTGTGCCCCGCCGCCGCTGGCTCGCGGTCAAGCTGACGGTCCTCGGCCTTGCCAGCATGGCCGTCGCCGGTACGCTCAGCGCGCTGTTGACGTGGGCAGCGGTTCCGGTCGACCAGGTGGCCGGCGACCGGTTCAGCGCGATCCTGTTCGGCGCGCGTGGTGTCGCGCCAATCGGGTACGCCGTCTTCGGCTTCACGCTCGGCGCCGTCACCGGGCTGCTGGTACGCCGCACCCTGCCGGCGATGGCGATGGTGTTCCTAGCCGTGATCGCGGTGCAGGTCGCCGTACCGAACCTGCTGCGACCGAACTACATGCCCGCCGAGCGGGTCACCGTATCGATGAGTGCCGACACCATCAACCAGGCCCGGGCGCTGGGCAGCATCACCGGCGGGCCGGTCGTCAAAGGGGTAGAGATACCGGACGCCTGGGTCACGAACACCAGCAGGCTCTTGACACCTGACGGCCGGCAGCTGTCCGACGCCGCCTTTGACGAGTGTTTCAACAACGCCCCGAAGACTGGTGCCACCGGCAGGTTCGGTGACACTGCGGTGTGTCTCGGCAAGCTCGACCTCCACGTCGACATGGCCTACCAGCCCAACGGGCGCTTCTGGCCCTTCCAATGGATCGAACTGGCGTTGCATCTCGGTATCAGCGCGCTGCTCGCGGCGGTCGGCCTGTGGCGCGTCCAGCGCCGGGTCAGCTAGCCCGCGCCGAGCGCACTACTTTCGGCAGATTCGGTACCGGCTACAAATGGCTGGCCCGCTGGCGGGCCGAGGGTGAGGCCGGTCTACGCGACCGGCCCAGCGTCGCCCGCCGGCTGCCCGGCAAGACCCCGGCAACGATTGAAGCGGCCGCGTCGGCTTCGACTACGTCCACCGCGCCATCGACGACCACACCCGCCTCGCCGACGCCGAAATCCACCCCGACGAGAAAGCCGACACCTGTGCCGGCTTCCTGCGCCGCGCCGCCGATCACGTCGCCGCCCACGGCATCAGCCGCATCGAACAGGTCATCACCGACAACGCCTGACCTACCGCCGCGCAGGCGCCTGGCGCGACGCCCTGGCCGCCCTCGGCACCCACGCCCGCTTCACCCGCCGCTACCGGCCCCAGACCAACGGCAAAGCCGAACGCTTCAACCGGACCCTGTGCGACGAATGGGCCTACGCCCAGCCGTTCACCAGCAACCAGCACCGCGCCGACGCCCTACCTTCCTGGCTACACACCTACAATCACCACCGCAGCCACACCTCACCCGGCGGCCAACCACCCATCAGCCGCATCAACAACGGTGCCGGGCAATACATCTAGCCGCTGACCGCGCGACTTTATCGAATAGCGGATAGTGGCCTTGACCATGCGCTTGCTGATCACCTGGTTCACCCGTGCTTTCCTCGTAGGCTGAATCTCACACGTGATGGTCAGGAGGCTGAGGTGGCCGAGACGACGGTGGCCGAGGTGATGGCCGAGCTGGCCGAGCTTGAGGACCCGAAGACACGCGAGGTGAACGAGAAACACGGTGACGATCACGGTGTGAACCTCAGCAAACTGCGTGCGCTCGCGAAGCGGCTGAGGACGCAGCAGGAACTCGCGTGTCAGCTCTGGGAGACGGATGACACCGCGGCGAGACTGCTGGCGATCCTGATCTGCCGCCCGAAGGCGTTCGAGCGTGACGAGTTGGACGTCATGTTGCGCGAAGCACGCACCCCCAAGGTGCACGACTGGCTCGTGAACTACGTGGTGAAAAAGAACCCGCACTCCGAACAGCTGCGCCTGGCCTGGTCCGCCGATCCGGATCCAGTGGTCGCGAGTGCCGGCTGGGCGCTGACCACCGAACGCGTGGCCAAGAAGCCCGAGGGCCTCGACCTCGCAGGACTGCTCGACGTCATCGAGTCGGAGATGAAAGACGCCCCGGACCGCCTGCAGTGGGCGATGAACCACTGCCTGGCTCAGATCGGGATCGAGCACGCCGAGCACCGCGCCCGTGCAATCGACATCGGTGAGCGCCTGAAGGTGCTCAAGGACTACCCGACTCCCCCGAACTGCACGTCTCCCTTCGCGCCCATCTGGATCAGCGAGATGGTGCGCCGACAGCACGACAAGTAGGAAGGGTTCCTGCCCACGCTCGTGCCGCTCCCCTCAGAACGCGGCAACACGATCGACAGAAGCGGGCTATCGAGGCGAAGCGCAACGCACACGGAGACGCACCCTTGCAAACATCCGCTTCTGCCGCTGCCAGAGGCGTTCGCGAGCGGCTTTCACGTGCGATCCCTCGGCAGTGATCGTGGACTCTCGGAGCCATTGGGGAATTTCGTGAGCATTGCCACAAACTCCTTCTGTTCCCACAGGTCGAACTCGTTAGAGTCAGCCCCCTGAAGATCAGGAGGTGCACGATGTTGATGAAGCGAGGCAGGACCCGTCGTTCGGCCGAGATGGCCGCGGCGATGGCAGCGGTGCTGCTCACCGGGTCGGCCTGCGGCAGTGGCGGGCAGCAGGCGGATGCTGGGGTTGCCTGGGAAGCGCCAACGTCGAGCGCGCCGCAAGTCAGCGCACCGGCTCGGCTCGCGGAGATCACCTCTGCTTGCAAGCTGCTGCCCGCCGAAATAACCGTGAAGGTGCTCGGCGGATCCGCCGACACGAAGCTGAGCGCCAAGGAACAGCCGGTCGACGAGACCGATACAAGGCGCAGGTACTCCTGTGCCTACGGCCGCGAGGGCCAGGAAGCACTCTCCTTCATTGTGCAGGTCAACCCGGATCGGGCCGACACCGTGCGAGAGTCGATCGACGCCATCGCCAACGGGAGCGGCGCGAAGACGACCAGGATCAAAGATCTTGGCACGGACGCCGTTACCTATGAGAGCGACGGCGCTCGGGTGCTGGCCGTCGCCGTGCCCTACGAAAAGGAGCTGCGACTGCTGTTGTTCACCGGCCCAACGATCGTGCCGCAAAGCAAGTTCACCGAACTCGCCCAGCACGTCATCCCCCAGATCTGAGTGCCGGTCGCCGCTCGGACACAACACACATCTCGCATCCGGGCAACGGCTAGCGGTTGCTGCATGAGGGATGGGGCGACGCAAGCGAAGTAGCTGGCACCTCAAGGATTTGCTGATGGAAAGAGAAGCGCCTCCACTAGCGGTAGCCGTAGGGGGTCCACGCAAAGGTCGAGCATGGAGGGCTTCAGCGAGGGTGGCTCGGTTGTCGGAGCGGGTCCGGTCATTTGCGCCGGGGATCCGCCGCTCGCCGTGCCCTGGTTGCGGATCGGTACGGCGGCGCCAGTCATAAGGGCCGGCAGGATCTCGACCTTGGCACGCAGGCGATGCCCCGAGGCTATGGACGGCGACGCCGCCGATCAGGCTCGTGAGGGCGTACCGGCCAGGTAGGCGCAGGACACCCGTACTCCGAACCGTTGGATGGCGCTGCTCTGCGCCCCAGCACCGCCACAGACAGCATCATTGGCGCGACGTCTGACCCCCTAGCGAGGGGCGACAGACGTAGGCCAAGCGGCGGCTGAGCCTGGATGACAGCACACTATCCGCAGCTGAGGCGCTGTTCGTGCACGCGCAGAGCCACCGTCGTGGCGTCCAGCAGAGGAGTGGGTACGCCGAGCGCACGGGCCCGCGCCGTGAGGTCGCCGAAGATCTGCTCGGCCTCGGTCGGCTGCCTGGCGATCAGATCCCGGTAGAGCGAGGCGGTGTCGGCCGAACCGGGCCGGGTCACGAAGGCCTGGACGTTGTCGAGGACCTGCTTCGGCACCGGATACCCGGCCGCTGCGGCGACGGCCGCGGCCTCGGCTGCGATCTGCGGGCCGAGGCGGTCGCCTCCGGGGACTGCCACGGCGTCGCCCACCGAACCGCGTACCAGGGCGTTGAGGGCGCCGAGCGTGCTGATGAAGACCCACTTGTGCCACATGGCTCCGCGGATGTCCGGCGAGACGGAGAAGTCGAAGCCCGCGTCGGACAGCACCTCAGCGATCTGCTCGACGCGCTGCGACGTGCCACCCTGCTGTTCGCCGATGAGGATATCGGCCAGGGTGCCCAGCCGGACGATGTCACCCTCGGCGTCGAGCGTGGTGAGGACGCGGACTACGCCGCCGAGCACGGCGTCCACGTCGAACCGCTCGTTCAGCGCGTCCATGTGGGCCATGCCATTCAAGAACGGGATCACCGTGGTACGCGGGCCGACCGCAGCGGCGACGTCGTCGATCGCCGCCGGCAGCGCGGTGGCCTTCACCGAGACGAGAACGACGTCGTAATGCCCGTCGATCTCGGCGGCGGTCAGGAGCCGTGGCATGAGCACGGTCTCGGTCCCCAGGCCGGTGATTCGCAGCCCGCGCTCGCGGAGCACGTCGGCGCGCTTGGGTCGGACGAGGAAGGTGACGTCCCGGCCGGCCTGCTGGAGCTGGGCGCCGAAGTAGCCTCCGGTCGCGCCCGCCCCGACGACAAGAATCCTCATGCGTCGAGACGTTACTAGTCGAGCCGGTAACTCAACAGCGCGCGTGGAGTGATCTGTGATACCGGTTGAACCGGTATCATCGAGCGGTGTTTCAGGATGAGGCGGCCTTCCGGTTCGTCGGCGGGCGGGTTTCGGTCGACTTCACCGCGACCCACGGCCTGCGGTGGCGCGACCCCAGCGTCGAACGCATCCCTGCCCCGGCCGACCTCGCGCGCTGGTTCATCGAGGCGGGTCTGGCCGACATCACCGTGCCGGTTTCCGCCTCGACCCTCCGCAGCGCCCGTGACTTGCGCGAAGCCCTCTACCGGCTGATGCGTGGCCGGGTCTTCCAGGAACCGCTGGACCGGCGAGCCATCGATGTGGTGAACCGCTGGGCGGCCAAGGCGCCACCCGCGGTCCGGCTCACGGCGGACGGCTTGGCGAAACGTCTCGTGGAACCCACCGCCGGCGGGCTGCTGGCGTCCGTGGCTCGCGACGGCGTCGACCTGCTCGCCGGCCCCCACGCCAACCGCCTGCGGAAATGCTCCAGCGACACGTGCACGCTGCTATACCTGGACACCTCGCGGGCTAGCAGCCGCCGTTGGTGCTCCATGGAGGTCTGCGGCAGCCGCGACAAAATGGCCCGCTACCGCCAGCGCGCCGCCGTGTGACCCCACTTCGGCACGTTAGAGGTGAGGCGACGCCGCCCAGTCGTTGGCGGTGCCAGTGGCGTGTGGTGCAAGATCACCGAAAAACGTCGACTATGTGAGCCAGCACGGCACCCATGCGCCGCCGGCGTTCATGAGCGCACCGCGCGCCCGGGGCGTGACCCTGCTGGTGTGGCCCGTAGCGTCCTGGCTCGATTCCACCGTGGTCCTCCGGCTGTTCCTCACCGTTACCGCGGCGGCGTCGCTCGGGCTGGCGTTCTGGGTGTGGTCGCGGGTGTCCCGGCGGCCCGGCGCCGCCGCGATCGCCGCCGGGCTGTACGCAAGCCTCTGGACCGCCCTGTTCTACGCGAACGCCGCAATGCCCAACCACTACACGGCGATGGCGGCGGTGGCGGCGGTGGCGGCGGTGGCGGCGGTCGGATGTTTCCTGCTGGCCACGGCCGAGCCAGCCCGGCCCGGGGCGTACCTCGGGCTCGTCGCCGCCCTCGCCGTGGCCGCCCTGATGCGTCCGGCCGACGCCTTCTGGCTCGGGCCCCGCTGCTCGCCGCCGCCGTCGCGGTGCCCGCGTTCCGGCGGTGGCGGCTGACCGCGGCGGTGGTCGCAGGCCTCGCGCTGGGCGGCGCACCGTGGGCGGTCGAGGCCGAGCTGCGCTACGGCGGGCTCCTGGAACGCATCTGTCAGGCCGGTCAGGTGCAGGGCGGCACGAAGCTGCAGTTCTCCCTCGGGCACGTGATCAGCACCCTGGACGGGCCGATCCTGTGCCGCCCGTGCGACAGCCCCGTGCGGTGGCCGGCGGTGCTGTGGTGGCTGGCGCTGGCGGTGCTGGTGCCACTGGCTGTCCGGGCGGCTCACTTGGCGGGCATGGCACGGACGGCATGGCTGCCATTCGTGGTCGCCGCCGCCATGGCCTTCCCGTACCTGTTCCTGATCGGATACTCCGCACCCCGGTTCCTGCTGCCGGCCTACGCCGTTGCTCTGGTCTGCGCCATCCCGGGGCTCGCCGCATTGTTCTCCACGGCCGTCGGTCAGTGGCGGCGGGTCGTTGCCGCCGTGGTTGCGTTGGGCTTCGCCGGCCACCTCGCCATCCAGGCCGGCATCCTGCACCACGTCGTGACGGAGCAGGTCCGCAGCCGCGGCGACTGGGCCCGCCTCGTCCAGACCCTGCGGTCGCACGGGGTGCGACCGCCGTGCGTGATCTCCGGCCACGAGGCCATCCCGATCGCCTACTACGCGGGTTGCCGTGCGCTGGAGGACCGGGGATACAACCGCAACGCGAGCATCGCGCAGCTGCGGCACGCCGCGGCGACCGGACGCTTCGCCCTGCTGGTCGAGGGCTCCGCCCCGCCCGACTGGGCCAAGGACTGGCACCGGATTCCGGTGCCGAACCTCACCACCTCCGGCTGGGAGGTGTGCCTGCCGCAGCGCCCGGCGACAGCACCGAGATAAGACGGCTGCGCGGCGGGTGCGGGCCGCGGACGGCTGCCGCGCCCGGCACCGCGCTCGTTCGGGCATACGCCGGGCGCCGGCGGGTATGCCCGGCGGATGTGCACCGGCGAGGTGACCCGGCTCTACCACCACCAAACGAACCAATGTCGCGGCGGCCGGCCGCCGGGTGTCCCGGGGTTCGTCCCAATGGACCCGAGCAACCGGCCCCAGCCCTTCAAACGCCATCTCGGGGCGCCGATGCACCCCCTGCCCCGCGACCTGCCGCCGACCGGGGCGCCGGCCGCGGCGACCCTGTCCGGACGGGTACCGCCGAGCGACCCGACCATCGACGGCGAACTCCTCGCCCGACTGCTGTTCTACTCGGCCGGCGTCACCCGAACCGCCGGAGACAACCTCTGGTTCAGGGCCGCCCCCTCCGCCGGCAATCTTCACCCCCTCGAGATGTACGCGGTGGCCGGCGAGGTGGCCGGGCTCGACGCCGGGCTGTACCACTTCGCGCCGGAGGTGTTCGGCCTGGAGGTACTCGCGGCCGGGGACCACCGCCGGGCGCTGGCCGACGCCACCGCCGACCCAGACGTCGCGGCCAGCCCGCTCGCCCTCGTCGTCACCGGCCTCCCGTGGCGCACCGCGTGGAAGTACGCCGAACGGGGCTGGCGGCACGTCTACTGGGACGCCGGGACAATGCTGGCGAATCTGCTCGCCGTCGCCGAAGGCCACGGGCTACCGGCGCGGGTACGGCTAGGCTTCGTCGACGCCGCCGTGTCTCGCCTGCTCGGCGTCGACGGCGTGACGGAGGTCCCGGTGGCGGTGATCACCTGCGGCCGGCCCGCCGCGACCGCCGCCGCCGAGCCGGTCGAGCTACCTCCGCCGCCGTTCCCGCCGACGCCGCTCTCCCCCGCGCCGGTCGACTTCCCGCTGGTCAACCGGGTGCAGCAGGCCGGTGAGCTCACCACGGGCGACGACGTGACCGGCTGGCGGGCGGCCGCCGTCGCGGGCCTGCCCCGCGCCACCGACACCGTCGATGCACCGGTTGGGGCCGGCAGCGAGCCGATCGAGTCGGTCATCCTGCGCCGCGGCTCCACCCGGCGCATGCGCCGCCAACTCGCCCCCGCCGAGCTGCTGCACTGGGCGATGGCGGCGGCGACCCGAGCGGTCCCCGCCGACGCGATCCCGACCGGGACCACCCTGCTCTCCCACGAGGTCGCAGTCCACGCGGTGCACGGCACGGAGCCGGGCCTGTACCAGCAGGTCGACGGCCCGCCGCAGCTGCGCCGGCCGGCGCCGGATCCCAAGGTTCGAACATTGAGCCAGGGGCTCTGCCTCGACCAGCCGCTCGGCGGCGACTCGGCGTACACCGACTTCGCCTGCGCCGATCTCGACCAGGTGCTCGGCGGGTACGGCGAGCGCGGGTACCGGGTCGCCCAGTTCGAGGCGGAGGTGGCCGCCGGCCGCCTGCAACTGGCCGCCTTCACCCTCGGTCACGGCGGCACCGGCCTGACCTTCTGCGACCAGGACGTCTCGGATGCGTTCGACACCCGTGCGGCCTGCATGCTCGCCATCGCCATCGGGCTACCCGCCTACCGGCCGAAGCCGGGCGGCGCGCCCGGCCGGCCCCGGCGGATCACCCGCTGACGGGTCCCGCTGGTGCTGGCTGTCCCGGCCCAGACGGTGGATCATGTACTAAGTTGTGACCGAGGATCGATCGACACTAACCGATTCCCAACGCGGATGGCGGCTTCTCGGTGCCATCCCGCTCGGCTGACAGCCACTCTGCTTGGGCCTGACACGCCCGACCGGGTTGCCCGAGCATCCGACGACGAGACCGACTCGGCGGCCTCCACCACGAATAACAACGACGCGCGCTTGACCTGCCCGGACGGTGTTTTCGGCACCTACAGGGCTTGTGTCGGGCGCCTGCCCGAACGCGCGCAGGTCCAGTCCGTCGCCAGCCGCACCTGTCCTTGACGGATCCACCGTCGCCGTTCGGTCAGGCCGGGGCGGGCGCCAGAAGCGCGCGCAGCTCGCGGACCGCTGCCCGCCCGGCGCGGTTCGCGCCGACTGTGCTCGCGGACGGCCCGTAGCCGACCAGGTGGATCCGGGGGTCGGCGACCACCCGGGTGCCGTCCACGACGATGCCGCCGCGGGGCCCTCGCAGCCGCAGCGGGGCCAGGTGGTCGAGCGCCGGGCGGAAGCCGGTGCACCAGAGGATGACGTCCACGTCCTGTGCCGCGCCGTCGCGCCACTGGACGCCGTCGGGGACGATCCGGTCGAACATCGGCCGGCGTAGGAGGAGACCGCGTTCCCGGGCTTCGAGCAGCTGCGGTGTCCACGACAGCTCGCTGGCGCTGGCGATGCTTCCCGGGGGCAGTCCGGCCCGTACCCGTGCCTCCACCTTGGCGACCACCTCGCGTCCGTAGTCCGGGCTGAACGGCCCGTCCCGGAACACCGGCGGCCGGCGGGTGACCCAGGTCGTCGTCGCCGCGACGTCGGCGATCTCGACCAGGAGCTGCACGGCCGACGTTCCGCCCCCGACGACAACCACCCGCTTCCCGGCGAACTCCGCCGGCCCCCGGTAGTGGGCGGTGTGCAGCTGCCGCCCGCGGAACGTTTCCTGTCCCGGGTAGTACGGCACGAACGGCCTGGTCCACGTTCCAGTGGCGTTGATCAGTGCCCGGGTGATCCAGGTGCTGTTGTCGGATTCGACCAGGAGTCGTCCGTCGCGAGCGTTCCGGACGGCCGTAACGGCGACTGGCCGCTGCACGTCGATGCCGAATTCCCTCTCAAAGGCGGCGAAATAGGCCGGCACCGCGTCAGCGGCTGGTTCGTCCAGCGGCGGAGGCGTGAAGCGCATGCCGGGCAGGTCGAAGATCCCATGCACGGTCGCCATGCGCAGCGTCGGCCACCGATGCTGCCACGCCCCGCCGGGTGCCGGGTTGGCGTCCAGGACGGCCAAGTCAAGACCGGAGGAGCGCAGGTGGTACGCGCTGGACAGCCCCGCCTGTCCGGCCCCGATAACCACCACATCCGTCTCCGGCATGTGCCGGACAACGTCTCAGGCTCACCCGGGCCTACCCACGGGCGATGGATGTCACACCGCCCGTACGTACCCGCCAACCCGGCCCTGGCCCTGCCCGGTTCTCGGCGGCGACTCGGCGGCCGACGTCGTCCACCGCCGTGGGCGATCCTCGTCCAGGTTGGTGAGCCCACAGTGAGCCCAGGCGGCAACAGCCCGAGAAACGATCAAGGCCGCTCACCTGAGTAACGCCAGGTCAACGGCCCTTTTGCTTCTACTCTGATTGGTGTCCGAGGATCGACACGAACCGGTTTCCAACCCGGGCTGCGCCTTCGCGGCGCCATCCCACTCGACTGATCTTCGCTTGACCTGCCCGGATAGGGTTTTCGACACCCGCAATGTCCGCACCCTTTCACCAACGGTTCAGCGCGGCGGTCAACTGGGCCAGGGCGATATGGGCGGCGTCGAACAGGGCAAGTTTTCGCGGGAAGTTGTGGATGAGCCCCTGGTACCGGGTCGCGGTGACGGGAACGCCGGCCGCCAGCAGCCTGGCCGCGTACCGTTCACCCTCGGCGGACAACAGGTCGAGCTCGGCGGTGATGACCACGGCGGGGGGCAGGCCGGTGAGGTCGGCCCGCAGCGGGTCCAGATCCGGCTGGGTACGGTCCACGCCGGGTGGGGCGAACGCGTCCCAGAAGAACCGCATCTCCTCCCGGTCGAGGCCGTACTCGTCCAGGGGCGGATAGTCGGCCGCGGGGTCGATGACCGGGCAGATGAGGATCTGTCCCGCAAGACGGATGCCCGCATCCCGGGCGCGCCGAGCGGTCACCGCCGCCAGGTGCCCTCCCGAGGAGTCACCGGCCACCGTTATCCGGGCCGGGTCGAGGCCGTGCCGAGCCGCCCCGGGCCCGCGCAGCCAGGTGAGCGCGCGCGCCATGTCGTCCACCGCGGCCGGGTACGGATCCTCGGGGGCGAGCCGGTAGTCCACGGAGAGCACGGCCCAGCCGGACGCGGCCGCCAGGTGCCGGCACAGCCCGTCGTGGGTGTCCACGCTGCCCATCACCCAGCCCCCGCCGTGGGCATGAAGGACCACCGGCATCGCGTCGTGATCGCCGTCGCGGTAGAGGCGGGCGGGCACGCCGCCGGCGTCGACGGTCACCACGGACCGGATCGCCGGTCCGCTGCCCACCTCGGCCGGAGTCGCCTGGACCATGCTGAGCCGTGCCGCCGGCAGGGTCGCCCGGGTGAGCGGGACACGCTGCTGGACCTGCATCGCCGCCCGCGCCTGCGGGTGCAGCCGGCTGGGATCCACCCGCTCATTATCGCCTGCTGGACGGATGTCAGTGTTGCCGACACGGCCGGTGACTGATCGGCGGCAGGCGGATACGGTGTGGACCGTGGACGAGCTTCTACCGGCACTGCCGGAGGACTGGGACCGCTGCCTCGCGGTGGTCGCACACCCGGACGACATCGAGTACGGCGCGGCCTCGGCGATCGCCCGCTGGACCGCGCAGGGCAAGCAGGTCACCTACCTGCTGGCCACCCGGGGCGAGGCAGGAATCGACGCCATGGACCCGAACCAGGCCGCGCCGTTGCGCGAGGAGGAGCAGCGCGCCGCGGGCCGGGAGGTCGGCGTGGAGGTCGTGGAGTTCCTCGACCACCGCGATGGCGTCGTCGAGTACGGTCCAGGCCTGCGCCGCGACATCGCGCGGGCGATCCGCCGGCACCGTCCCGACGTCATCGTCTCGGGCGCTTTCACCGTCCGCATGGTGGGCGGTATGACCAACCAGGCCGACCACCGGGCGGTGGGACTGGCCACGCTGGACGCCGCCCGGGACGCGGGCAACCGGTGGATCTTCCCAGAACTGGTGGACGAGGGGCTACCGCCCTGGGGCGGCGTGCGCTACGTCTGCTTCGCCGGTGCCGAGCGCCCCACGCACGGCGTGGACGTCACCGGCGCGCCGCTGCAGCGCGGTATCGCCTCGCTAGCTGCGCACGCCGAGTACACCAGTGGCCTGGGCGTGGCCGGCCCCGAACCCGGGCCGTTCCTCACCTGGGCGGCCCGCCAGGGCGGGCCGGCGCTGGGCGTGGAGGCGGCGGTCCTGTTCGACGTGCACACCCTCACCTTCGAGGGCCCACCACCCTGGCTTTGAGCCCTGCCAGCACTCTCCGGCGAGCCTGTCGGGCGACGAGTCAGGTCACGTCAGCGGATCAGGTCAGTCCGGACACCGCTACGGGTTACGACCCAAGGGTGCGTCCCGGGATCGCTGCCCGCGATCCCGGGACGGTCCGTCAGACACCGGCGGGCTCGCGCTCCTCGGCCGGCGTGTTGCGCGGTAGCAACCTCGCCAGCGTCGGTCCGGCGACCAACAGGACGGCCAGGGCGAGCACGACGAGCGCGATCGGGTGGGAGAGGACGATCAGCAGGTCACCGTCGCCCAGGGCCGACGTCTGGGTGAGCGCCTTCTCGAAGAGGGGTCCGATGACCTGAGCGTGAGACCTGTCGCGGGCGGGTCAGCGATGGTGGTCGTGAGCGGCCGCGATGATCTCGTCGAGCCGGTCGCGGGTAGCGGACAGGTCGCGTACCTGGGCGTCGATGCGGGCGCGCTCCTTTTCGAGACGCTCGATTATCGCGCTGGTGGCGATCCCGATGTGGACGCACGGAAGCAGCTCGACGACCGCCTTGCTGGAAAGGCCAGCGGCGAAGAGCGCCTGGATCCAGCGCACCCGCTCGACCGCGTCCTCGCTGTAGTGCCGCTGCCCGCTCGGGCTGCGCTGTGAGCTGAGCAGGCCGTGCTCCTCGTAGTAACGCAGCGCCCGGGTGCTCACGCCCGCCGCGGCCGCCACCTCGCCGATACGCACTGTTCCCCTCCTCACACCAGACTTGCCCTTGACGCCAACGTCAGGTTCTAGCGTATATCGCGTCCCGGTCCTGGGGCCCCGCCGAGCCCGCCGGGCTGACTCATGGAGGAATTCCCGTGCAAATCGAAGGATCCGTCGCCCTCGTTACCGGCGCGAACCGCGGCATCGGCCGCGCTCTCGCTCAAGAACTCGTCGACCGGGGCGCGTCCAAGGTCTACGCCGCAGCACGCCACCCCGAACAGATCGATCTTCCCGGCGTCGTACCGCTCAGGCTCGACATCACCACCCCGGAGCAGGTCGCCGAAGCCGCCCGCGTCGCGTCCGATACGACGTTGCTCATCAACAACGCGGGCGTAACCACGTACGCGCCCCTGGTGACCGGAGACCTGAGCGACATCCGCCGGGAAATGGACACCAACTACCTCGGGACACTGTCGGTCGTGCGGGCGTTCGCGCCAGTGCTCGCGGCCAACGGTGGCGGCGCAATCCTCAACGTGCTGTCGGTCATGGCGTGGCTCGGATACGAGCACTCCAACGGCTACGGCGCGTCGAAGGCTGCGCTGTGGGCACTCACCAACGGCGTCCGGGTCGAGCTGGCCTCGCAGGGCACACAGGTGACAGGGCTGGTGCTGGCCAGCACGGACACCGACATGATGGCAGGCTTTGACGTGCCCAAGAACCGACCCGAGGATGTCGCCCGGGCTGCCCTCGACGGGGTCGATGCCGGTCGGCTCGAGGTCCTCGCCGACGCCGACAGCGTCGCCCTGAAGGCCGCGCTGTCGCGGGACCCGTCCGAGACCTACCCGAAGGTGGTGGGAGCCGCGTGAGCTCACGAAGGCGAGGAATACATTCAGACCGGTGCCATCGCGCGTGCGAGTCGCTCTGATGCCGAGCTGCCCGCTGACGACAAACCCGCTGAGCCCTGGGATTCGGAAGAAACGAGCGGGGTAACTCCGGTCATGGGCGCTGATCGGGACGACCGGCCCGGCCCCGACACCATTACCGAGCAGGCCAAGGACATGACGGCGCGGGCCCGACGCCGCGGTGGTGAGGCCGGCAGGCTACGGCTGCGACACCTCGAGATCATCCTGGTCGTCGCCGTCCAGTGCGGGCTCGCTGCTGCGCTGTCCTGGGCGATCGCCCACGAGGTGCTGGACAGGCCAGCGCCGGTCTTCGCGCCGAGCGCGGCGGTCGGCACGATCGTCGCCGCCCTCGGGCAGCGTGCCAAACGTACGTTCGAACTGATGCTCGGCGTCGGGCTGGGCCTGTTACTCAGCGATCTTCTGGTGCTCTACATCGGGTTCGGGCCCTGGCAGATCGGCTTGGTGGTGACGCTGGCCATCGCCGTCGCACTGCTGCTGACCGGACGAAGTGGCGCGGTGGTGGCCCAGGCCGGCAGTACCGCGGTACTGATCGCCACGCTGTCACCGACCTCACGAGACCTCGAATTGCCCCGGATCCTCGACGCCGTGGTGGGCAGCGTCGTGGGGCTGGTGGTAGGCGCCCTTCTGCTGCCAATCAACCCGATGCGCGTTCTCGACCGCACCGCCGCACCGGTAGTCGAAACGCTCGGCGCGCAGCTTCGGGAGATCGCACACGCACTGAGACAGCGCGACCCGGACCGCGCGATGCGGGCACTCGACCAACTCCGCGGCATGGAACCCGACCTCGCCCGGCTGCACGAGGCACTGGCTGGTGCCAAGGAGGTGGTGACCATCTCGCCGCCGCGCTGGCGTCGCCGACAGGATGTGGAGCGTTACCGGCGTGGCATGCAGCACTTTGACCGGGTGGCGCTCGAGTGCCGGGAGCTGGTCCGCTGGGCCACCACCAGCCTGCAGTACGACGAGCCAGCACCGGAGGAACTCATTGCCGCCCTGGAGCGGCTCGCCCAGGCGGTCCAGCTACTGCATCAGGAAACCCGGCGGGGCCAGCCACCGGAGCAGACACGCCAGGCGGTCCTGGACGCCGCACGCCTGGCCGGCCAGGCCCGCGCACGAGGCCTGAACTCGTACGGCGACGCGATGGTGACCCAGCTCCGCACGGCCGCGAGTGACCTCCTTCGAGCGAGCGGGTACGAGCCGGAGACGGCCAACCGGATGGTGCGCGAGGCAGCACAGGGGGGCTCCGCATAGCCTGACCCGGTGTCGGGGTGACATTGCCGCTGTCCCGCGATACCGCGCTGCTCGTGCTCGGCTTCGCCCTCGCCACCTAGCGCAGCGAACTCGCGGCTCTGGACATGGCCATGGCCTTTCACCTCCGACGGCCCGCAGGTCATCGTGTCCCCCGCCAAGACCAACCGCGACTCCAACGGCCGGACCGTCACTCGCCCCTACGGCATCCACCCGCACAGCTGCCGGGTGCGCACGGCACGGACGTGGCCCTCATGCTGGCCGACCACGGCCGCACCAGCGGGCGGCTACTGGTCCTCATCGACTACCGCGACCGCCTCGGTGTTTGCCCACCGGCCGCGGCAGCCCCGACGGCCGGCGCACCGGCCAGGCCACCGCCCTCCTCTTTCGCCCGCACCGCGGCCGTGGGCCAGCCTCGACCCACGGATGCCTGATGCGGCCACAGCCTGGGCCGCGGTCACCGGTGCCGGCGGCGCCACTGCGTCTCCTCGGCCTCCTGCTCCCGTTGTCCTGCGCGCGAAGTGTTCTGAGCCTGCGCCCGTGAAGCAACGCTTGGGCGGGCTCGCTTCTGCGGATCTCGTCGCCGGGGCCGAAGGCGGCCGTATTGGTTCACCCGGTTCGGTGAATGCTGTCGTCACCTACCGACGATGCGCACTTACGGCTCGCCGGCGGGATTGGCTAGACCAGAGTGACCGCGTGCCGGAGCAAGTCTCTGCGTGCTTTTGAGAGGAGGTGAGCACCGTGCAGACCCACTGCCCCACCGCCCTGTTCGACGGCGCGGAGGCACTCGCGGATGCGATCCTGTACGAGGGTTACCTGCTCTACCCGTATCGGCGTTCATCGGTCAAAAACCGGGTTCGCTGGCAATTCGGTGTCCTCGTGCCCCCCGCCTGGGGGGAGGCTCACGGCCTGGTCGACAGCAGCGTTGCGGGCTCGGCCGAGTCGTCGTGGCAGCAGACCGAATGCCTGATGGAAGCGCAGGACACGGCGATCGTCCGGATCCGGTTGCGGTTTCTGCACCTACAACGCAAGGTGACCGAGCTACGGACGACCGACGGCGGGTACCGGCCGGTCGACCGAATCGAGGTCGGTGGCCGCACGGAGCTCAGCTTCGACGAGGCGGTACCGCGGGAGTTCGACATCGAGGCGCCGGTCGGCGACCTTCGGCCTGGCCGACGCTTCCACGTTTGTGTGCCCGGCGGAGAGGACGTCGAGCCGTTGGTCGACGACCGTGGCGAGCCGCTCGGGCGGGTGGTACGCCGGCGGTGGCCGTTGTCCGCCTCGGTCGCCGTCTCCGCTGTCCCGTCTCCGGCGCCCTTCCGGTTGCTGCGGCTCGCAGTGCGCGTCGAGAACACGGATCGGACAACGCCGGCGGACGGCCCTCGGGATGAGGCACTGCGCTGCTGCCTGCTCGCGGCGCACACGCTGGCCACCGTCAGTCGGGGGCGTTTCCTGTCCCTGCTCGACCCGCCCGAATGGGCGGCGCAGGCGGCCCGGGAGTGCAGCAACGTGCACACGTTCCCGGTGCTCGCTGGCGCGCCCGGCACCGCCGATGTCGTGCTCTCCGCACCGATCATCCTCTACGACCATCCCCGGATCGCGCCGGAAAGCCCCGGCGACCTGCACGACGCGACCGAGATCGACGAGATCCTCTCGCTGCGCACCCTCACGCTCTCCGATGCGGAGAAACGGGAGGCCCGAGCCACCGATCCCCGCGCCGCCGCCATCCTCGACCGCGTCGATGCGATGCCGCCCGAGGTGCTCGAACGGTTGCACGGCGCCATTCGGTCCCTGGAGCCCGTCCATCAGCCGGGCGACTCCGCCACCGGGTTGGAACGGGCCCGCTCGGGGTTCGGCACGGATGTGGGGATCACGCCGGCGACGGAGACCGTCCTCGTCGCGGGAACCCTGCTGTCACGGGGTAGCCGGGTCCGGTTACGCCCGCGCCGGCGCGGCACCGACGCGCACGACATGTTTCTGGAGGGCCGTACCGGCCGGGTAGAGCAGGTGCTGCTCGACATCGACGGGACGCGGTTCCTGGCCGTGACCGTGGATGACGACCCGGGCGCCGAACTGCACCAGTGGTACGGGCGCCTGCGTCACTTCCGGCCGGAAGAGGTGGAGCCCCTGCCCGGCGAGGTGGAAGCGCGATGAACAGCGCCGGCAACGGTCGGATCCTGGTCGCCGGGATCGGCAACATTTTCCTCGCCGATGACGCCTTCGGCGTGGAGGTCGTCCAGCGCCTGCGGGACGCCGTCCTGCCAGCGCGGGTGGATGTGTCCGATTACGGGATCCGCGGGATGCATCTGGCCTACGATCTGCTGGACGGGCACCACGACGTGCTGGTCATGGTGGACGCGTTGCCGCTGGACGAGCCCCCCGGGACGTTGGCCGTTCTCGAGGTGGATCTCGACGACCCCGGCTGGAGACTGCGGCCGACGGACGTACTGGACGCGCCGGCCGCCGACGGGCACGGCATGGATCCGGCGTCGGTGCTGCGCCTGCTGCGGGGCCTGGGCGGCAGCGTCGACCGCATCCTCGTGGTGGGTTGCCAACCGGCCGTCCTCCACGAGTGCATGGGGTTGTCGGCTCCGCTCGCCGCTGCGGTCGACCAGGCCGTCCGGATGGTGGTCGACATCGTCCACGAGGAAGCGGCACGGCTCGACACCGCACCGAAGCGGCAGGAGAGGTCGCCACGAACGGCAGATGAGAGGGGGGCGACCGCCGATGCATGAGACGGGTCTGTCCGAGGCGATCGTGGAGGCGGCGGTACGCAGGGCCGCCGGGCGCCGGGTCACCGGCCTGCGGGTGCGGATCGGCGGCCACGCGGTTGACCCTGATGTCGTCACGCAGGGCATCCAGGTGGCCGCGGTTGGCACGGTGGTCGCGGACGCCGTCCTTGATCTGGTGCTTGAACCGATGACAGTGCGGTGTCACGACTGTGGTCGTAGCGCGCGGGTCGACGACCACCTCGCGATGGTGGCCTGCCCCCGCTGCGGGGGTGTCGACATCGAGGTCACCGGCAGCGACGACGTGGTTCTGGAGTCCATCACGGTGGACAGCGTCGAGGTGGGAGCGGTCTGATGGACGCCACCGAGTTGCTGCGGCGTGACCACCGTGTGGTGGAACAGCTGTTCCGGGACTATCGGGCAGCGGAATCGGACGCGCAGCGACGCGGCGTGGTGGAGATCCTCGTCCGCGAGCTGTCGAAGCACGCCGCGCTCGAGGAGGTTCTCTTCTACCCGTTCGCCGCAAAGGTGTTGGCGGACGGGCAGGTCGACAGACACCTCGCTGGGCATCAGCCCGTCAAGGAGTTGCTCCTTGAACTGGACCGCTGCCGAGCCGGCGATCGCGCGCAGGACGAGCTGATGGAGCGGCTGGCTTCCGCTGTCGCTCGGCATGTGCAGGACGACGAGAACGAGCTCATGCCGCTGTTGTGCGCCCGGGCCGACGAGCAGGCCCTCCGCGAGCTGGGCCAGGAACTCGACCAGGGCAAGCAGCGGGCCCCGACGCGCCCGCACCCGCACGCGCCGGACAAGCCCCCGGCGCTGGCCCTCGCGGCGCCGTTGGCGGCCATCTACGACCGGCTGCGGGATCGGATGCAAGGGAGGCAACGCACATGACGCCGAGCATGCGCGACACCGGCGCGGTGATCCCGCAAGAGACCGGGTTCGACGAGATAACCATCCTCTGGATCTCGGAGGGCATGAGTTGTGACGGAGATTCCGTTTCCATGACGGCCTCCGGTCAACCGGCGATCGAGGACATCGTTCTCGGGCTCATTCCCGGTCTGCCGAAGGTCAACCTGCACAACAAGGTGTTGTCGCCGGCGGCTGGCGGCGAGGAGTTCCTGGCGCCGTACCGCCGGGCAGCCCGCGGGGAGATGGCCGAGCCGTTCATCCTCGTCATCGAGGGGTCGATCCCGAACGAGAACATCAACGGCGACGGGTACTGGACGTCGTTCGGCAACGACGAGAACACCGGTGAGCCGCTGACCCTCAACTGGTGGATCGACCAGCTGGCGCCGAAGGCGTGGGCGGTCGTCGCCGCCGGTACCTGCGCGACATACGGCGGCATCCATGCCATGGCCGGCAACCCGACGGGGTGCATGGGCCTTGCCGACTATCTCGGGTGGGAGTTCCGGTCCCAGGGCGGCTTGCCGATCGTCAACGTGCCCGGCTGCCCGATCCAGCCGGAGAACTTCATGGAGACCCTGACCTGGGTGCTCTACCACGCCGCCGGCTCGGCGCCGCCCCCGCCGCTGGACCACATGCTGCGGCCGCAGTGGCTGTTCGGCAAGACCGTGCACGAAGGCTGCGACCGGGCCGCCTACTACGAGCAGGCCGACTTCGCCAAGGACTACAACTCGCCCAAGTGTCAGGTGAAGATCGGCTGCTGGGGGCCGGTCATCAACTGCAACGTCCCGAAGCGCGGCTGGATGGGCGGCGTCGGTGGCTGCCCCAACGTCGGCGGTATCTGCATCGGCTGCACCATGCCGGGATTCCCCGACAAGTTCATGCCGTTCATGGACATGCCGCCCGGTGGCAGCCTGTCCACGTTGCTGATCAAGCCGTACGGCGCACTGATCCGCCGCTTGCGCGGCATCACCAACGTCACCGCCAACCGGGAACCGAAGTGGCACCACAACGGTCCGGAGCTCACCAGCGGCTACAACCCCCGGTGGCGCCCGTACGGCCCGGCAGACCCCCGGCGTCAGGCGGCAATCGAGAGGAACCGACCGTGACAGCGACGAGGCCGAAGCCGGCCGCCGGCCAGAAACCCGGCGAACTGGTGGAGATGGCGTGGGACCCGATCACCCGGATCATCGGCAACCTCGGCGTCTACACGAAGATCGACTTCGCCAACCACGTGGTCGCCGAATGCCACACCACGTCGTCGCTGTTCCGCGGCTACTCGGTCTTCATGAAGGGGAAGGACCCGCGCGACGCCGGCTTCATCACCAGCCGGATCTGCGGCATCTGCGGCGACAACCACACGACCTGCTCCGTCTACGCGCAGAACATGGCATACGGCATCAAGACCCCACCGCTCGCGGAGTGGATCATCAACCTCGGCGAGGCCGCCGAGTACATGTTCGACCACACCCTCTTCCAGGACAATCTCGTCTTCGTCGACTTCTGCGAGGCGATGGTCAAGCAGACCAACCCCAGCGTCCTCGCCCGCGCGGAAGCCACCGTGGCACCCGGCCGGGACATCCACGGCTACCGGACGATCGCCGACATCATGCGGGCCTACAACCCGTTCGAGGGCGAGGTCTACAAGGAGGCGCTGAAGGTCAGCCGGACGACCCGGGAGATGTTCTGCCTCATGGAGGGCCGGCACGTCCACCCGTCCACGGTCTATCCCGGCGGCGTCGGCACAATGCCCCAGCCGACCCTGTTCACCGACTACCTGAGCCGGCTGATCAGCATCCTGGACTTCGTCAAGAAGGCCGTCGCCATGAACGACGACGTCTTCGACTTCTGGTACGAGGCGCTGCCCGGCTATGAGGAAGTGGGCCGCCGGCGGGTCCTGCTCGGCTGCTGGGGCGCGTTCCAGAATCCCGACGTCGTCGACTACCGGTACGAGACCATGTCGAACTGGGGGCGGGCGATGCACGTCACGCCCGGCATCGTGGTCGACGGCAAGCTGCTCACCACCGACCTGGTCGACATCAACCTCGGCATCCGCATCCTGCTCGGCAGCTCCTACTACAAAGACTGGGTGGGTAACGAGGATCCCTTCGTCAAGTACGACCCGCTCGGCAACCCGGTCGACATCCGCCATCCCTGGAACCAGACCACGCTGCCGGATCCGCAGAAGCGCGACTTCGACGACAAGTACAGCTGGGTGATGAGCCCGCGCTGGTTCGACAAGAACAGCGGAGAGCATCTGGCGCTGGACACCGGCGGCGGCCCCTTCGCCCGGCTGTACACCACCGCGCTAGCGAAGATGGTCGACACGCCGTACGTCAAGTCGACCGGTAAGAGCGTGCTGATCTCGCTTCCGAGGAGCCAGCGGCTGCCCGAGACGACGTTGGAGTGGAAGATCCCGCGCTGGTCGAACGCGCTGGAGCGGGACCGCTCACGGGCCTATTTCATCGCGTACGCCGCAGCGATGTCGCTGTACTTCCTGGAACAGGCGATGGAGCGCATGCGCGGCGGCGACATGCGGGTCTTCACCGAGTTCGACGTGCCGGACGAGGCAATCGGCTGCGGCTTCCACGAGGCCGTCCGGGGCGCCCTGTCGCACCACCTCGTGATCAGGGACCGCAAGATCGCCAACTACCACCCGTACCCGCCGACGCCGTGGAACGGCAGTCCCCGCGACAGCTACGGCACACCCGGTCCGTACGAGGACGCGATCCAGAACATGCCCCTCTTCGAGGAGAACGGCCCGGCCAACTTCAAGGGGGTGGACATCATGCGGGCAGTGCGCAGTTTCGATCCGTGCCTGCCGTGCGGGGTGCACATGTACGTGGGCGGCGGTCGTACCGTCAAGAAGATCCACTCGCCGATGTTCGGCGCGTCACATGGGTGAGCAGCCGGACGACCAGCGGCTCGACGACGCGGCCGTCGAGCCGCGGCTGGCACGTTTGAACGCCGTGCTCGGCCAGCTCGAGCAGACCCCCGGCCGCACCGCCGAGCTGGCGCTGGAAGCGGTCGAGATGCTGACCGAGGTGTACGGCGAGGCGCTGGCCCGGGTCACCGATCTCGCCGCCGACAGCACCCGCGCACTCGACCGGCTCACCGAGGACGAGCTGCTGCGGCACCTGCTGCTGTTGCACCACATCCACCCGGATCCGCTGGACCGGCGCGTGGCCCGGGCGGTCGACGATCTCCGGCCGCAGCTGCGCACGCACGGCGCCGAGATCGCGCTCGTCGGTGTCCACGATGAGGTGGCGAGGATCAGCCTGTCGGCGAGTTCGTGCGGCGGTGGCGCGGCCGCGCTGCCTGATCTCGTACGGGAACAGGTGCTGGCGTTCGCGCCGGAACTGTCCGCGGTCGACCTGGTGGCGCCCAAGCCGGCTCCGGCGCTGATCCCGGTCGCCGCCCTGTGGCAGCGGCCGGATCGGACCGATGCGGCGACAGTGAACGAGGTGGGGCAGGCTGCCGGACCGCTCACGTCGGGTGGCCTGGCATGACGGCGGGTGCCCTGCACCGGGCGATCCGCCGCGCGAGACGGCGCGCGGCCTCGATCGAGCGCTGCGGCATGTGCGCCGGGCCGGTCGGTCCGGAGCACCGGCACGTGTGGGACGAGCAGGACGGGGAGCTGATGTGCGCCTGCACGCCATGCTCCCTGCTGTTCGCACGCGAGGCGGCCGGCGGCGGCAGGCACCAGCTCGTCCCCGCCCGCGGCAGGCGGTTGACGGGCCTGTCCGTCGACGAGCTCGGTGTGCCGGTCGGGCTGGTGTTCTTCGTGAAGCAGCAGGACGGCCGGGTGCTCGCCCACTACCCGAGTCCCCTCGGCACGACCGAGTCGGAGATCGATGCCGGCGCCTGGCGAGCGGTCGAGGCGCGATCGCCCGCGCTGGCAGAGCTGAAGCCACGGGTCGAGGCCTTCCTGGTGTGGACGGGCCCGCCACGCGGCGGCGGCCAGCAGTGGGTGGTGCCGGTCGACGACTGCTTCCGACTCGTCGCCCTCATCCGCCAGCACTGGACGGGCATGTCGGGGGGAAGCGCGGTGTGGCGGGAGATTCCCCGATTCTTCGACGAACTCGGCCGACGACATGATCGGCCGTCCGGCAACGACTGATGGAGGAGGCGGAAATGGGCGAGATCCGAGCGGGCGATCCCGATGTCGAACTCGACGCACCGGCGCACACCAAGGGCGTGGAGGAGGGCAACTCGCGGCGGAGGGGGCAGTCAGGCCATCAGGATGACGGGACGGTGGACGCGCGCCGCTCGACCGGTATCCAGCCCAAGAAACACGACCCGATCCTGCCGATCATGCCGAACCTGCCACCGGGCTGAGCGGGCCCGGACCAGGCCCGAAGGAGGTGAGCTGTGCGGAAGCTGTTGGTGCTGCTGGCCGGCGTGGTCGTGGCCGGGATGTTCTGGAAGGAACTTCCCGCGCTGCGGCGCTACATCAAGATCGAGAAAATGTGATCGGAAAGGACGGGTAGCTCGATGTGCCTTGGCATCCCGGGCGAGATCGTCGAGATCAAGGCCGGCCGCGACGACCTCGCCATCGTCGACGTCGTCGGTGTCCGGCGGGCGATCAACATCGGCCTGCTCGGTCCAGACCAGGTCGGTATCGGCGACTGGGTGCTCGTCCATGTCGGGTTCGCCATGTCGAAGATCGACGAAGCCGAGGCGGCCGCCACCTTGGAAATGTTGAACGGTCTCGGACAGGCGTACACCGACGAGTTGCAGGCGCTCGCCGAATCCGACATCACCTAGGAAAAGTGAGATGCGTTTCGTTGACGAGTACCGCGACGCGGACAAGGCGCAGGCGTTGGCCGCCCAGATCGCCGCGTTGTGCGAGCCGGGGCGGCAGTACAAGTTCATGGAGGTCTGCGGCGGGCACACGCACACCATCTACAAGCACGGGATCGAGGACTACCTGCCGGAGAGCGTCTCGCTGGTGCACGGGCCGGGCTGCCCGGTCTGTGTCATCCCGATGGGCCGGGTGGACGACGCCATCGCCATCGCCCACGAGCCGGGCGTCATCATGACGGCGTTCGGCGACATGATGCGGGTCCCGGGCGGGAACGGCTCCTTCCTGGACGCCAAGGCGGCTGGGGCGGACATCCGGATGGTGTACTCGCCGCTGGACGCGCTGAAGATCGCGCGGGCCAACCCGGACCGCAAGGTGGTCTTCATGGCGATCGGGTTCGAGACCACCTCGCCGTCAACCGCCATGACAGTGCTGCGGGCTGCCGCCGAGGGCATCGACAACTTCTCGGTCTTCTGCAACCACGTCACCATCCTGCCGGCGATCAAGGCCATCCTCGACTCACCGGATTTGCGTCTCGACGGCTTTCTCGGGCCCGGGCACGTCTCCACCGTCATCGGCTGCCGACCGTACGAGTTCATCGCCCGCGACTACGGCAAGCCGCTGGTGTGTGCCGGTTTCGAACCGCTGGATCTGCTGCAGTCCGTCTTCATGCTGCTCAAACAGCTCGCCGACGGACGCTGCGAGGTGGAGAACCAGTACACGCGGGTGGTGCCCTGGGACGGCAACCTGCGGGCACTGGCGGCGATCGGCCAGGTCATGGCGCTGCGACCCTACTTCGAGTGGCGCGGCCTCGGTTTCATCTCGCACTCTGCGCTGCGGATGCGGGACGAGTACGCCGCCTACGACGCCGAGCGCCTCTTCGAGGTTCCCGGGGTGCGGGTGGCGGACCCGAAGGCCTGCCAGTGCGGCGAGGTGCTCAAGGGGGTACTCAAGCCCTGGGAGTGCAAGGTGTTCGGCACGGCGTGCACACCGGAGACGCCCATCGGCACGTGCATGGTCTCCTCGGAGGGCGCGTGCGCTGCCTACTACAACTTCGGCCGCTTCACGCGGCAGCGGCTCACGGAGGCGACCCGGATATGACGACCGAACGCACCGCCGGATGGGTCGAGCGGGCGGTGGCAGAGGCCGAGGCGACGACCGGTCACGAGGCGGGGCGGCTGTCGCCGGAGCAGCAGGTGCTGCAGCGCATCGAACGGGCGCGCCGACGCGCGCCGAAGATCAGGGAGAGCCGGATCACGCTCGCGCACGGCGCGGGCGGAAAGGCGACACACAGCCTGATCGAAGGGCTGTTCGTCGAGGCGTTCCGCAACCCGACGCTGGAGGAACTCGACGACGGCGCGGTGCTCTCCGTGGGTACCAGCCGGCTGGCCTTCACCACCGACTCGTACGTGGTGTCGCCGCTGTTCTTCCCCGGCGGAGACATCGGCGACCTCGCCGTCAACGGCACCGTCAACGACCTGGCGGTCAGCGGGGCCCGCCCGCTGTACCTGTCGGCCGGGTTCATCCTGGAAGAGGGCTTTCCGGTCGCCGACCTGCAGCGGATCGCCACCTCGATGGCCGCCGCAGCGGAGCGTGCCGGGGTCCAGGTGGTCACCGGCGACACGAAGGTGGTGCAGCGGGGCAAGGCCGACGGCTGCTACGTCAACACGGCGGGCGTCGGCGTGCTGGAGCGGCCGGTGACGCTGGGCCCCTCGCACGTCCGCCCCGGTGACGCGGTCGTCGTCTCCGGTCCGATCGGCGACCACGGCGTCACGATCATGCTCGCCCGCGGCGAGTTGGACATCGCGGCCGACCTCGCCTCGGACACCGCGGCGCTGCACGGTCTGGTGGATGCCCTGCTGGACGCGGCTCCCGGGGTACGGCTGCTGCGCGACGCCACCCGGGGCGGGGTGGCGACCATCCTCAACGAGGTGGCCCAGGCGGCCCAGCTCGCCGTCGTGGTCGACGAGGCCTCGGTACCCGTACGTCCCGCCGTGACCGGCGCCTGCGAGCTGCTCGGCATCGACCCGCTCTACGTGGCCTGCGAAGGACGCCTCGTGGCCGTGGTGGACGGCGCGCAGGCGGAGGCGGCCCTGGCGGCGCTGCGCGGCCACCCGCTCGGCGACGGCGCGGCGGTCATCGGTCGCGTCGCCGCCGACCCGCCCGGCATGGTGCTGCTCAAGACGGCGTTCGGCGGCACGCGGGTGGTCGACATGCTGGTCGGGGATCCACTCCCCCGCATCTGCTGACGCCGGTTTTGCGGGTCAGGCGGCGGGAACGCCCCGGGCCGCGGCCACCACGGCCTGGCCGAGGGAGATCCCGCCGTCGTTGGGCGGCACCCGCGAGTGCACGAGCACCCGGAAGCCGTCCTGCTCCAGCCCGCTCACCACCCGGTCGAGCAGCAGCACGTTCTGGAATACCCCGCCGGAGAGCGCGACCGTGGCCAGGCCCCTGCTTTCCCGGACGGCGCCGGCCGCCCGTACCACGGCGTCCGCCAAGCCGTGATGGAACCGCGCGGCGATCCGGCCGGGATCCACCTTGGCGAGCAGGTCGTCGACCACGCAGCGAACCAGCGCGCGTCCGACGTCCTGGAGCGGGACCGGAGCGGCCGCCTCGACCCGGTAGCCGCCCCGCTCGTCGGGGTCGGCCCGCTGCTCCAGTGCGATCGCGGCCTGCCCCTCGTACGTGACCCGGTCGTGCAGGCCGAGGATCGCCGAGACGGCGTCGAACAGCCGGCCAACACTCGAGGTACGGGGTGAGTTCGTGCCGCGCCGCGCCAGGGCCACCGCCGCCCGCCACCGCCGCTCGTGCCGGCGCGCCACCACCAGGTCGGGCATTGCGTCGCCGTAGATCTCGTCCAGGTAGGCCGCCGCCATCCGCCACGGCTCGCGGACCGCCGCGATCCCGCCCGGCATCGGCACGGCGGCCAGATGGCCGACCCGCTCGAAGCCGGCCAGGTCCGCGACGAGCAGCTCGCCTCCCCACAGGGTGCCGTCGGTGCCGAATCCGAGCCCGTCGAAGGCGACGCCGATCACCGGGCCGGGGTCGCCGTTGTCGGCCAGGCAGGACGCGATGTGGGCGTGGTGGTGCTGAACGCCGACCAGTTTGACGTCAGCGCGCTGCAGCGCGTACTTCGTCGACAGGTACTCGGGATGCAGGTCATGGGCGACGACCTGCGGCCGGACATCGAAGAGCCGGGTGAAGTGCGAGATCCCGTCGGTAAACGCCCGCAACGTCTCGAAGTTCTCCAGGTCCCCGATGTGGTGCGACACGAAAGCGCGCCGCCCCTTCGCCACGCAGAACGTGTTCTTCAACTCCGCGCCGCAGGCCAGCACCGGCCGGTCGAAGCGCCACGGCAGGGTGACCGGCGCGGGCACGTAGCCACGGGACCGCCGCACCGGCAGCTCACGGCCCCGGAAGACGCGCACCACCGAGTCGTCGGTCCGGACCTGGATCCGCCGGCCGTGCGTCAGGAAACCGTCGGCGATCCCCGCGAGCCGCTGGCGGGCGTCGTCGTCACGGTGCGCGATCGGCTCGTCGGAGACGTTTCCGCTGGTCAGCACGATCGGCATGCCGAGCCGCCCGAGCAGCAGATGGTGCAGCGGCGTGTACGGCAACATCACGCCCAGGTCGCGGTTGCCCGGCGCCACCGACGCGGCGACCGGGGCGTCGGGGAGGCGCGGCAGCAGCACCACGGGTCGGCGGGAGCCGGTGAGCACCGGCACGGCCGCCGGCGGCACGTCGACCAGGGTGCGTGCCGCCTGCAGGTCGGCGGCCATCAGGGCGAACGGCTTTTCCTCGCGGTGCTTGCGGGAGCGCAGCGTCGAGACGATCCGCTCGTCGTCGGCGCGGGCGGCCAGGTGGTAGCCGCCCAGACCCTTGACCGCGACGATCCGGCCGTTCCGCAGCCACCGTACGGCGTTGGCCAGCGGATCGCCGGAGACTGGGGCGCCGTCCGCGCCGACGAGCCGGAGTGCGGGTCCGCACACGGGGCAGCACACCGGCTCGGCGTGGAAGCGGCGGTTTCCCGGGTCGGCGTACTCCGCGGCGCAGTCGGCACAGAGGGCGAACCCGGCCATCGTGGTGGTACGACGGTCGTACGGAACGTCCTCGACGATCGTGAATCGCGGGCCGCAGTTGGTGCAGTTCGTGAACGGGTAGCCGTGGCGTCGGTCCCTCGGATCGGACAGCTCGCCGAGGCAGTCCGGGCAGGTGGCGGTGTCGGGGGAGATCAAGGCTTCCCGGCCGGCGCCGGTGACGCTGGTGACGATGGCAAATCCCGGCTGGCCGTTCGGCGGGACTGCCGCGGTGGTGAGCCGCTCGACCTGGGCGAGTGCCGGTGCCCGCCGGCTGAGGTCCGCGAGGAAGGCAGCCAGCCGCTCCCCGTCCCCTTCGACCTCGACGAAGACGCCTGCGGTGTCGTTGCCGACGAACCCGGCCAGGTCATACTCCGTGGCCAGCGCGTGCACGAACGGCCGGAAGCCGACTCCCTGCACGATGCCCTCGACGCGGACGTGCACCCGCCGCAGGCCGGCCAGACCCATGGCTAACCCCTCAAAGTTCCTCGGCCAACGCCTGCTGGGTGAGTTCCCAGAGCACGTGGTAGAGCGTCGTCTGCGCCTCCTGGACCCGGTGCACCGATGCCGACGGCACCACAAACAGGTAGTCGATCTCGTCGGATTCCGCCATCCGCCCGCCGTCGTACCCGGCGATGCCGACGGTGAGCATGCCCCGCCGGGCCGCCTCCCCGAACGCCCGCAGGACGTTGTTCGATCCCCCGCTCGTGGACAGCCCCACCGCGATGTCCCCGGTACGGCCGAACGCCGCCACCTGCCGGGCGAAGACCACCTCGAACCCCACATCATTGGACAGTGCCGTGATCAGCGCGACGTCTTGGGTCAGCGAGATGGCCGGCAACGGGCGGGCGGCCGTCGGCGGGTGCAGGAACAACTGCGCGATGTCCTGGGCGTCCGTGCCGCTTCCGCCGTTGCCGAAGGCGAACAGCGTGCCGCCGGCCTGAAAGGCCGCAGCGCACTGGCGGGCGCAGTCGAGCAACCGCTGCCCGTGCCCGGCGACCAGGGACTCGCGGAGGGCGACGATCTCCGCCGCCTTCTCCGCGGTGGACCTCGCCACCGCGGCGAGCACGGCGTCCACGTCGGTCGGCTGGGTGTCGAGGAACGGGTAGAGCGCCCCGATGGCGCCCTCGACCCGGGCGCTCATGAGTTCTTCTCCACGACCGCGATGGCCTCCTTGGCGTGTACCAGCACGACGTCGCCAGGTCCCGCCTCGACCAGGGCCACGCTGACCTCCTCCGGTCCGGCGTCCGTGTCCACCACAGCCAGTCCGTCGGCCGTCACTTCCCGTACCCGGACGGCGACCGCCACGTCGGAACACGTGATGCACACGTCGTCGTGGCATTCGGGCAGGGTCCAGGTTGTCGGCACCGGCTGCGAGGTCACCGGACCGCCTCCGGCTCCAGCAGGCCGGGCTGTTCGAAGAACACGTGGACCAACTCCCACAGAATGTGATAGATCGTCACGTGCACCTCCTTCACAATGCAGGGATCGTCGGTGCGGGCAACGACGACATGGTCGGCGACCGCGTCCCGAGCGATGTCACCGCCGTCGGCGCCGAGGAGCCCGACCGTGAGCAGACCGAGGTCGCGGGCCGCCATCAGCCCGTGCCGGACATTGGTGCACCGGCCGTCGACGGACAGTCCGAGCGCGATGTCCTCGGGCGCGGCGAGCAGGCGCAGCTGAGCGGCAAACACCTCGTCAAAGCCCTCCGCCTGAGCGATCCCGGTGAGGCTCGCGGCGTCGTTCGTCAGCGAGATCGCCGGCAGCGCCCGCTTGCCGACGATGACCGGGTGAACGAACTCCACCACGACGTGCTGGGCATCTGTTGCCGGCCCGCCGTTGCCGAAGACGATCAACTTTCCGCCGCGATGGAAGCGTACGGCCATCTCGTGACAGGCCCGCGCGATCCGCGCGGCGTCGCCAGCGAGCGACTCTCCGGGTGCCACCCGACGGGCGAACGCTCGGTGAACTGCCGGAAACACGGACGAAGGCATGGGTTCTCCGTTCAGCGCCGGGAAGCCGCGTACGGATTCGCGCCGGGCGATCCGGCGAAGGCGTCCGCCGAGCGCTGCAGGCCGGCACCGATGACCTGATGGAGTTGCGCCAGGCCGGCGAGGCACGATCGAAGATCGTCGCGGCCCTTGGCCGTCAGCTGGTAGCACCGGCGTGCCGGCCCCGCCCCGGCGGTCTCCCACCCGGAGATCAGCAACCGCTCGCGTTCCAGGCCGCGTAGGACCCGGTAGACGTGGCCTGGTTCCACATCGGGCAGTCCCATTGCCTTGAGTCGGTCGATCAGGGCGTACCCGTGACCGGCACGCTCGAAGATCAGGAGCAGCAGAAACGGATGCAGCAGGCCGTGCAGCTCGCGTCCGTGCACGTCAGCCCCTTTCGTTGGCGGCACGCACCGTGAAGCTAAACACACCTTTTCTTCTAATAGTGACGATTGGCGGGTTTGAGATCCGACCATGGCCGAACGCCCGGTCGGAGTAAGAAGTGTTCTTCCCCCGGCCGGCGCACCAGCCAGCCGACACAGACCTTCGCGCACGTTGCCCCTCTGCAGTGCAGCGGGGTCGTGGTGGCTCCGCGCACAATGGCATGGAGTACCTGGTGGAGGCCTGGAGTTCGGCCGCCGCGAGATCCGCACCTTGAAGGTCCTGACCCTCTCCACCGGCATCGACTTCCCACACGCCGCCCAAGCACTGCAGATCCGCCGCCGCAGACGTCGCCTGGACCAGCCGAAACGCTTCACCACCGAGACCGTCTACGCCATCACCGACCTGCGCGTGCACCAAGGGAAACCGGCGCAACTGGCCACGTGGATTCGCGACCACTGGTCCATCGAAAACAAGATCCACTGGGTGCGGGACGTCACCTACGACGAAGACCGCTGCCAGATTCGCACCGGAACCGGGCCCGAGATCATGGCCGCCCTACGCAACGCCGCCATCGGCGCCCTCCGCACCGCCGGAATCGCCAACATCGCCGCCGCCAACCGACATCACGCCCGCGAAACGCACCCGGCCCCTGGCCCTACTCGGCATCACCTGACGACTTTACCGGGGCCCTGAGCGGGCATGACTCTCGATTCGGATTCACCCAAACTGCTTGGCCCACCCGCCACGCCGCGTCAGCTCGTCACTCGTTGCGAGGACCCCGGGCATCGTCTTGTCGGCACCGGGAGGCGCGGCAGCGTGGTACCACTGCTTGAACGCTGCCACGAAACCGACAGAACGGGCGAGCCGATGACGACGAGCCGGGCGGGCGAGCTACTGCGCATGCCTGGGGATCCGCAGATGGCAACGTACCTGGAACTGTTCTTCGACCTGGCGTTTGTCTTCGCGCTCGCCCAACTCTCGAACGCGCTGATCCAGGATCTCACCTGGAGCGGCGCCTTCCAGACGCTGTTGCTGCTGCTGACAGTGTGGCGGGTCTGGTTCAACACGGCGTGGATAACCGACAGGTTCGACCCGCAAGAACCGGCGATACAGCTGCTGGTCATCGCGACTTTGGTGGGCAGCCTGGTGATCGCGATCGCGCTGCCCGACGCGTTCGGCAGGCAAGGCCTGGTCTTCGCAGGGGTGTTCGTCGCCCTATTCATCGGCACCAACATCTTCCTTGTGATCGCCCTGCGGGGCCACGCACCGCGGCGCACCTCCGGGCGGATACTGTTCTGGTACGGCGTTTCCGCGGTGCCGTGGATCGCCGGGGCGCTCTCGCATGGGACGGCGCGTGTGGCGCTGTGGACACTCGCGGTGGCCCTGGACTACGCCGCATACGCGCTTTCCTACCCCACGCCGGGGATCGGCCGCACGCCCCCGTCGGATTTGCCGACCGTGGCCGAACACCTGTCCGAGCGCTACCGGCAGTTCTACATCATCGCGCTCGGCGAGTTGATCCTGGTCACCGGACTGACGCTTCGCGGCACCGCCTTCACGCCCGACCGGACCGCTGCGTTCCTCGTGGCGATTGCCACCACCGTGCTGCTGTGGCGGATCTACATCTACCGCGCCGGGGAACTGGCGGCCACAGCCATCAAAGCGGCCCCCGACCCGGCCCGCCTTGCCGGATCGACGTCATACGCCCACCTGGTCATGGTGGCCGGCATCGTCGTCACCGCCGTCGGCGACGAACTCGTCATCAACCACCCGTTCGGACATACGCAACCGGCCTGGATCGCCGTCATCCTCGGCGGACCCGCGCTCTTCCTCGCCGGGCGTGCCGGCTTCGAGTACGCGGTCTTCGCCCGCGTATCCCGGGATCGGCCGATCGGCCTGGTCGTGCTGGCCGCCCTGACACCGGCGATGCTCCTCCTGCCGCCGCTGCTGGTCGCCCTCGCCGCCACCGCAGTCCTCGCCGGGATCGGCATCTCCGACACCACTCGCGCTCGAGCACATCCAGCCGAACCACCGTCGCCACCAGGCGCACCATCGTGACAGGTCGCGGGCAGCTACCCCCCGGTCCGATCCACCCAGAATCCCGGCCGGCCGCCGGCTGTCCGCCGGCATGCCTGGTCTCGCATGATGGTTGACGAAACGGCGTCGGAGGATGCCAGCCGGGTCGCGGTCCACAACTCGTCCATCCGGGCGCGCAGAATGATCGCGGCCTGCTGCACGGACCGGTTGAGCACTCGGCTGGACAGCCGTCCCGTGACCGGGAACGGTGCACGCGCGGGGGCGGCGCATCAGGATTCGACCGGCGCCGGCACCAGCGCCTCGACCGACCCGGCGAACAGGCTGATCAGCCGCGCCGCCTTGGCACCTCGACGCCGGGCAAGAAGAACAGCGGCAGCACCAGGTACCGAGGCAGTGCGTCGTCCAGCTCCTGCTCCGAGTCCCGCGATTCGTCGCCGATCACCCCGTTGTAGGCCAGCCCGGTGACGAACACCGCGAGGATCGCGTCGGCGTGCAGCAGCCGGGCGACACCCAGGGCCGCCACGCCGAGCACCACCGCGAAGATCAGCAGAGAGCCCTTCTCGACCTCCTCGCGGAGCTTCAGCCGCGCAGACCGCCCGACCAGCCGCGTAGCCGACCACCAGGCTGACCAGCACGCCCCGAGCACTCCCCACACCGCCTCCCGAGCCTGACCCCCGCAGCCGTGCGGTGCGCCGCAGGATCAGCGCGAGGACGACGAAGACGAAGGCCAGTCCGTCGTTGGCGCCGGACTCGCCGCTGATCACCTGCCGGAGCCGACCCGGCAGCTGCCGCTGGCCGGGGCACCGGAGACGATGCTGGAGGCCAGCATTGGAGCGGTCGGGGTCAGGCAGGCCCCGAGCAGCACGGCCAAGGCCAGCGCCAAGCCGAGGACCAGCCAGGCCAGGCTGGCGGTGACCACTGCCATTCCCACCATGGCCACGGTTAACAGCACACCGACCTGGCGGATCACCGACCGGTAGTCCGACAGGGGGAACGCGGCGCCACCGCCATCAACGAGCCCGTCCGCAATCCGAACGCGCGGATCCGGCGGATCCTCGACACCGCCCGGCTGGACCAGGTGCTGCCGATCGTCGACATGCCCGGCCGACCCCGGTCGCTCACCGCCGAGGCCCGGCCCGCGCGGGACCGGCCGGCGCAGCCACCCGTCGCGCACGGACGGGCGAGGGTCAGCGCACGGTCCTGAGGCCGGGCTGGCCACGAGGAGGCAACAGTGAGCGGCAGCGCACTCGTCAGCGCGCTCATCGCCGGACTCGCCGTCGGCACGGCGGGTCGGCTCGTCGTCCCGGGGCAGAAGGCGGCCCCCGTCTGGCTGACGCTCGCACTCGGCGTGGCCGCCGCACTGCTCGGCTCCATCATGGTCCGTCTCGCCGGCGCCGACGTGGATCAGCCCGCCGTCCCGCGGCTGATCGTGCAGTCGGTCTTCGCCGGCGTGGCGGTGGCCCTGGCCATCGTCGCCGCCGGTCGGCAGCGGCCGGCAGATCCGGCGCCACCCGCATCCGCCCTTCCACCGGACCGCCGCTTCCCAGCCCTGCCGTCGGACACCGGCACAGAACTAGAGGAGAGGTCATGACTGTCGTATCGGCGGATCACCGGATGACGCTGATCTGCGACGGCTGCGGCGACACGATCACCGGGACGGCATGCGTCCTTCCCGACGCGGAGGTCGTCTGGACGCTGGTGTTCGACAACGGCTGGATCGGCTCCCCGTTCGCCTCCGGGCCGCACCACTGCCCGCGGTGCAGCCGGTACGACGAGCACTCGCGGAGGTCATCGACCTCGGCGACCGGGTTCTCGTCGATCTCACCGAGGTCGAGGTCATCGACTCGGCCGGACTGGGGCTTCTGGTCCGCGCCCATCAGGAGGCCAGACAGCGCGGCGGCGAGCTCTGTCTGGTGGCGCCGTCCCGATTCGTCCTGACCGTGCTGCACACCATGCGGCTGGACGGCGCCCTCCCGGTCTTCGAGAACCGTGCCGCAGCCCTCCGCGGGCTGGCCGAGCCGGCGGCGCCCACGTCCCACCCACCGATCCGCCGGCAGTGGTCGGACTTGACCTCTCCCAAGCCGAGCCCGTACCAGTTCCGCCACGACAGCCCAAGGAGGCAGTCATCGTGATGCCCTGGCCATTTCCCGACGAGAACCCGTTCCTTTCCATCGGGGACGAGCCGGAGCCGGAGAGCGAGGATCTTCGGCTCGCCGCGCTCGTGGCTCAACGGTTGAGCATCGACTGGACCACTCGTCGCCAGCAGATCACCATCACCGTGCAGAACCGAGTGGTGATCCTCGCCGGCATGGTGGCCGACCTCGAGGTACGCCGCGTGGCCGGGGACCTCGCCTGGGACGTTCCGGGCGTTTTTGACGTCTGCAACGCCCTGCGCCTCCACGGTCAGCGGCGCGGCCGCTGATGACTCTGTCGATCACGTCGACGATCCGCTCCGGCGGCGTCGTCGTCCTCTTCATGCGTGGCCCCATGGGGCACGCCGACGTGGACTCCTTCCGGGCCGCGCTGGCGAGTACCGTGCGTGCTCATCGGAGGCACGAGGTGGGGCTCGACTTCGCCGGCCTGCTCGACATCGAGCCGGGTGCCGCGTGGGCGGTCACGGACGCGGCGCGCGAGGACATCCGTGGGGGCATCGGCGTGGCCGTCGTGCGCTCGACGCGGCTATGGCCGGCCGGGAGATGGTTCACCTGCGGGTACGGCGGTTCTTCTGCACTTTGGCCAGCTGCGCACGCAAGATCTACGCCGAGCAGATCGAGGGGCTGCCCCTGCGGCACAGCCGGGACATCTGGCTGATCCGCCGGATGCTGGAGGCGGTGGGCCTGGCGTTAAGTGGCGGGCCGGGGTCCAGCTGACCGGCCGGGTCGGTTCCCAAGTGGGCCGGATGGTGTTGCTACGCCTGATCCGTGCCCTGCCCGAGCCACCCGCACCGTCGCCCACCGTGCTGGGCGGCCTTCCCCGGTGGCCGGCCACCGGGGAAGGCCGCGAAGACCATGCCGCCGGCACCGTACCCGCCGGCTGTCCGCCCTCAGCTGTGGTCGCGGAGGTAGCGGACCAGCCCGGCCACGTCTTCCGGAACCAGGCGGCCGATGGCGCCGCTGGAGTAGACGGCAGTGATCACGGTGCCGTCCGGAGCGAGGACGAACCCGGTCGACTGGAGGTAGCGCCGCTGGTCGGCGGGCGACGGCTCGTTGACGTAGGCCCCTGTCGCCTCGACCACCGCGTCGATGTCGGCGCTGTGCCCGACGGGGAACCCGAGGTGATGCTTCTCGACGAGCTTGCGGCTGGTCTCCTCGTCATCGACGGAGAACGCGGCGACGCGGACATCGAGCGCCCCGAGGGTGTCGCTGGCCCTCTGGAAGGCCGCGAGTTGTGCGTTGCAGTACGGGCACCACGAGCCCCGGTAGATCAGCACCACCCCGAAGCCACCCGCGAGGTCGTCGGGCAGGGAGAGCGAACCTCCCCCCACGGCGGGAACCTGAAGCTTCGGAAAGTGCTGGCCGTTGTTGAGCCGACCCATAGCGGTTTCTCCTTATGCACCAACGCGCCGTAGGCGGCCCAGCCGAAATCCAGTGGACCGCTCGGTCCAACATATATCTCCATAACTGGACTAGCAAGTCCAGTTACTGCTAGCATCGACGCTGTGACATCTGTGCAGCAGGCGGCGAAGTTGACGGCTCGGGGCGCGGCGACCAAGGCCCGCATCGTGACGGCCGCAGCCGACCTGATGCTCGAGCGCGGCGCCGCTGGCACGACGCTGGACGACGTCCTGGCGGCGAGCGGGACCAGCAAGTCACAGCTGTACCACTATTTTGGCAACAAGGATGATCTGATCCGGGCGGTCGTGCGGCATCAGGCGCAGCGAATCCAGCAGGACCAGCGCCCCGAGTTGGACGCGCTGGACTCCCACGCCGGCCTGGCCCGCTGGCGGGACAAGATCGTCGCAGCTCAGGCCGCGCACGATCAGGTGGGCGGATGTCCGCTCGGCTCGCTGGCCAACGAACTTGCCGGCGGTGACCAGCAAACCCGCAGCGTACTGCAGGAGTGCTTCGCGGAATGGGAGGCTCCGCTACGGGCCGGGCTCACCGCCATGCGTGACCGAGGAAGCCTGTCGCCGGAAGCCGATCCGGCCGCCCTCGCCGAAGCGATCATGGCCGCGCTCCAGGGCGGGTTGCTGCTGGCCAAGACGCACCGCAGCAGTCGTCCGCTCGCTCGGGCCCTGGACATGGCCATCGCCCATGTCCACAGCCTCGCCACCGCCTCTCCGGCATGACCGGTTAACGGCCGGACCCGGCGAATCCAAGTTCTGACTGGCCTGCCGGAGTCGGTCGGCGGCACCATCTTTCTGCGGGAGTTCATCCGGCAGCCGATGCGGGCCGCATCTGTGACGCCGAGTTCCGCCCGGTTGGCGGCGCAGACGATGGCGCCGATTCCAGAGCACGGGGAGCCGGTGGAGGTCGAGCTCGGACCGGGCACCGGGACGTTCACCTCGGTCATCCAGCAACGCCTCGGTGGTCGCGGCCGGCATCTCGCGATCGAGCTGAACGAGCGGTTGGCGGCGAGGCTCGCCCGCCGCTTCCCGAAGGTCGAGGTGCTGTGCGCGGCCGCCGCCGCCCTCCCGAACTGCTCGACGAACACGGCGCCCGGCCGGCCGACGTCATCGTCAGCGGACCGTGGTCGTCTTCCGGGGCAGCGGCCCGACGATCATTGCCAGCGATGACAACCCGTCCGGCATGGGCGGCGAGTTGCTGGGCGCGTGTCTGGCGTTGCTGGTCGGAGTGGTCGGCGTGATGCTGCTCGACCGACAGCCGGCCCGCCGTCTCATCGCGGTCGTGCTGGCCGCCGGCCGCCCACGGCATCGCGCCTGGATTCGGGTGCGGGCGCCGACGCTGGCGCAACTCTGCCTTCTGCGCACGTAGGTGAAGTCTGCCCACCGCCCCTGGTCGCCGCTCGGCGCAATGCACGGTGCCGCCGGTGACGGCCGCGCGGTCACGGCGCGCGCCGCCCGGCGGCGACGAGGCGACCAGACCGGTGAACGCGAAGGCGGTCAGCACGACGAATCCGGTGTGGAAGCCGGCGGATCCCGTCGCCAAGGCTCCAGGCGAGCCCGGCGGTGGTTCCCAGCCTGCGCGTCGCGTTGCTCACTTCCCCGCCGGTGCCGGCCTGCCGGTCCGGGGCCGCCGAGAGCAGCAGCGTCCTCGTCGGCGCGCCGCGCCGACCCCGATCATCAGCATCCGCCACGACAGGTAGACAACGCCGGCCTCCAGGTGACTGGGGGCCTCCGGGCGTCCGAATGATCGGCGGCCCAGATCGTCCTCAGTGACGACGCATTTCGCCGGGCGCCGGGGTCAGGAGGGAGTCGCCCGGGCCGTGACTGCCCGCCGGGTACTCCTGCAACGGCACCGCTCCCGCCCGCCATGCCTCGAGCACCGGCTCCACGATGCGCCAGGAGTCCTCGACGGTGTCGCCCCGCACCGACAGCGCCGGGTCGCCCTCGAAGGCCCCGCGCAGCACCTCACCGTACGGCGGCAGCTCCCCCGGCCCGAAGTCGGCCGCCAGGTTCACCTGATCGAGCTCCAGCGGGTTGCCCGGACCGTTGATGTTGACGTCAAGGCCCAGCCGGTCCGGCCCGAAGCCGATCCGCAGCCGGTCCGGCTGCTCGTAGCCGGTCAGCCCGGTGGGTACCCGGGGCGGCTGTTTGAAGGTGACGACGGCTTCCTCGCGTTTGCCGGCCAGGGCCTTGCCGGACCGCAGCCGGAACGGCACGCCCGCCCAGCGCCAGGTGTCCACGGCCAGCACCACCTCGGCGAGCGTCTCGGTCCCCCGGTTCGGGTCGATGCCCGGCTCGTCGGCGTAGGCGGGCAGCCGCCGCCCGGCCGCCTCCCCGGCCGTGTACCGGGCCCGCCTGCTCCATCGCACCGGGTCGCCGTCCCATACCCGCGTGGCCCGCAGCACCTGTGCCTTGCGGCCGCGGAGGTCCCGGGCATCCAGTGTGGGCGGGGCGTCCATCGCGATCAACGCGAGGACCTGCAGCAGGTGGCTCTGCACCATGTCGACGAGCGCGCCAGCGCCGTCGTAGTAGCCGGCGCGGCCCTCAAGGCCCAGGGTCTCGTCGAAGACGACGTCCACGCAGGCCACGTGCGCCGAGTTGAGCACCGGCTCGAAGATCCGGTTGGCGAAGCGCAGCCCGGGGATGTTCACGACCGTGGACTTGCCGAGGAAGTGGTCGATGCGGTGCACCTGGTCCTACGGGACGAGCCCGGCCAGGATGCCGTTGAGGGACCGCGCCGAGACGGCGTCGGTGCCGAACAGCTTCTCCAACATCAGCCGGGTGCCGGGCGGCAGGCCGATGCGGGCGAGCGCGGCGGCGGCCCGGGCGGTGATCATCGGTGGCAGCGCGAAGAAGATCACCAGACGGCCGCGACAATCGGTCAGCAGCCGCCGCAGGTCCTCCTCGCGGGTGACGTCGGCCGAGACGTACCGACTGGTCCGGACGACCTCGGTCGCCCGGGGACCGTCGGCGCCGACCGTCGCGAAGGCGTCGGCCACGCGGCGGCGCCACCGCTCGTCGTCCCAGTCCTCAGTGCCGCTGCCGCTGCCGCTGCCGATCAGCGTGAGGCCGGGCTGGGCGCCGGTGGCCACCAGTCGGCCGAGCCCGGGCAGCAGCAGGCGCGCGGCCAGGTCACCGGTGCCGCCCAGCAGCAGCAACGTCTGGGAGACGCGGTCCCCGGCGGCGGGAAGGTCGGCCACGGGACCGGGGGGCGCTCGGAGGCGATGTCGTCATGCAACCACCATGCCCTGCCGGTCGGGCAGGTTGGCGCCCCTTTTGGGGGACGCGCCCCGGTCGTTGCGCATCGAAGCCGGCTCCGGTCAGGCCGGGATCAGCGTCCAGGAGTGTCGGCGGCCGGCTCGCACGCCGATCTTCATGGTGGCAGGCATCACCAGCACCGCCGAGTGGCAGGCCCTGCGCAGGCATGTCGATGAGATCCGCGGGGTCCATCTGCGTGACCTGCTCGCCGCCGACCCGCATCGGGGCGAGCGGCTGGCCCTCCAAATGGCCGACTGCTACGTGGACTACAGCAGGAACCTGGTCACCGATACCACGTTGTAACTGCTCACCGCGCTGGCCGAGCGGGTCGGGCTGACCGACCGGATCGCCGCGATGTTCTCCGGCGCGCACCTCAACGCCACCGAGCACCGGGCCGTGCTGCACACCGCGCTGCGGCTGCCCCGCACCGCCGCGCTGACCGCGGTCCGGCTCCGGGTGCTGCACCTCAACGGCAGCCTCCGCGGCGACGCGGGCACCGAGCTGGCGACGCTACTCGCCGGGCGGACCGCGCTGTCGCCTACGGACGTGGACGACCTGAACCTGCGCCTCGCCGCCGAGGACCGCACCGACGTGTCGTGGCTGCGCGCCGCCGTGCCCGTCCGGGAGACGAAGGCCCGGTTCTGGCGTGGCTACTCGCAGACCCGGTCGACCCGGCCGCCGTCGAGGCGCACGTGGCCGCGCTGGTCGACACCGCCACCGACGTGCTCCGGTTCCTGGTCGCCCGTTCGGGCGGCGAGTCGCTGATCGCCGGCCCCGCATCGCCCCGGTGTCCCGGCCGCTGCGCCGGGTGCTCCTGGCCGCCCTCAACCGGATCGGCGCGGTACATCTGGTGGAGGACATGCGCCGGCACCGCCGGGCGTGGATCGTCGCTGGCGAGCGGCTGCACCCGGGCGAGTACGCCCACCGGTGGCCCGCCGTCGCGCTGGCGTTCGCCGTGCTGCGCGACACCAAGCTCAACGTGCACCCCTCCGCCCCAGGGCGTCGGCGCATCACCACCTACTGCGGCGTGCCCAGCAATTCCGTTTTGACGCCGCGGCGGATCAGCAACGAGGTTGGCGGCCAAGCGGCGAAGAAGCCGATGATCAGCCCGACCTGGATAATGAGCCAAAACACCGGACTACCAGCCCGCAGGGTCTCGTGGAAAACAAAAAAATGCATTAGCGCCAGCCAACCTAATAGGGCGAGCTCGAAGACGGACACGGTCAGCAGGTCGCTCCTGAGAAATTTCCGCATTGCGGCCCACGCTCTTCGACCACCCGTGTGAGCCTCAGCAGAGTAGCGAAATGCAACGCCTATGGCCACTGCGCCTACATAGTCGCCGACGACTTCGGGCCACAGTGTGCTGCCGGATATTTCGAGGCCAACGCCGTAGGTGATAGGCGTAGCAATGATGACACCCAGAGTGCAGTGCGTCGCACAATGATAAGTTTGGATTATCGTAGGAGCATGTCGCGACCTCCTGGGCGGGTTGCCGTGCCGGTCCAGCCACCGGGGAGACTGGGGTCTACCCCACTTTCTGTAGGCCAGGACGGCTGCTGGGCCAAGGTAGAGGGCGGTCGCTGGCCAGACTATCTCCATGACCTTGACCGGCTGACGATATCCAAAAACAAATTGGTCAACAGCGACAACGGCGGTGCTGGCCAACCCCACAAAGAGCACAGCCCACGAAAGCATCACGAGCCACGTCGGTTGCACACTCATCTCCGTTCGCTCCAGGGCACTCGATGCAATGTCGGTGGCAGCGGATGTGACGAACTCCGCCACTAGGTGAGGAAGGCGACCAAGATGCCGTCTCGAACATGAGAGCACATCGGGCGGTGAGGCGTCCGGCATCGCCCACCTGCACAACATCGCGCCTTGCGGGCTGAACAATGAACCCGATGCCGAGCAATGCTTCACCGGGTTACGCGCCCCTTGCCGTGAGGCGGGCTCCGCGGCGCGGCCTGCTACGCCACCAGAAAGTTGCCACGATCATGACCACGAGTGTGACGGCAGCACCCACGCCCAGCCCGGCCAGCAATGAGAATGACGAAGACCTCTTCTCTTCGGGTGAGACCAAGCGTGTACCGCTCGGAAAGTCGGTCACAGCTACGCGGCCTGGGAGTATTCGTTGATCAGTCCGTTGAGGATCTTCCTGCGGCGCACTCGTGCGGCGGTCAGGTCGGCGACCGATGGGGGCGGCGTGTCCGCGGCGTTGGGCGGTTGTTGGTGCCGGGCTTGGTGTGGCCGGTGGTCGTTGTAGTGGGCCACGTACTCCTCGAGGATGGCCAGTAGGTGACGTTGGTTGTAGATCAGCATCCGGTCGAGGCATTCACGGCGGACCGTGCGTACCCACCGCTCCGCGTACGCGTTCGCCCTCGGCGCCCGAGGCGGAGTGCGCAGGACCTCGATGCCTTCGGCGGTGAAGACGTCGTCGAAGGCGGCGGTGTACTTGCTGTCACGGTCGCGGATCAAGAACCTGAACCGGGCGACTCGGTCGCCGAGATCCAACATCAGGTTCCGGGCCTGCTGAGTGACCCACTCCCCTGTCAGATGCCTCGTGGCGCCGAGAATGTGAACTCGCCGGGTGGCCGATCTCCATCAGGAACAGGACGTAGATGCGGGTCAGACCGATCGTGTCCACGTGCAGGAAATCGCAGGCGAGCATGCCTTTGGCCTGGGTGGTCAGGAATTTGGTCCAGGTCGGCCCGTCGCGACGCGGAGCCGGGTCAACGCCGGCAGCGGTCAGGATGGTCCACACCGTGCTGGCCGCGTCCCGATAGCCAAGCCTGAGCAGTTCGCCCTGCACCCGGCGGTGGCCCCAGGTCGGGTTCTCCCAGGCCAGGCGCAGCACCAGGGCACGGATCTCGGCCCGTATCGGAGGACGCCCGGGTCGTCGTTGCGGGTAGGTCCACTTCCGGGCGACCAGCTCACGGTGCCACCACAGCAAGGTGGCCGGGGTGACGAAGAACGTCGACCAGCGGGTACGAGGCAGCAGCCGAGACAGGGCTGACAGCACGGCTCGGTCGGCTCCAGGTCCGGACGTGCGACCGCGCGGGCGCGCCGGCAGGCACGCGGGCGGCGTGCCGGCGGTACGTCGAGCCGGCCCCGCCGGCCAGGATCGGCCAGCCGAGCTGAAGCATCCAGCTCGGGCGGCGCAGGCCGCTAGGCTGCTGAATGTGGGCTTCGGCCGTGGCGGCCCGGCCGGCGAACCACCTGAGGACGGAAATGATGATCTACCAAGCCAAATTGCGAGTCCCGGGCGACCGGGCAGGGGATGTCGCGAACCTCAGGCCCGTCCGGGTTACCGGCGATGCCCCCGGAGCCACTGGATGACCACATACGGGCCCAAGGATAGCGACGAGCTGGACAGCCTCAACTGGATCGTGTGGAACATCGAGGTCCTCGATCCCGCCGCCCTCACGAAGCCGGAGGTCGGCGGGCGCACCGAGCAGGCAATGACGGAGATGGCCGGTTCGCTCGGATGCGTCTTCGTGCAGTGCTGGGACGACGACACAGTCGACGGGGTGCCCTACTACTCGTGGCACCGCCCAGCCGAAACTGGACGAGCTAGCAGACCGCGTGATCTCGAATCGGCCGTCGAGACACTGCTACACTTCAGCCGCAAACAGGACTCTAGAGTCCAGACGTGGGTGGCCGGAAGCGCTGCTGGAGGATGGCGGGTGATCGTGTGCACCAGCGGGTCAGGTCGCAGACTCGGGACAGCCAGGACCAAGCGCTCACGCTTGCCGAACAGTGCCGCGAGATCCTAAACTGGACTCAATCGTCCTATTATTTCATGGTCGAGGGATCGACCGAACTCATCGGTCCAACCACCCGCCGCGATTCGAGGACGGAGCACGCAGGAGCCATCAGTCGCGGAGTCGACTGCGCCGATGCTGGACCACGCACGACAGAAGTGCGGCGCACTCACCGAATCGGAGATACCGCACGGAGAAGGAGCAAGAATGAACGACACCAAGCAGTCCGCCGAAGATTTGGCGATCCTCGAACAGCTCAACCTCGACTACAACCAGGCGGACCAGGCCAGCGACGCCAAGCGCTTCAGCGAGCTGCTCGCTGAAGATTTCATCGTGCAGACTCCGGGTGTCACCCGCAACCGCGAGGAGTTCCTCGAATACATCGCCAAGCCCCGACCCTTCAAAGACCTCGCTCTGCGCGACTTCAAGATCCGCATCCTCAGTGACGTTGCTCTGATCCACGGCCGCGCCACGTACACCATGCTCTCCGATGGAGTGGAGCAAGAAGCTCTGTACACGGACACGTACCAGAAGCGTGAGGGCACCTGGGTCTGTGTCGCAGCCTGTGCGATCGCTCCGGGCGCCTAACCGCGCCTGCGACGCTGCTGATCGCGACGCGGCCCACGAGCCGAGGCCGCTGGTGGCCTTGCTCCCATATTCACCACGGACGAGAAGGGCTACGAACAAGATCAGCGGAGTCGATACCGGTGTAGCCGCCTCCTCGTGATCCTCTCCGGCACGCCCAGCCCACGACGATGGACACCTCCCGAGGACTTCCCTGCGGAAGCGCGCAGGCGTGGTGTGACGCCCAGGACGCACTCAAGCACACGTACGGTCCATGACCGACATCGTCTCAGTGCGGCCTGGCTTACCGACACCTCCACAACGCCCAGCTACGTCGGCGTGCGCAACCCGAATACTCCAGAGACACCGGGCTGGTTCAGAACACGAGAAAGGCACGGCTGGTTGCAACACATGACACCGGCGACCAACCTGGGCCGCCGGGACAGAACGCTCCGGCTGGCATTCATTTCCGCGGTGGTCTCCCTGGTGGCCGCGTTTGCCGCGGTGGGCTCGACGATTCCTTTGTTCAACATCTACCGGGCCGAGGAGGGGTTCACCAACGCCGGCATCTCAATGACCGTCGTCGCGTACTCCGCCGCCACTCTCACCACACTGTTGGTGCTGGGACGGCTGTCCAGTCATCTCGGTCGACGGCCCACCTCGATCGCCAGCCTGGTCCTGCTTGTGCTGGGCTGTGTCCTGCTGTTGAACGTGCACGATATCGGCATCCTGATCGCCGGTCGGGTCCTGATGGGCCTCGGTGCTGGGCTCGCCAGTAGCAGCCTGGCCGCCTACATTGTCGACGCCGCACCCGCCAGGCCGGCTTGGCTGGCCTCTGTCGCTTCCAGTCAGACAGTCATGCTCGGCCTTGCCGTGGGTGCCATCGCTTCGGGCGCCCTGATCCAGTTCGGCCCCTGGCCACGCGACCTCATCTTCCTGGTTGTCATCGGCCTCCTCCTGGTGTCTGCCGCGCTCATTGCCATCAGCCCGGAAACCGTAACTCCGATGCCGGGCGCTTGGCGATCACTGCGACCCAGGGTCCGGGTACCAGCCCGGGTCAGGCATTTGCTCGCTGTCGCGGCCGCGGTGTTCCTGGCCACCTGGGCGACCGGGGCGTTCTACCAAGCCTTCGTGCCCGCACTGGTCGAAGATCAACTCCGTACCAACAGCTCACTCGTCCTGGGACTGGTGTTCGCCGCTTACATGGCCACCAGCGCTCTGGGCGCTCCCCTCGGGGGCCGGTTCACACCAGCGGGAGCTCAACGCCTTGGCATGACGGCCTTCCTCGCCGGATGGATCGGCATCATCACAGCGATCACCGCCGGCGCACTACCGTTGTTCATCGCCGCAACTATCGTCGCCGGGGCGGCCCAGGGCATCGCTATTAGCGCCGCCATCCGCGGCCTGCTGTGGGGCAGTACTGTGGCCGACCGGGCACCGATCTTCGCCGTGGTGTATCTCCTCAGCTACAGCGGCGCGACCATTCCCAGCCTCATCTCCGGCCAACTTTCCAACACCTTCTCGCTACCGCAGATCGCGCTCGGGTACGGCGCACTTGCCCTCATCGCCACCCTGTTCACCGTCATCGCCGCACCCAACCCGCACGCCGACACGATCAGCCAGTCCGATGAGTAATCGGGACAAACCCCACCGCGTACCGCGACAGGAGCATCTCCGCCGGAACTTGCAGGGCATCCCGGTGGTGGTGGCCGCTCTCCACGACTACTTGCGGACGCAACTCCCGAAGCAACTGGACGACTGGCGCGTCGCCGTAAAGCTGGAAGATCTCAAGGAGCTCGACCTCAAACATCTCGACGACTTCTCTCGAACGATGGCCCTGAAGTGGCGCACAAGGGCTCTGTTGCATTGAGCGTCGGCAAGATCGAGGCAGACTTGACCTGTGAAGGCGTCGACTCGTTCTCGCCCGTGGCAGCCGCCGAAGTCGGCGTTCGCTGGCTTTCGCTTTCCACCCGAGGTGATCGTCGTCGCGTACCGCTGGTACCTGCGGTTCAACCTGTCCTACCGCGATGTCGAAGGGTTGCTGGTTGAACGCGGGGTCGGGGTCGATCACGTCACGGTCTACCGGTGGGTGCAGCGGTTCACGCCGCTGCTGGCCGACGCCGCCCGGTTTGCCCGCCACTCGGCGGGTGACCGGTGGTTCGTGGACGAAACGTACGTGAAGGTCAACGGGGTGTGGCGGTACGTGTACCGAGCGGTCGACCAGTACGGGCAGGTCGTCGATTTGCTCGTCTCCCCTCGACGGGACGCTGATGCGGCTCGGCAGTTCTTCCGACGCGCGCCGTCGACGATGAAGGTGACACCGAGCGAGGTCGTCACCGACGCCGCGACGGTCTACCCCAGAGTGCTCGATGAGCTGATTCCGCAGGCATGGCACCACGTCGAACGGTACGCGAACAATCCGATCGAGGCCGATCACAGCCGGCTGAAACACCGGCTGCGGTCGATGCGCGGACTACGAACGGACCAGACAGCACGAGTGATCATCGCCGGCCACGCCTTCACGCAGAACCTGCGACGCGGCTATTACTCGATCGCCGTCGATGTTCCACCGGTACGACGCATCGCCGCTGCGTTCACCGAACTCGCCCGAGCGGTCTGACTCCGAACCCGATACCGGGTACAACGCGCACACCGAACCGGCAACGCAACAGGGCCCATCTTCTCCACGCGCTCCGCGAGCACGAAGCCTTCTACAACGAGCACCGGCCCCACCGCACGCTCCGCGCCGCGGCACCCCTACGCCCGATCCCCCAACCGATCGCCAAGCCGGGCCGAATCGACCACCTCGACATCCGACGACGCGACCGACTCGGCGAATACCGACACGCCGCCTGAGCTGCCCGGACGACATTTTTGGCACCTACACCGTCCTGATGATTGGGTGCGATCGGGAAATGCAGGTCATATCGTGAGAAGGGGACACGCGGGGTGTCTCGCTCGGCGTCCTGGGCTCGGCGCTGCTCCAGGCGTCAGGGATTGCGGTCTGCACCTCCCGGTCGGCCGGGCCGATCGAAAGGATATTCATGAAGGCATGTGGAGTGTCCGGGGCGGATGGGGACGTCGTCCTGTTGGATCTGCCCGACCCACCGTCTCCCGGTCCCGGTCAGATCCTGGTGGCGGTCGAGGCGGCCGGAGTGGGAGCGTGGGATCGGCTGCTCAACGACGCCGGCTGGGAGGTGGGGCTGCGGCCTCCGGCGGCGCTGGGAGTGGAGGGCGCGGGCCGGGTGCTGGCGGTCGCGCAGGCCCAAGCACCTCAGCCGGTATTTCGACGGCAGCAAGACGATCCCGGATGAGACTCTTCAGCAGCTGCTGAGGTTCCTGCGCTCGGCTCCCACGTCGACGAACATCCAGCCGAATCACTTCTACGTCGTGTCCACTCAGGAGGTCAAGGAGCGGCTGGCGGCCAACCTCGGCGAGCGGTTCCAGGACAACGCCGAGAAGATCCTCAACGCCTCGCACACCATCATCCTCACCACTCGGGTCGATGTGCCCGAGCACCACCTCGAAGCGGTGTTCGCCAAGGAGCGGGCCGACGGCCGGTTCGCAGATGAGGCCAAGCAGGAGCGGTGGGAATCGATGACCCGTGACTTCGTGAGCCTGCGCAAATACAGCTACAAGGACACCTACCACTGGATGGAGAAGCAGACCTACATGGTGATGGGTCTGACGATGATGGCAGCCGCCGAGCTCGGCGTCGAGGCCATGCCGCTCGAAGGCTTCGACCCGATCAGCGTGGACAAGGCCTTCAACATCCGCGCGACCGGATACACCACCACCGTGCTGCTCGCGCTCGGTTACCCCGACGAGGCGAAGCAGTACAAGACCCCGGTGTCGCGGTTCGAGCCCGAGCGTCTGTTCACCTTCGCCTGAGCGGCCCGGCCCGGGCGAACCGATCGCTAGAGGAGTTGATCAGCTATGGACGGACAGGAACTCCAGAAGGTCGCGAACGAGTACGCGACAGAGCTGCCGGACGTGACGTTCGAGCACCGTGTCGGCCCGAATTGGGAGCTGTACAAGGTGGGCGGCAAGGTCTTCATGCTCATGACCGACATGCCGGGACACCCCGTCGTGATCCTGAAGGCCGATCCGGACGAGGCCGTTGGGCTGCGCGAGCAGTACGCAGAGATCACGACCGGCTACCACATGGACAAGAAGCACTGGATCACGGCAGCAGGTGGGCCCAGCCTCGACGAGAACCTGGTGAAGGAACTCGTCACCGACTCCTACCGGCTCGTGGTCGACAAACTCCCGAAATCCAAGCGGCCCGTGGACCCGAGCACGAACCCGGCTGCCTGAAACCCGAAACACGCACGAACAGAATCAACACAGAAGGAAGAACCATGATCGGACTCGGTGTTCGAGCCGCCAACGGCGCTCTGGAGATCCTCGACCTTCCGAACCCCCGCCAGCCTGACGCGGGCGAGCTCGTCCTGGAGGTGGTCGCGGCAGGGATCGGGCCGTGGGACGCCCTGCTTCACACGGGCGGATGGGACGTCGGCCTCGTTCCGCCCGCAGCTCTGGGCGTCGAAGCCGTCGGCCGCGTCACCGCGACCGGCCCGGACGAGACGGAATTCCGCACGGGAGACCTCGTGCTGGTCCACGAGGCGCCCCTGCCAGGCGGCAGCGGCACCTGGGCAGAGCGCGTCCTAGTCCGTTCCGCGCACGTCGCACGACTGCCCGAGAACCTGGCTCCGGAGATTGCGGCGGCACTCCCGGTCGCCGGGCTCACCGCCCAGCAGGCCCTCGACGAGCTCCAGGTCGACGCCACCACCCGCCTGCTCGTCGTCGGAGCGTCCGGCCCCACCGCGTCACTGGCCGTGCAACTCGCCCACCTCCGGGGCGCCGACATCGTCGCCGGTGCCGGGCCGGCCCGCGCCGATCAGCTCCGCGCCCTCGGCGCCAGCGAGGTCATCGACACCCACGCTGACGGTTGGGCGCAGAAGAGCGATCGCCGATTCGACGCCGTCCTCATCGCCGCGACAGGCACCGCCGAGGACGCGATCGGACTGCTCACCGACGGAGGCCGCCTCACCTCCATCACCTCGGACGCACCCGACCCGATTCGCGGAATCACCACCTCGGACCTCTACGTGCAGCCCGACGGACGTGCACTCGGCGAACTCGCGGCACTTGCCGCCTCCGGCGAACTGAGATTTGACGTCCAGACGACACCAATCAAGGACGGCGCCGCGATCGCGGACCAGGTCGCGGGCGGCCGCTCTGGTGGGGTCAAGTACGTCCTCGAGTTCTGACGTCCGCGGTAGAAGGACGTTGCAGATCGTCCGAAATGATGGTGTTCGTGCGTCATGTGGGGCCAGCGCCTTCGTGACACACCGCCCTTCTCCCTGCCCCTGACCATCGACGGCGACCGCATCACCGGGCTACACGTGCTGGCCGACCTGGAACGTCTCGACGGAATCATGCATATAGTCCAGGTGCGGTCGCCCTTCAGGGCCTCCGCAAGATCAAGGTAGGGATTTCTCGGTTTGGTCACGTGATGCCGAGGAGTGGCAGAGGTCTGCGGTGATTTCGGGCGTTGTGGCGTAGGGCTTTGGCGATGTTGGTTTGTCCGGCGTGGTGTAGCGGGCCGATCTTGCCGAGGCCCTGCCGTTGGACCTCGCCGACGCAGTGGATACGCCACGCAGGGCTCGTCGCGCCAGCCCGGCGACCGCGCACTTGGCGGAGTAGCCGTCGAGCCCGGAGCCGTGCGCACCACATGAGACGTAGTCCTTGATCGGGTCGGTGGACAGGTGGGCGCGCTTGATCGCGCCGATGCTGACGGCATACGCCACCCGAACCCGCTCGCCCTCCGGCAGCTTCCGGTGATCTTGAGCTGACTGAAGACGCCTAGGTGACTGGTGTTAAACGCGGGTTGGCCGGAGTTCCGATCAACCCGCGTTGGTCTTTGA